>VHCW01000015.1 GCA_016871575.1 Verrucomicrobiota bacterium
GCCGCCAATCTTTCCTATCAGTTCGGGACGAACACCGGTTACGCTTCGCCCAACTCGTGGTCAGTGATAGACCCCAACAATGTGTCGTTCGCACTGTTCTGTCACTCGAATCATTTCCGAACCACCACGTTCAGCCAGGACACCAGCCTGACCCCGTGGGGCGCTCCCCGGATGAATCTCAACACGAACATCCTGACCACCAATCCCCAGCAATACCTGCTGGCCATCACGAACATGCTCGGCAACGCGCACTTGAACGGCTGGTTCGGCCAGACGTTCCGCGACAAGTACGGCAACAACCTCTTGCAAATCGCCGCCAACATCAAGGACTACGTTGACGTGGACAATATTCCCACTGACTCCGGCGGGTACCCCCCAACGTACCTCGGTCTGGAAAGAACGCCGTACATGAACGAATTGGTCATCAGCAACTCCTTCATCGTTAGCGTCAATACCAACTGGCTCATCATCGAGCGGCGGACTACGACCCTGATGGAACTCTGGTACATGTACCCGCCGCCGGCGCCAGATTATGACTTGAGCGGGCATACGGTAACGATTGCGAATCGTCCCACGATTACGTTCAATTGGGATCCCGCTCCGGCCACGCTTCCCAGCCCCGTTGTTTTGAACGGAACCGGTGTGATCACTCCCAGTCCTTGGTCCGGCTCCTATCAGGTGTTGGCCCAGAGTGACACGCCCGTCATTACCAGCAACATAGCCGATAATGTTTTTCTCATCTTCAACGCCGGGACGGTTACCGCGGAGTTTCGAGGGCCGGGTGGACGGCTTGACTACGCGTCCATCCGAATGACCAACCATTTCAACGTTCGCCTCGGAAAAGACATGAATGGAAGGACGACGAACATGTCGTGGGTGTCAGCCTGCCGAGACCCGCGGGTCAGGCCGGTCAGCCACTACTGGAATCCCGTGGGTGGCGGGATGGGACCTCAGACCTTTAGAAGCGGCACCATGGGTGCATGGAATAGCGGTAGTGTTTGGTATTGGGTGACAAATCCCGTCCCCGGCACCACCGCGCAGTTGCTCAGCGACGGCGGTCTGGTGGAACGGACAACGGAGTACTCCTGCCACACGAACATTTCGAATCGCGGCACGTTTGAGTCGGTGGGCGAACTGCACTTCATCCACACCGGCGTGCCATGGCGAACGCTGGCGTTGCGCCCCCAACATACTTTGGAAAAAGTCCAAAACCTCCTTCCCGATTGGGCCGTGCTCGATCTGTTTTGCACCCACGACAAGCTGGCCGGGCGCATCAATATCAACAGTCAGGTGTACACCGGTCAGGGATTGCATGTGCGGGCAACGTTGCAGCGGGAGATTCCCATTCGGGCGCTGTATTATCCCGATCTTGCCCGCACTTTCACTGGCGTCGGGAGGGTGTCGAGCAACATTCAAAATCACGTCTGGAACTTGACCCACGCCTACCAGCCGCCGACGACGTGGGCGCCGTTTACTACTGATGCGTTCGGCTGGATCGGCCAGGTCTGCGAAGTGATGGGCATGACGAGCAATAATGTCGCCAAGGAAGTATCCGAACGCGGCATCCGTTCCATTGCCAATCTGATCACCACCCGCTCCAACGCCTTCAGCATCTGGGCCGTTGGCCAGACGATTGCCGACGTGAACCGGGACGGCCGCTACAACGCGGCTGACGGGGATGAAATCAACAGCGAGATTCTCGTGCACGTCGTGGTGGAGCGATACGAAAACCCCACCGCAAGCGGTCCCAACCGGATCCGATACCGCACCCGATTTTTTCAGTATTATTGATGTGTTAGTTCTCCGTCAAACTGTATTGTGAGTGAACGTTTGTAGTAACGCACGCAGTCACGTGCCGTTTCGGGACGGAGTGCGGTTCGTTTGCCCGGAGCTACCTCCCCCAACGCCACTCCGCAGGCTCCGTGGCTTACTACAAACCACCCTCGACCGAGTGCAAGGCAACAGCTCAGGAGATTTGGGAGGGCGGCAATGCCTGCCGGTTACTTCTTCTCTTCCGGCTTCGTCTCGGCGGCGGGCGCCTTGGATTCCTCGACGAACATCAGCCGCAGATCCGTCAGGGCGGCGTGGAGGATTTTCGTCTCGTCGGGCGTCAGGTTGCCCGTGGTTTTCCGTTCGAGCATGTCGAGCAGGTCAATGAAAAGACGGGCGGCATCGAGGTTCTTCTCCGCCTTGCCCGTGGCCGGGTTGGCGAGTTTGCCAAGCGCCATCATGCCCTGCGTGCTGAACAAACGAACGAGGTCGAGGAACCGCAACGTGTCCTCGCGGTTGCCAATGGTGTCTTTCTGGACTTCAGCCATGTCATTTCTCCTTCGATAAGGGTTTGACAACGATGGTGGCGCGGCCGGGCGCGCCGAGATATTGGGCGGCGACGCGTTTGATGTCGGCGCCGGTGACGGCGCGGTATTTCTGGTCAATGCCACGGAAGAAATCCCAGCCGAGGCCGTTGATTTCGTCGAGGCCAATGCTCATCGCGAGGTCGCCGTTGTCCTGCATCCGGACTTTGCGCTGGCCGATGATGCTGTTCTTGGCGCGTTCCAGTTCGGCGTCGGTCACGCCGTCGCGCTGGAGCCGCTCGACCTCGGCGAGGATCTCCTTCTCGCAGTCAGCCGCTTGTTGCGGGGCGGTGCCGACGTAGAACGCAAAAAAGCCGGGTTCGATGCCCACCAGTTGGAACGCGCCGCAGTAGTAACACAGCCCCAGTTCGTCGCGCAGCCGGAGGAAAAGGCGGGAACCCATGCCGGAAAAGATTTCATCGAGCACCTCGACCGGGAACCGGTCGTTGCTGAAGATGGCGGGGCTGTTGTAGCCGATCAACAGGACGGCTTGTTCCTTGGGTTTTTCGGCCTCCTGGCGGATGGCGGTCGCGATGCGCCCGTCGTCTGTTTTGGGGAACTCGACATCGGTCTTCTGCATCGCGCCGAAACGCGCCGCGACTTTCTGGCGGATGTCGTCGGCCTTCACGTTGCCGAAGACGGCGAGCACCATGTTGTTCGGCACGACGTAGCGGCGATGAAATGCGGCCAGTTCGGCGGCCCCGAGACGGGCGACGCTTTCGGCGGTGCCGAGCGGGTTGAGCCGGTAGGGATGCCTGGCGAACATCGTTTCGCGGAGCAACTGTTGTCCGGCGCGGAGAATCTGGTCTTGTTCGGCCTTGATCTCGGCGAGTTGGACGCTGCGCTCGCGGGCCAGCAGGTCGGCGGGGAACGACGGGTTCTGGAGCACGTCGGCCAGCAGGTCGAGCGCGAGATCGAGGTCGTCGCTCATCGAGTGGGTGGAGACGCCGAAGCTGTTGTTGCCGGAAAAATAGCTGATGGCGCCGCCGACCGACTCGATGGACTCGGAGACCTGGTCGGCCGTGCGGCTCTTGGTGCCCTTGATCAACATCCGCGCGGTCAATTTCGTGATGCCGTTGTCGTCGTCGGTCTCGGCGATGACGCCGCCCTTGAAGAAACTGCGGATGTCAACAAACGGCAGCTTCGGGTCTTCGCGCACGAGAAGGCGGAGGCCATTCGGCAGTTCAATCTTCTCGATCCGGACATCGGTGCCGACGAGGGTGGCTTGTTCCGTTTTTGATTCGGCGTCGGCCGGGTTCAGCGACGTGATGGTCAGGTTGTTGTCGGTCAGGTATCGTTGTGCGGCGCGGCGGATGTCTTCGGGGCGGACTTTGCGGATGTTCGCCAAATACGTGTCGCCGAAGTTCGGGTCGCCGGTGAGGATGAGACTGTGGGCGAGGTCGGCGGCCTGGCCTTCCATCGTTTTGAGTTTGGCGAGGTGGCTGCTGATCACGATCTTGATCGCCTTCTGCAGCTCGGCATCGGTGATGGGTTCGGTGGCGAATCGCGCCATCAACGCGCGGATGGCAGCAGTGGCGGCGGCGCGCTTGGTGGGGTCGGTAGTGGCTTCGATCTCGAAGATGCCGGGATAACCGGGGGTGTAGGCACCGCAGCCAACCGTGTGGACAAGCCCTTGCTGCTGGCGGATTTCGCGGTAGAGCCGGGAACTGCGCCCGTGGCCGGCGATGATGGCGAGAACGTCGAGCGCGTACACGTCGGGATGCGTGACGGCCGGGATGTGCCAGGCAAGGTGAAAGCGGGAGAGATTGACCGGGGCGTATTCGTGGCGTTCGCGCGGGCTGAGTTGGGGCGGTTCGGCGGGAATGTTCGCCGGTTCGATGGGTCCCATCTTGAAATCTTTCGTCAACTCCCGGAGCCGGACGACGACGGCGCTGGGGTTGACTGCGCCGACAACGACGAAGACGAGGTTGTTCGGGACGTAGAATTTCTTGTAGTAGGCGACGACGTCGTCGCGCGTGATGCGGTTGTAAATGTCGGGATACCCGATGACCGGGTGCCGGTACGGATGCGTGGTGTAGGCGGTGGACCAGAGGATGCGGTTGGACCGGCGGACAGGATCGTCCACGTTCATCGCCATCTCGCGGAGGATGACGTCCTTTTCCTTTTTGAGTTCGTCCTCGGGGATGGTGGCGTTCATCATGCAATCGGCGAGGATGTCCACGGCGGTCTGCCAGTTCTCGGAGGGGAGGTTGATATAATAGACGGTCTGCTCGAACGAGGTGTACGCGTTGATGTAGCCGCCTTTGTCCTCGATCTCCTGCGCGATGGCGGCGACGCCGCGGGTCGGCGTGCCCTTGAACAGCATGTGTTCGAGGACGTGGGAGAGGCCCGCGCCCATCTGTTTGCCTTCCGTGATGCTGCCGGCCCGGCACCATGCCTGGGCGGTGACGACGGGGGCGCTGTGGTCCTCGCGAACGAGGATGGTGAGGCCATTGTCGAGGATGACCTTGTGGACGGGAATGGTGGTGGCCATGGAAATCGTTCCGGCGAATGCAGCCAACAGGCAGCCGATTGGATACAGGTGTCTCATGCGGGTTGAGACACCTTAGTTTGAGCTATTGCTCAACTTCTTCGATTCGGAGGTTCGGGAGCGGCCGGTGCTGGGAGTCGATCGCGCGCGACGGTGCGCGGGGCGGTATGGTTTGACGAACGCTTCATCGAAACTGTAACCGCCCTTGAAATCGTCGCGGCTGTCGCGTTCGGTTTTGCCGAGGATGCCTCTCTCGACCATGTTGAAAACGATCTCGCCGAAATCCTCGCACTGTTTGATGCCCCATTCTTCGAGCACGGTCTTCGACATCGGCCCAAACTGCTCCAGCGCGTGGCGGCGCAGCCCGTCGAGCAGTTCCTGTCCGGTCACGTGCCGGAGCGCGGGCGGTCCCTGTGGGTTTTTCTTGAGCATCTGCACCGTGAAATCGAGTCCTTCCCGCACGAACAGGTAGGCGTCGCGGTCGAACCGCGGATCTTTCAGGACGATTTCCTCAATGGCTTCGATAAAAGTTGGTTTCTGCATTTACGGTTTCCTTACGTCACTCGCCGGCGCGGCGGCTTTCTGGTTTTCCTTGTGAACGCGCCACTGTCGCACCGCGGACCCGACCAGGAGCGCGCCCACGAGGAACGCCACCACGGTCATCTCCTGCTTGGTCAGCTTGAACATCGGCGGGAATATGACGCAGCGCGTTTGCGCGCGCAACAACTTTTCGGCAGGCTGAAAGTAGTCCTCACGCTCCGCGTGAGGAACCGCCAATGCCAGGTTCTCCCTCACGCGGAGCGTGAGGAGTACGCACTTGCCCGCGCCAGCACGCCACCATCTCCGGGAACCGGCAGTTGCGGCAGAGCGATTTGTCGTTCACGCAGAAGTCGAGCAGGATCTGCATCATGCCCTGCTGGCGGCGTTCGGTGTCGAGATGAGTGCGCGCTTCCTTGTCGCTGGCGAAGAACTGCTGCCCGGCGAGGCGCAACAACGTGTTCGGTTCACCGGCGGGCAGGGCGGTGTAGCGGGCGCGGACTTGTTCGAGCAGGCGCGGGTCGCTGTTGATCTCGGCGCACGCGGCGAGGAAGGGGAGCACGACGTTGCTGACAATCTGCTGGGCGCGCAATGTGCCGATCAGTTCCATCGGCCTGGCCTGTTTCTTCCCGCCGAGCGCGCAGTGCTGCGCCCAGTACTCGTCGCGGACCTGCGCGAACAACTTCGACGGATCGCCGCCCGACTCGATGGAGCCGAGGACGTTCTCCAAAAGTTTCGGGCGCTTTTTCAAGAGCGCCGCCGCCGCGCCGAGCCGGCGATGCGGATGATTCAACGGACGGATCCCCGCCCGACGCCACGCGGTGTCGGGCAAAACTTTTTCTTCGAAATCGGGGCGCAGTTTCCACCAGCTCTTCCACAGCCGTTTCACAAACGGATCGTCGCTGGCGGTGGTCGGCAGAAAACCGGCGACGCCGAAGAGCAGCGGCGCGATGACGGTGCGGTTCTCAGCGAGCAGTGCGAGCGGCAGCCGCTGGGCGAGCGCGCGGAACGCCGACTTGTTGGCTTTGTAGCCGAGCGCCTCCATCCAGCCCTCGTAGAACGCCTGTTCCGGCCCGGCGCGGTGAATCCAGCGGATGAACTTCCGCGTCTTGTTCGCGAACCGCTCATCGCCGGCGTGGTCGAGCAACGAATGAACCTGCAGCGGCGCGAGCTGGTGCATCACGTTGACGCAGCCGCCGCCGTGCGGGCGGACTCCGTGCGGGTAGCTGTCGAGATCAATGTCGTCGTACAGCGCCTCCAGCGGGGCGGCGAGATGATGTTGCAGCGCAAGCTGCGGCACCGGCATCCCGGCGCGCGTGCGCGAAATGGCATCCGCGCCGGCTTCCCAGAGCACGACGTGGAGGATGACGTCGTTGTAGCGCGGGTCGCTGTCGTGGCGGTGTTGACGCCAATCGCCGGCGCGCAGGTGGATTTCGACGTCGCCTTTCCGTTCCGGTTCATCGCCGAACTGGACGGTGGCGTGACGGAAATCAGGGCCGGCCTCGACGTTCCACCAGCCGGGGAAAATGACGCGCAACGGGCATCCGTCCGTCGTGGCGAGGTTCTCGCGCTGGATGCGTTGGTCGTACCAGATGGCTTGGACGAGGCGTTCGGTGATCGAGATGGGAACATAGTTGCTGTCCGCATCGCGCAGCACGGCGCGCCCGCTTGCGTCGGAGAAACTCTCCCGCAACACGCGCGTCCTCAGTTCGGCGTACGGCGTCAATCGCATGGCTTGCTCACCCAGTCGGGTCGGAATATACTGCCGACACGATGAAAACGCTAATTTGTTTTGTAGTCGCCGTGATGCTGGCTGGCATTGTCTTTGCCGCGCCGCTGGACCCGCAGGCCGACCCGGTGGTGGGCGCCATCCAGAAAGTGGTGCCGGCCGTGGTGAACCTGAGCACGGAACGGCTCGTGCAACGCAGCTTCGCCGACCCCTTCGAGGAGTTGTTCCGCCAATTCTTCGGCCAAGGCCGGCGGCCGCGCGTCGAAGGCGCCCAAAGCCTCGGCTCCGGCGCGCTCGTGGACGAGGACGGCTGGATCGTGACCAACTTCCACGTCGTCCAGCGCGCCACGAAAATCCACGTCGTCCTCGCCGACGGCACGCAGCTTGAGGCCAAAGTCGTCAGCGGCGACGACAAGAACGATCTGGCGCTCCTGAAGATCGAGGCGAAAAAGAAACTGCCGTTCCTCGAGATCGCCAGCGACCGGGAAACACTGCTTGGCGAGACTGTCATCGCCGTCGGCAACCCGTTCGGGCTTGAGCACACCGTCACCAAGGGCATCATCAGCGCCAAGCATCGCGCCTACACCGCCGGCGACGTGACGTTCAACGACATTCTCCAGACCGATGCCGCCATCAATCCCGGCAATTCCGGCGGCCCGCTCATCAACACGCGCGGCCAACTCATCGGCATCAACATGGCGATCCTCTCGCAAGCGCAGGGAATCGGGTTCGCCATCCCCGCCAAGCGCGTCGGCGAGATGCTGGCCACGTGGTTGACGACGGAGAAACGCGCCCGTCTCTGGCTCGGCCTGCGGTTTGCCCGGCAAAACGACCGGCTCGTCGTTGCCGACGTGCAGCCCGACAGCCCCGCGGCCAAGGCCGGTCTGGCGACAGGCGACGTGGTGTTGTTGGTGGACGGCGTGAAGTACAGCGACCTGCTGCAACTCCAGCGGTACTTGATCCGCAAGAAACCCGGCGACTCGGTGAAACTCGAAGTGGAACACGGCAGCAAGCGGCGCGCCTACACAGTGGCGCTCGCCGCGCTCCCGAAACTGGCCGTGCCCGATCTGTTCCGCAGCAAGTTCGGATTGCAGGTGCAGGAACTCACGCGCGACCTCGCGGAGGCGCTTGGCATCCCGATTGCCCAAGGACTCTTGATCACCGATGTCGAGAAAAACAGCCCGGCGGCGACCGCGAGCCTGCGGCGCGGCCTCGTCATCACCCACGTGGCCGGTGAAGAAGTCCAGTTGATGGATCGCCTGGCCGAGCGACTGGGCGACGTGAAGACCGGCGACGCGGTGAGCCTGGCGATCTTGCTGATGGAACGGCGCGGCAACCTCCTGATTCAGCAAACCGTCAGCGTGGCGTTGAAGGCGCGTTAAAATTGAACGCGGAAATTGAACGCGGAACGGCTTGCCAACGTCGAATTGCTTTGCTAGAAGGCAGCGCGCCGTTGCTCCTCACACGAGAGCGGCTTTACGTATGCAACCCATGATTAAAGTCGAAAATTTGACGAAACGGTACGCCGGGGTGACAGCTTTGAATGGCGTCTCGTTCGAGGTCGGTCGCGGCGAGATCGTCGGTTTCCTCGGCCCGAACGGCGCGGGGAAAAGCACGACGATGAAAATCCTGACCGGGTTCATCCCCGCCAGCGCGGGGCAGGTGACGGTCGCGGGGTGCGATGTGTTCGAGGAATCGTTGGAGGTGCGCCGTCACATCGGGTATATGCCGGAGAATAATCCGCTCTACGTGGATATGCGCGTGAACGAGTACTTGAAGTTCCGCGCCAAGCTCAAAGGCGTGGCGCGTGCGGACCGCAAGGAACGGGTGCAGGAAGCGATGGAGAGGACGGGCATTGCTGATGTGCAGGACCGTGTGATTGGCCAGCTTTCGAAGGGGTACCGGCAACGGGTCGGGCTGGCGGATGCGTTGTTGCACGAGCCGGACTTGTTGATTTTGGATGAGCCGACGATCGGGCTTGACCCGGTGCAGATTCGCCAGGTGCGCGAGCTGATCAAGGAACTCGGCAAGCAACACACGATTTTGCTTTCGACGCATATTCTTCCCGAAGTGGAGATGACCTGCAACCGGGTCATCATCATTCATCGCGGCAAAATCCTCGCGTCGGACACGCCGGAGAACCTGCGCAAGACGCTGCGCTCGGGCGGCATGGTGAACGTGGAGTTGCGGGCGCCGCTGGCGGATGTGCAATCGGTGTTGCCGGTGGTGCCGGGCGTGGCGTCGGTAACGGTGACGACCGGCGATGACGGCATGGTGTACGCGGCGGTGGAGGCGAAGGCCGATGCGGACCCGCGCGAGGCGATTTACCAGGCGGCGGTGCAGGGCGGGTGGACGTTGCGGGAGTTGACGCGCAGCCGCACGACGCTGGAGGACATCTTCGTGCAGGTGACGCGCGAGGAGGATGAGGCGGAGGAAGACCGCCGGGATCAACGGAGGAGCGTGTTGCGATGAGTCGAGGAAATGGAATGATGGAGCGATGGAGCAATGAGGTGATGGACAGGAGTCGTCCAGTTCCAACACTCCCGTACTCCTGTACTCCAATTTCCCGTGGAGTTGGCTTATGAGGAATGTCCCTACCTTGTTGCGGCGGGAGATGAACGCGTGTTTCGCGTCGGTGCTGGGGTACGTGGTGCTGGTGTTTCTGCTGGTTGTGATGGGATTTGTGTTTTGCTCATCGATTGCGGATTTGCTAGCGTCGGGTACCACCCAAATTACCGTGATGCGACGGTTTTTCTATTGGTTTTGGCTCCCCTCGCTGTTCGTGATACCGGCGATCACGATGCGATTGCTGGCGGAGGAGAAACGGTCGGGAACGATTGAGATGTTGATGACAGCACCGGTGACGGACTTCGAAGTGGTGCTTGCGAAGTGGCTTGGCGCGGTAGTGTTGTATGGGCTGATGTGGGGGTTGACAGGCTTGTACGTGCTGATCCTCCGCAAGTTCACCGGCGGACTGACGTCGCTAGATTTTGGGCCGATTGCGAGCGGTTATCTGGGCGTGCTGTTGATCGGCCAATTTCTGATTGCCGTCGGCGTGCTCACGTCGTCGCTGACGAAGAACCAAGTTGTGGCTTTTCTCATCAGTTTCGCCTTGGTGTTCCTCTTCGTGATTGGCATCTGGTTTGGCGAGTACTTTGCGCGTGGGACTACCTTTGGAAAGCTGTTTGAATACATTTCATGTTTTACACACATGGAGGAGTTTGCGCGGGGAATCGTGGACGTGCGGACGGTGGTGTTGTACCTGAGCGCGAGTTTCTGGGTGTTGTTCGTGACGACGCGCGTGGTGGAATCGAGGAAGTGGAGATAACGTCATGGCAGAGCCAACCCAATCGAGTGTTCCGAGTCTGCGCCAGCGGCGCTGGAAAATCAGCGTCAACATCTTGCTCCAGATCGTCGCGTTGCTGGCCGTGGTGGTGATGGCCAACTGGCTGTTGTCGCGGCATCATCCGAAACGCTGGGACTGGACGCGCAGCAGTTACTACAAACTTTCGTCGAAGACGGAGCAGGTGTTGAAGGGCCTGAAGGATCCGCTGGACATCGTGGTCTGCATCCCGACGGCGAGTAGTCGCGATTTCATCGAGAAGGCGTTGCAGGACACGCGGAGCCTGCTGAAGGAGTTCGAGAATGTCGGCAAGAGCAAGATACGGGTGGAGTTCGTGGACCCGCAGCTCGACCGGAACCGGGGGCGGCAGTTGGCGGAGAAATACAAAATTGACTCGCCGGACCAGATCATCTTCGCCAGCGGCGGGCGCAGCAAACTGGTCAAGCTCGATGACACGGTCGATCTGGAAGGCGGCTACATGGGGTCGCCCCGGATTCGCGCGTTCAAGGGCGAAGGCGTTTTCCTGTCGGCCATCCAGAGCGTGACGCAGGAGAAACCGCCGAAGGTGTATTTCCTGACCGGACACGGCGAACGCGACATTGAGAGCACCGATGAACGGAACGGTTACTCCGTGCTGGCCGGTTACATCAAGCGCGACAACATCGAGGTTGAGAAATGGAACTGGGCGCAGAAACGCACGTGGCCGGCCGACGCGTCGGCCATCGTCATTGCCGGGCCGCAGAAGCGGCTCACCGAGGGCGAGTTCACCGCGCTCGGCGAATACCTGAAGAACAGCGGGCGCGTGATGATGTTGCTCGATTACAAGGTACAGACGGGACTGGAAGTGTTTCTCGACCGGTTTGGCATTCAAGTGGACGACAATCTCGCGGTGATGCCGTTGCTGGGAATGATCAATGTGACGGCGATGAGCGAGGACTATGGCCGACACCCGATCAGCGAGAAATTGCGGGGCATCAACACGTCCTTCCCCTACGCGCGCAGTGTCCGCGCGAAAGCCGACCCGGCGATGGGCGGCGGCGAACGGCCGGATGTGACCGAACTGGTGAAGACGCCGGATGCGTTCTGGGGCGAGACCGATTACAAGGCGCAGCAGATCAAGTTCGATCCCAAGGCGGATTTGCGCGGGCCATTGTCGCTGGCCGTGGCGGCGGAGACCCACAAGCCGGGCGGCGTGGAACTGAACGGGATGCGGCTGGTCGTGGTCGGCTGCTCGACGTTTGCGGACAACCACAACATCCGCGCCCACGAGGGCAACGTGGATTTGTTCATGAACTCGTTGAACTGGCTCCTGAAACGCGAACAACAAATCGCCGTCAGCCCGAAGACGCCCCAGGAATTCCGGCTCGACATGACGCCCCGGCAGGCGCGCGCCGTCTATGCGCTGGTCATCGGCGGAATGCCGTTGGCGGTGGCCTTGCTGGGCTTGTCGGTCTGGGTGCGGCGGCGCAAGTAGCGAGGGACATTTTCACACCATGAAATCGCGCACGACAATCATTCTGGTCATGCTGGCCTTGGTTCTTGGCGGCTACGTCTATTGGGACATCAAGAAGGGAACGACCACCGAGGAGGCCGAACGGAAGGCAAACAAGCTTCTCGACATCAAAACCGCCGACGTGACGCGGCTGGAACTGATCTCTTCCAACCAGACCATCGTTGCCGAGCGGGTGCAGGAGAAATGGGAAATCAAACAGCCGTTGGCCGTGCGCGCCGACGACAACGCGGTCAATTCCATCCTCGATCAATTGGAGTTCGCGCAGCGCGAGCGCACCTTCACCGAGAAGGAACTCGATGGCCCTGCGCTCTCGGATTTCGGATTGACATCACCGCGCCTGCGCCTCGTGTTTCGCGACAAGAAGGGCGAGCAGGCAATCATCTTCGGCTCCGAGACGGTCACGAAGGATGCCGTCTATGTCCAGATTCACGGGCAACAAACGGCCTGCCTCGTCGGCAAGCACGTGTTTGATCGCGCCAACGTCACGCTCGATTCGCTGCGCAACCGCACGGTGATGGACTTTGCGAGCGCCGCCGCCACGCGGATTGAGATCAAGGTCGCCGACCGTCTTTTGGAACTCGGCAAATCCCCGGCCCGCACCAACGCCGAGCCGCGCTGGGTCATCGTCAAACCGGTCCAGGCGCGCGCCGACCAGCAGCGCGTCGGCGACCTCCTCCACGAGATTGCCGGCCTGCGGGTGCGGGATTTCATCAGCGAAAACGCCAAGGAATTGCGCGCCTACCATCTCGATGACCCGCGCAGCGAACTCACCGTCTGGATGGGCGACAAGGGACAAACGTTGCTCATCGGCGATTCGCCCACCAACGACGCGTCGCGCGTGTACGTGAAACTGAAAAGCGCCGACTCCGTCGTCACGGTTCCCGCCGACAGCGTCCGCAAGTTTGGCGTGCAGGTCAACGACGTGCGCGACACGCATGTGCTCTCGTTCAACGAAGCCGAGGTGCGCCGCATCGAAGTGGCCAAGGGCGCGGACAAAATCACGCTGACGAGCACCGGCCATTTCTGGAACGTTTCCGGCCCCGCTCCCGTTCCCGCCGAGGACGCCGTCGTGCAGGATCTCTTGCGCCGGCTCGGCGGGATTACCAGCACCCAGTTCGTCGCGGACGTCGCGACCGATCTCGGCAAGTACGGCCTCGCGACGCCGGACATGTCCGTCACACTGCTGGGCGAGGGGACCAATGTGATCGCGTCGTTGCTCGTCGGGGTCACGGACCCGAAGAGCGAAGTCCGGTATCTCAAGCGCGGCGATGAACCGTTCGTGTACGGAGTGTTGTCGAACGCGACCGCCTGGATTCCGACAACGCGGCTCGCCTATCGGGCGCGGCGGATCGCGGAATTGACCGTGGATGACATGACGATGCTCGTCGTGGAGAGGCCCGACGGCAAATTTGTTTTGCAGCGCGGCCCGGACAAGAAATGGAAGATGACCGAACCGGCGCAAGGCGTGTTGAACGTGGACCGCCTGCAACAATTGCTCGATATGATCGCCTTTCTCCGCGTCGAGGAAATCGTGCGCGAGAATCTCGAACACCCCGCCCAGTACGGGCTGGATAAACCGACGCATCGTTTCACGGTGACCACGGGCGCGAAGACTTCCGTGCTGCAACTGGGACAGCCGAAGGATGCCGTTGCGACGTTTGCGTCGTGGAGCGACCCCGCGCTCGTGTTCACCATCGGTTCCCCCACGGTGACGACGTTGACCAACGCCATCCTGACAACCGTCATCCCAACCAACCCCCCCACTGCAAGGACTACACCATGAAAACCATGCAACTCTTCACGTCAGGACTCATCAGCGTCCTGCTTGCCTCGTGCTGCTGCACCGAGAACGGCAGTCCCGCCCGGTCCGTCAATCTGTTCAATGGACGGGATCTCTCCGGTTGGAACGCCTTCCTCGTCGAACCCGGCGTGACCAAGGCCGACGTCTGGAGCGTGCGGGACGGGATTCTCGTCTGCAAGGGTGAGCCGTTGGGGTATCTGGCCACGGACGAGAGCTTCACCAACTTCAAGCTCGTCGTCGAATGGCGCTGGGCGCCCGGCAAACCGGCGGGCAACAGCGGCGTGCTGATGCGGATCAACGGCAAACCGCAGGGATTGCCCCGCAGCCTGGAGGCGCAGCTCAAGAGCGAGAACGCCGGCGATTTGTACGGTTTCCATGGGATGACCATCAGCGGCGATCCGTCGCGCCAGGTCAGCATCCAGGGACACAAGCTCGGCGGCGACCTCAGCGGCGTGAAGAAAATCGAAGGCAACGAAAAACCCCCCGGCGAATGGAACCGTTATGAAATCGTCCTGAACGGCGCATCGCTCACCGCCAAGGTCAACGGCAAACTCGTCAACCAGGCCACCAACTGCGAAATCATCGCCGGGCCAATCGGACTGCAGTCCGAGGGCGGCGAGATCCATTTCCGCAAGGTCGCACTGACGCGGCTACAGTGAGACAAACTCGCGTCGGCGTTGGGTGAAGCGGCAGAGCCGGTCGTAGCCGCAGCGGCGCGCCAGCGCAACGGCTTTCTCAAAGTCCGCGCCCGTGTCCTCGGGAATGTGGGCATCGCTGCCGAGGGTGACCGGGATGTCGAATTCGCGGGCGAGGCGAAGGAACGGTTCCGATGGGTAGATCTCCCGGCAGGGTTTGCGCAGGCCGCCCGTGCTGATCTCGATGGCCGCCCCGGCCTTGGCGACAACGGCCATGGCGTTCCGATAGACCGTCGTGAAATCGGATTGCGGCCGGAAGTTGAACTTCTTGGGCAGGTCGGGATGCGCCAGCGAATCGTACAGCCCCGAACCGGCGGCCTCGGTCCAGAGCGCAAAGTATTCGCGCCAGCGCGCGTCCACGTTCTGGCCTCTCCAGTCCTCCGCGTCGCGGTCCACGGGAAACCCGCCGAGATGATGGATGCTGCCCAGAAAAAAATCCCACGGATGCGCCTGCGCCAGCTCGCGCACCCACCGCTCGCAGCCGGGGACGTAATCCACTTCGAGGCCGAGCTTGATGGAGAGCTGCGGAAACTCGCGTTGCGCCTCGCGCACCCAGCCGACGTACGTGGGGAGGTCCGTCTTCTTGAGCGTCCAGTCTGTGTCGTGGTTTTCGAAAGGCGCATGGTCGGTGCAGCAAATCTCGTCGAGGCCGCGCGCGACGGCGACGCGCGCATAGTCGCGCGGCTCGCCGGCGCCATCCGTCAGCCGGGTGTGCATGTGGTAATCCAAGAGCATGGGGGCAGTGTAGTGGTTTGGCGCCGGACAGCAAGTGTTTCGATGAGCCGCAGGCTTGACGAAGTGGTCCATCATCGGCCATCATCGTTGTAGCAAGAGCAGACAAGCATGAACCAACTCAAGTTCCTCTCCTTTCTCCTGTTGGCAGCGACGGCCGCGCTCCACACTGCCGTCGCGTCGAACACTGCAAGCAAGCCCAATATCCTCATCATCCTCACCGACGACATGGGCTATGCGGACATTGGCGCGCATGGTTGCAAGGACATCCCGACGCCGCACATTGACTCGCTGGCGAAGAACGGCGCGCGGTTCACCGATGCCTACGCGGCCGGCTCGTTCTGCACGCCCACGCGCGCCGCGCTCATCAGCGGCCGCTACCAGCAACGCTCCGGCAACGAAGACCTCACCAACGTCACCGGCCCGTTGCCTCGCGCCGTGGCCACGCTCCCGCAACGACTCAAGGCCGCCGGCTACGCGACCGGGATGAGCGGAAAGTGGCACCTTGGCGAGACCGAAGGGTTCCGTCCAACCGACCGTGGCTTCGATGAGTTCTACGGTTTTTACGGTGGCGGCGTTGGCAACAACATCCCCGACCTGCCCAACCGACCGCCCGTCAAAGTCGTGCGCGGTGTCACCATGGAACTGGCGAGCGAGTATTTACAGGATGCGTGGGCGCGCGAGGCGGTGCGGTTCGTCGAGGCGCATCGCCGGGACGCTTGGTTCTTCTATCTTGCGTTCAACGCCGTCCACACCCCCGTGCAGGCGACGGAGAAATATCTCAAGCGATTTGAGCACATCAAAGACAATCAGCGTCGCGTCTATGCCGCGATGCTCAGTTCCGTGGACGATGGCGTCGGCGCGGTCCTTGCCAAGCTCAAGGAGACCGGACAACTCGACCGCACGCTGATCGTCTTTCACAACGACAACGGCGGCCCGACTACGCGCAATGCCGTCAACGGCTCCCGCAACACGCCGTTGCGCGGCTCGAAATGCGAGACGTTCGAGGGCGGCATCCGCGTCCCGCTGCTCATGCAATGGCCCGGAAAAATCCAGCCCGGCACCGTTTATCGCCAACCTGTCATCACGATGGACATCACCGCCACCGCGCTCACCGCCGGCGGCGCTGACGTCGGGCAGTGCGATGGCGTTGACTTGATTCCCTTCCTTGCCGGCAAGGCGTACGCCGTGGCGCACACCGCGCTGTTTTGGCGTTGCCGCTCGAGAAGCAACAACTACGGCGCGCGCCAGGGCGACTGGAAGTTCGTTCACTCGACCGAAGGCGCCGCCGAGCCGGGACCGAATCAAACGCCCGCGCGCGATATGCTCTTCAACCTGGCCAACGACGTCAGCGAACAGCACGACCTCGCCGCCCAGCATCCGGAGACGCTCGCCACGCTGAAGAAACTCTACGAAGCGTGGAGCGCCGAGGTGGACGCCGATTGTCGAAAGCTCGGACTTGAACCGGCAAAGATTGGGGCAGCGGACGCAAGGCCCCGATCAAAACAGTCACCGCCACGAAAGAAGGCAAAACAATGAAATCCACGTTGTTGTTTATTCTCAGCGGCCTGCTGATGCCGTCGCTGGCTGCTGTTGCCGTCGTTGATTTGAAAGAGGCCTACGTCAAGAAATCCACGTGGTCGGAGACGATGATCGCTACGCGCGCCAATTGCGCCGACTGGGCGAAGACCGCGAAGGAAGGCCAGCTTGTCGGCGCGCCGTTGCGGACAGTGGTGTGGGCGCGAATTGCGAAGGATTGGCCCGTGCAGTCCGCGTGGTTTGCAAAAGACCTGCCGCGCAACCGGCATCTCGATTGGTTCCTGCATTCAAGTAACACGAGCTTCGAGCAATGGATCATGGGACTCGTGTTGCCCCGGCTCGGCACGATGCAGATGATCTTCCGAGAGGAACTCGACGAATTGAAGCGCGCGAAAATTCCGCCGTCCGATCCGCGTTGGCTCGACCTCTACGGACGCGCCTGTCGGACGGAGGAAATCGTCGCGGCGAGCCACGGTTTGTGGCTCGTCGAGTTGCGGAAGGCCATCGAAGACCGCGCCGCTGAGTTGAACCGCGCCAAGACCGCGACGGAGGACGCAAGCTGGACTTCACTGAAACAACTCGCCGCAAAATGCGCCGACACCGGCCCGACAACGCACGCCGGCAGCATCGCGGAGTTGCGCTCTGTCGCCGAACCGAAATGGCGCGGCATCATCGCCGGCGCGTTGAAACAGGACGCCGCAGCGCTCGCGCAGGTGCCAACGCTCTACAGCGAGGTGCGCGAGGCTCGCCGGTCGCTGCTGGGCACGCCGACCGGGTTGGAACAGGAATGGGAAGAACAATACGCCGCGTTGATCCGCGATCTCGGCAGCCGGGCGATGTTCGAGAAAGTCGCAAGCGAAACGTTCCGGCCTGAGTCGCTGGTGTTGCCGAGTGACCGCGACCCAGCCGACATCGTATTGCGGCGAACGGCGGCGTTGCTGGCCGATTTGCGCCTCGACAAATTCAACGCGCCGCTGGCCGAACTCCAGAAATCCAACGCAGCCATTCCGACGACGAATGTGGAGGCGCGCTACGTTCTCTTCGCCAACGCCTGCCGGTTGCGACGGGAGATTGCGTTCAGCAATCCGCTTCTGAAATTCGACAAGCTGCTGTTCGTGAAGCGCCACCCCTCGATCTACAACCACATGTGCGACCAGTATTACGGCGTCACCGCGCGCCCCGGCGGCGCGCTCTGCGTGTTGAAGAACCCGTTCGGAGGAAAACCGGAAGTTCGCGATGTGCTCGCCAACTCCGTCGTCGAGCGCGGCCGGCTCAAGGGACAAAAACTCACCGGCGGCCCGAACCGCGAATATAAACTCGTCTTCGACGCCCACGGCAACGTCGCCGGCGACGAGGGGGAGGGCGGCTCGTTCCTGTCGCCCGACGTGTCGTTTGACGGCAAGCAGATCGCGTTCGCCTACGTCGAGTGCAAGGGCGACGGCAACCACCGCGAACACACCGACCCGAGCCGCGGCCACTGGGTCGAGACCCGCTGCTACCACGTCTTCAAGGTCAATGCCGATGGTTCGCACTTGGAGCAACTCACTGACGGGACATGGAACGAGTTCGATCCATGCTGGATGCCGAGTGGACGAATCGCGTTCATCAGCGAGCGGCGCGGTGGCTATCTGCGTTGCGGACGAATTTGTCCGACCTACACGCTGTTCGACATGGCTGCCGACGGCAGCAACATCCGCTGCCTCTCGCCGCACGAAACCAACGAGTGGCATCCGAGCGTGAAGAACGACGGCATGATCGTCTGGACGCGCTGGGATTACGTGGACCGGCACGGCGTGGTCGCGCACATGCCGTGGACGACGACGCCCGATGGCCGCGAACCGCGCGCGATTCACGGCAACTATTCGCTCCGCCTCAAGCGTCCCGACATGGAACTGGACGTGCGCGCGATTCCCGGCTCGCCGAAGTTTGTCGCGACGGCGGCACCGCATCACGGCCAGTCGTTCGGCTCGCTCATCATCATTGATCCACGCGTGCAGGACGACGACGCGATGGGGCCGGTCAAACGCCTGACGCCGGAGATTGCGTTCCCCGAAAGCCAGGGTGGCACCGTTGCCTACGGCGAAGCGTGGCCGCTGAGCGAAGACTATCATCTCTGTGTTTACGATGCTGACGCTGCGGAACAAAGGTCGGGTGGGCCGGTGGGGAAGGGAATCTATGGTATTTATCTCGTGGACAGTTTCGGTAACAAGGAATTGATTTACCGGGATCCGGAAATCGGTTGTCACAACCCGATGCCGCTCGCGCCGCGTCGGAAACCGCCGGTGATACCGGATACGTCGGTGCAAGTCGCCGCCAACGAACCGGCGGAGGGAACAATGGCCGTGATTGACGTTTATCAGAGCCTCAAACCGTGGCCGGCTGGCACGAAGGTCAAGGCGTTGCGCGTTTATCAAGTCCTGCCGCAGCCGCTCGGTTCGGTCGCGCTTCCGCACACGACGGGCGTGCAGATTCCGTTCTCGCTCTCGGTCAACGTCGCTCGCAAAATTCTCGGCACAGTCCCGGTAGAGTCCGACGGCAGCGCCTACTTCACCGTGCCGGCCCGCAAGGAGTTGTTCTTCCAGGCACTCGACGAAAACGGTCTCGCAGTTCAATCCATGCGCTCCGCCACGCACGTCCAGCCCGGCGAGAAAACCACCTGCCAGGGTTGCCACGAGCCGAAGTTGCGCACGCCGCCCCCTACGAAAGACAATCCGCTCGCGATGCGTCGTCCGCCGTCGCGCATCCAGCCCGACGTGGACGGCACCAACCCGTTCAGTTATCCGCGCCTTGTCCAGCCCGTGCTGAACAAGAACTGTGTGCCGTGCCACCAGAAGAACCCGGACAAAGCGCCGCGGCTCGACGCCGGGTTGGTTGAAATCAAACAGAAGCGTTGGTACACCGACGGCACGTTCTTCGCTTCCTACGTCAGCCTTGCGGAGAAGTACGGCTTCTACGATTACGGCGGGCACAACTGGGATGACGAGCGCACCTACCGCACCATCCCCGGCCAATTCGGCGCACGCGCCTCTAAGTTGTACCCGATGCTTGTGAAAGGTCACCACGACGTGAAACTTTCACCGGAGGAGTTGCATCGCATCGCTGTCTGGCTCGACTCGACCTCCCCGTTCTACGGCGTCTATGAAAAGGAAGGCGGCCTCGCCCAACTGCGCGGCGAAATCGCCAAACCAACACTGGAGTAACATGAAATACCTGATCGCTGTTCTAATCGGTCTCTCGACATTCACGTCGCATCTGTTCGCGGACGTAAAGCTGCCGGCCATCTTCTCCGACCACATGGTGCTCCAAGCTGGCGTTACGGTGCCCGTCTGGGGCTGGGCCGATCCCGGCGAAGAAGTATCTGTCAGCGTTGCCGGTCAGACCAAGACCGCGAAGGCCGACGCCAAGGGCAAATGGATGGTCAAGCTCGACAAACTGAAATCGGGCGATGCCGTCACGCTCACGGTGAAAGGCAAGAACACCATTACCGTGCAGGACGTGCTCGTCGGCGAAGTCTGGCTCGGTTCGGGGCAATCGAACATGGCGATGACGGTCAACCGCTCGAAAAATTACGAACAGGAAAAGGCCGCCGCGACGTTCCCGAAAATCCGGATGTTCAAGGAATCTTCCGCCGCAGCCCTGACGCCGCAGGAGAAGTGCAGCGGGTCATGGCAGGTCTGTTCGCCGGATACCGTGGGCGGTTTTTCGGCGACGGCGTATTTCTTCGGGCGCGAACTTCACAAGGCGCTCGGTGTGCCAGTCGGCTTGATCAATTCGTCCGTGGGCGGCACGCCGGTCGAGGCGTGGACGAGTTGGGATGCGCAGAAAAACTTTGCGGAATTGAAACCGCTGTTTGAGAGTTGGCAGCAGCGCCAGGCCGAATGGGACGCCGCGAAGGCGAACGCAGCTTACGAAAAGCAACTCGCCGCATGGAAGGCGTCCGGCAAGAAAGGCAGGCGCGCTCCGCGCCGTCCCTCCGAGCCGAGGTTGGACACGCACCATCCAGCAGTCCTTTTCAATGGCAAGATCGCGCCGTTGATTCCCTATGCCATTCGCGGAGCGATCTGGTATCAGGGCGAGAACAATGCCAACAGCGGTAGGGGCAATCTTTACGGATTGCAGCTTTCGACAATGATCAAAGATTGGCGCGCGCGCTGGGGCGAAGGCGATTTCCCGTTCGCTTGGGTGCAACTGCCGAACTTCCGCGCGGCGCAGAAGGAAGCGGTCGAGGACACCGGCTGGGTGATGGTTCGCGAAGGCATGCTCAAGACGCTCGCGCTCCCCAACACCGGCATGGCCATCACCACCGACATCGGCGAAGCCAACGACATCCACCCAAAGAACAAACAGGATGTCGGTAAACGCCTCGCGATGTGGGCGCTCGCGGACGTTTACAAACAGAAGGACATCGCATCGAGCGGGCCGTTGTACGCCAGCCACAAGATCAAAGGCAGCGAAGTGACGCTAACTTTCAAGCACGCCGACGGCGGTCTCGTCGTCAAGATTGGCGACGGACTGGTCACGCCCCGCGAAGAGTGGCCCACCGTCTGGCCGCCCGGCGGCACCGGGTTCGGCCAGGTCCGCGGCTTCGCCGTCGCCGGCGCCGACAAACAATGGCGTCACGCTGCCGCGAGAATCATCGGCAACACCGTCATCGTAACATCGCCCGAAGTGAAACAGCCCGTTGCCGTCCGCTACGCTTGGGCCGACAATCCCGACTGTAACCTCTACAACCGCGCCGGCTTGCCCGCGTCGCCGTTCCGCACGGACAACTGGCCGGTCAAACTGCCCCCGGGGCGACGCTGACCATGATTTCCCAAAACGATCGCAACGTCATCCGCGAACTCGCCACGAAATGGATGGAGTGGGCATCACGGCCCGTCATGCAGGAACGCAAACGGCTCTGGAAAGCCGTGCACGACCTCAAAGCCGAGCGCCCGGTGATTCTCTTCGAGACGGCGTGGATTGACGGTTACGTGCGGGCCGATGAACTGCGCTGCGAAGACCCGTTCCTGCGCAACGTCGAGCAGAACATGCGGGTCACGCTCCGGCAAGCCGAGGAACTCAACGATGATCTTGTCGTCGAGCCGCACTACCGGCTTGGATGGCGGATGCGGTTCTCCGATTACGGCGTGCCGGTCGAGATTCGCTCGGCGCCGGGCACGCAATCCATCGCCTACAGTTTCAGTTTCCCCATCGCGACGCCCGCCGACATCGCCAAGCTCCGTCCGCGCACCATCAGCGTTGACCGCGCCGAGACGCAACGCCGGCGCGCGCTTCTGGAGGACGCGATGGGCGACATCCTTCCAATACGAGTTGGCAATTTCGACCCGTTCATTTCCGAGTTCAACGTCGGCGAGTATGGCGACTTGGGGTTCACGGGCAATTTCTTCTTCGGCCTGACGTGGCAACTCTACCGGTTCATCGGCAACGACCGTTTGCTCTACTGGGTCTATGACGAGCCGAAGGCGATCCACGATTTGATGAGCTATCTGCTGGCGGATCGTCTCGCACTGTTCAGCTTCTTCGAGAGGGAAGGACTCCTCGATTTCAACACCGACAGCCAGATGGCCGGGCCGCGCATGTACGGCTACGTGTCCGACTTGCCCGTACCCGACGCCGCGCGTCGAGCAGGGCTGAAAGACGTGTGGGGCTGGGCCGAATCGCAGGAGTTCCAGATGATGTCGCCGGAGATGTACGGGGAATTCGTGTTGCCGTACCTCGCCAAGCTGAGCGAACGGTTTGGGCTGGTCTATTACGGCTGTTGCGAGCGCGTGGACGACCGGCTGCCGCTGATTCTCAAGGCCATCCCGAATCTCCGGTCTGTGTCCGTCTCCGGCTGGTCCGACCTCGCCAAGACCGCCGAGCTTCTCGGTAAGAAATACGTTTTCTCCCGCAAACCGACGCCCGCCTACCTCAGCGGCACCAACCCCGATTGGAACCGGCTCGAAGCCGATATGAAGAACACTCGCGCCGTCACCAAGGACAGCAACCTGGAAATCCTCTACCGCGACGTGTACAGCACCAACGGCGACCGCGCTCGTCTGCGCAAGTGGGTCGAGATGACAAAACGCACATTTCAGATATGACAAGATCGTGGTTTTCTCTGGTTGTTGTGCTGGTGGTTTTTGGCGGACAGATCGTTGCTGCTGATACGATTCGCCACCGGTGGTTGTGTGTGGACAATGGGAAGCATCAGTTGCTGTGCGTTGACCAGTTTCAACCGGAGAAGTCGTGGTCGAGAGCGATCCCTCCCGGTTCACGCGACATTCAACTGGTCGCCGGCAACCGGCGTGTTCTCGTCAGCCACGGCAACGGCGCGGCGGAATACGATGTCGCGACCGGAACACCGACAGGTTGGGCCGTGACGCGGTACAGCGGCATCCAGAGCGCAGTACGGCTGGCGAACGGGCACACGCTCTTGGCGCGCGGCGACGGCGCCGTGTTCGATGTTGACGCCCGGGGAAACGAGTCCGCCGTGATTCAACCGCAGGAGAAGTTCGACGTCCGGTTGGTGACGCTGCTTGACGGTGGCAATCTGCTTTTCAGCGCCGCAAAACCGCAGGCGTTGGTGGAGATGACGCGCCACGGCGCGATTGTGAAAAAGATGCCGTTGCCCGGCAAAGGCTACCGCGCGGTCGTTCTGAGCGGGGGCCGCTATCGGAGCAGCACGGGTGACGAATGCAAGGTGGTCGAGTTGGACGGGAACGGAAACGTCGTGTCGTTTGTGGGTGGCAAGGCGGAGCATCCCGCCCTTGGCCTCGATTTCTTTTCCGGCTGGGACACGCTTCCCAACGGCAACATTGTCGTCGCGAACTGGCTCGGCCACGCCAAACACGGCAAAGGCTGTCATCTGGTGGAGTTTTCTCCTGCCAACAAGGCGGTCTGGACATGGCAGGACCACGAGCTTGCCCGGCAAATCACCAACGTCAAAATGCTGCGTTGAAGGCGTGAACGGTGCTCCGTCACCATTGAATGGGAGGGTGCGTTTGTAATCACGCACGCAGCCCCGTTTCGTTTCGGGGCGGAGTGCGGTCCCGTTTGGGCACAATAACCCCCTGCAACGCCACTTCGCTTCGCTGCGTGGCTCACTACGAACTACCCTTCGAATGTGCCTTGCCGGTTCGATGGAACTATGGCATAAATGTGGCGTGATGAAGAGCCTATGTTGCGCGGGTTTGTTGGTGGTTTGCGTTCTGGCCGGCGGGTGCGCCGTCGGCGTTCCGCTTTTGCCCCTCATGATGTTCGCCGAGCAGCCAGCGCCCGTCGTTGGCGGGACGACGCAGTCCGCTGCGATCACCCATGCCGTTCCCGTCGGCAACATGGCCTGTGCAGAATAGGTGGCCGTCTTCGTTCCCATGATAAAAACGCTTCTCCCGGCGCTTGCGCTCGCCAGCGCAACCCTCGTCAATGCCCAAGTGCACGTGCGCGCCAACAATTTCACAGTCAATCCCTCGACGGGTCCGGTCACGCACGTGACCGTGCGGAATTCCGGCCGTCAGAGCGTTTCGGGAGTGTTGCGCGCGCAATTTCCTGATGGCTGGAAAGTGTCGCCCACGGAGCGCTCCATCGAATTGAAACCGGGCGAGACAAAACAACTTCCCTTCGCCATCGAAAAAGGCGCCGATGTGTCGGCCAACTCGTACCCGGTCCGGATTCAGTTCGGCACGTTGGATGTGACACAGCGCGTTGTCTGCGCGAGCGCGCCGTATTTCAAGCCCACGATTGACGGTGACCTCGCCGAATGGAAAGACTCAATCCCAATTTCGTTCGCCAAGACCGTCGTCCGGACGTATTGGAGCAGCAAACAGTTCTCGCTCGCCGTCGAGGTCGAGGAGGACAAGCTCACAGGAAAACGCGGCGTCGAGTTCTCGTTGGCTGCCTCGGATGAGGGGAAGCGGTACGGGTTTGTTGTCGGCGCAGACGGCAAGTGCGAGGGTGTGACAGCGGTGGTAAAGCGCGACGGCAACGTCACGCGCTACGAGATCGGCGTGCCGTTCAAGTTGATGCCGGAGTTGAAACCGGATGCGGGGCGCGAGTTTTTGTTCTCGCTGGTCGTGCACGATCCCGACGGGATTGGGCCGCGCGACATCGGCGCGGTGATGAATCCGTTGCCGGGACAACGTCAGTTCGAGTTTGGTTTTTGTTCGTCAATCCATTAAGGAGTAAGCCATGAAACGAATCTTGTTGGCAGTGATGTTGATGATGGCGGTGAGTGCGTTGGCGGCGCCCGTGTTCCGGACGGCGGCGGCAACGGATGAAGATCCTGCGGCGGCTGGACGCAAGGCGGCGGAAGCACTGAAGGCGGCGCTCGGCGGCGTCGAACCGCAGGTGGTGTTGATGGCGGATTGCTTCGAGGACAAAGAGAACAAGGAGAAGGCGCTCGCGGCGGTGACGGCAGTCTTCGGGCGTGACAAGGTCTGCGGCGGCGCCACGTACGGGATGTTCACGCAGGCAGGCGCGTTGACGGAAGATGCTGTCGGACTGCTCGCCATCGCTGGCGTTGGAGTGAGCGTTGCGTTTGAAGAGAAACTCGGTGCGGCAAACCTGACGCTGGAGAAGGATGAGGTTGCGCTGACGGCGGCGTTGCGCAGCGCCGGCGCGCGGCTTGCGAAGAAACTTCCCAAGGCAGGGAAGGGGAACCTGTTGATTGTCATTTCCGATGCCCATTCGCCGAAGAACCAATTGCTGCTCGACGGCATTCAATCGGTTGTCGGGAAAAAACTGCCCGTGACCGGCGGTTCCGTGAACAAGAATGCCGGTCAAAACTGGATTTATCACCACGGCAAGGCACACACGGACGCCGCGGTGGCCATCTTGTTGTCAGGCGACTTCAAGCTCGCGCAAGCGGGGCGTCAGGCAAAGGACAACGACGCCGTCATCACGACGGCCAAGGAAGGCGCGGCAGAGGCCGCGACGAAACTGGGCAGGAAACCGATTGCTGTTCTTGCGTTCGATTGCGCAGGACGCAAGGGCAAACTGAAGAACATCGGTGATGAACTGGCCGCGATGCAGTCGGCGCTTGGCAAGGATGTGCCGTTGTTCGGCTGCTATTGTGCCGGCGAGTTCGGACCTGCGGATGAGACTGACGCGGACAAATCAATGTGTTACGGTCGCGGTTGGCACGTCATGGTCACCGCGCTTGGCGCAAAGTGAATAGGAAGAACGCAATGGCGTCCATTGAAACAATGCAAATGAACAAACAAACACGACGGAGTTTCCTGAAACGAATGGCCGGGGCGGGAGCGCTGCTGGCATTTCCCACGATCATCCCGTCGCACGTGCTCGGCGGCGAGAGCGCGCCGAGCAATCGCATTGTGATGGGCACCATCGGCACGGGCGGCCGAGGCAAGGGCGTGATGAAGATTTTTCTCGGCAACGCAGGCTTGCAGATGGTGGCGGTGTGCGACGTTGACCGTGACCGCCGCGAAGGCGCGAAGGAGATGGTGGACAAGCAGTACAACAACACCGACTGCGCGCAATACGGTGATTTTCGCGAGCTACTGGCGCGGCCTGACATTGACACGGTGCTGATTGGGACGCCGGATCATTGGCACGCGCTCAATGTCATTGCCGCCTGCAAGGCGGGCAAGGACATTTATTGCGAGAAACCGTTCGCGGCCAGCATCGCGGAAGGCCGCGCGGCGGCGGATGCCGTCAAGCGATACGGTCGCGTGTTGCAGGTCGGCAGCCATGAACGGTCGCGTTATCCGTGCCGGTACGCCTGCGAACTGGTCCAGAACGGTTTCCTTGGCCGGTTGCACACGGTGACGGTCAATTTGCCGACAGACCGTCGAACCTGTCCGCCGCAGCCGGTGGAGCCGGTGCCAGCCGGGTTCGATTACGATATGTGGCTTGGCCCCGCGCCCTATGAACCGTACACGACGAAACGATGCCACACGACATTTCGATTTATCCAGGATTACACGCCCGGCGAGCTGATTGACCGCGGCGCGCACGTGGGCGACCTCGCGCAGTGGGGCAACGGCACGATGTTCAGCGGGCCGTTGGAGATCGAGGGGAAAGGCGAGTTCCCGGAGGACGGATTGTTCGACACGGCCATCGGCTACGACATCCACGGTCGCTACGCGAGCGGGGTCAAGCTGCGCATCACCGACAAAGAACCGCGCGGCGTGAAGTTCGAGGGCGATGAAGGCTGGGTCTTCATTCACGTCCACGGCGGCAACCTCGAAGCCAGCCCGTCGTCGCTGATTCGCCTCCCGATTCCGTCCACCGGCGTTCAGCTCTACGACAACACAAATGACCACCAGCAAAACTTCCTCAACTGCGTCCGCACGCGGAACCAGCCGATTGCGCCGGCGGAGTCGGGACATCGAACCTCATCGCTCTGTCATATGGCGAACATTGCGTTGTTGCTGGGCCGCAAGTTGCGTTGGAACCCGGAGACCGAGCGTTTCATCGGCGATCCGCAGGCGGATGCGATGATTGCAAGGCCGATGCGCGCGCCGTGGACGCTGGACTGCGTGTAGGGAAGCGTCTGTTTCCGTGGTTGCAAGCGGGTGGGGGGTCGCTTATCCTGCTTGCCAATGACGGCATTGTTCACAAGGTTGTGGCAAGCGCTTTCCGACCTGCTCTCGCAGTTCGGCGGTGTGCTCTTGTTGTTCCTTGATGTCATCGCCACCACGTTCATCCGCCGGCCCCGGTGGAAGGAAACCATCGAGCAGATGTACAAAATCGGGTGGCAATCCCAGGCCGTCGTCATCATTACGGGCGCCTTCACCGGGATGGTGTTCGCGGTGCAGACAGGGCTGCAATTTCACAAGGTCAAAATGGACACGGCGGTCGGGCCGGTCGTGGCGATTGCGATGTTGCGCGAGTTGGCGCCGGTGTTGACGGGACTGATGGTGGCGGGGCGCGTCGGCGCCGCGATTGCGGCGGAACTGGGCACGATGAAGGTGACGGAACAGTTGGACGCGCTTCGCTCGATGGGCACGTCGCCGACGGATTATCTTGCCGCGCCGCGGTTCTGGGCGCTGGTGGTCGGGTTGCCGATGTTGACGGCCGAGGCGATGGCCTGCGGCATTTTCGCCGGGTATCTCGTTGCCGCGAGCATGCTGAACATTGACGGGGCCTACTACTGGCACAACATGCTGAAATTCACCGCGGCCAAGGACGTGCTGGCCGGGTTGATCAAGTCGGTCTTCTTCGCCGCGTTCATTGCGATGATCGCCTGCCACAAAGGCTTCCATGCCGACGAAGGCGCGGAAGGCGTCGGGCGCGCCACGACGGAGGCCGTGGTTGTCTCCAGTCTCACCATCTTGATCGCGAACTTTTTCATCGCGGTCGTCTTCAACACCATCGTGCCGATATGATCCGGATCGAATCACTTCAAAAGAGCTTTCAAGGCTCGCCGGTGCTTCGCGGCGTGGATTTCGAGATTCACGACGGGGAGACGGTCGTGATCATCGGCCAGTCGGGTGGCGGCAAGAGCGTTTTACTGAAACATCTCTGCGGCCTGCTGAAACCGGAAACCGGCCACGTCTGGGTGGACGACGAGGACATCGTGCCGCTGAACGAGCGGCGTCTCGCCCCGATCCGTCGGAAATTCGGCTTCCTGTTTCAAGGCGCGGCGTTGTTCGATTCGTTGACGCTGTTCGACAACGTCGCGTTTCCGCTGCGCGAGAAACGTTCGCTGCGCGAGACGGAGGTTGCGCAGCGGGTGGAGGAAGCGCTCGAAATTGTCGGTTTAACCGGCGCCGGCCACAAGAAACCGGCCGAATTGTCCGGCGGCATGCGCAAACGCGCCGGGCTGGCCCGCGCCGTGGTCGGGACGCCGAAATACTTGTTGTATGACGAGCCGACGACGGGGCTTGATCCGATTCGCGCCGACACGATCAACCATTTGATTCTCCGGTTGCGGGACCGGTTGCGCGTGACGGGCGTGGCGGTGACGCACGACATGGCCAGCGCCTACAAGATCGCCGACAGGATTGCGATGCTCCACGAAGGGCGAATCCACGCCGTCGGCACGCCCGCGGAAATTCAAGCAAGTCCCGATCCGCTGGTGCAGCAGTTTATTCGAGGAGTCGCCGATATTTCCCAGGAGGTGCCCAGTGGCAACACAACGCTCCATTGAAATGCGCGTCGGAATCTTTGTGCTGGTTTGCCTGGCGGTTGCCGCCGGGTTGATCTGGAAATTCGGGAAACTCTCGACCAGCACCGCCGGGCGCTATCCGCTGTTTGTCAGTTTCGACAACGTCAGCGGGCTGATCCCCGATGCCAATGTCATGTACGGCGGCGTCTCCGTCGGCAAAGTCCGCCAGATCAAGCTCGACGACACCGGTAAATTCCGCGCGCTTGTCACTCTTGGCATTTACGAGGGCACCGTCATCCGTCGCGACGCCAAGTTCGTCATCAACCAGTCCGGGCTGCTGGGCGACCGTTACGTGGACATCATCCCCGGCGCGACCTCCCCGGAGCCGTTGAAGCCGGGCGAGACCGTGGACGGCACGGCGAGCGCAGACCTCACGGAAGCCATCCGCAGCGTGGTGGATGTGCTGCAGCAGGCCGGCGGCACGATTGAACGCGTCAACGCGATATTGCTGCGCATTGACGGCGCGATCAAGCGGGTGGACGAAATGGCGCTCAGCACGCAGAACCTCAACCACGTCAGCAGCACGCTGGCGCAGATTGACGTGACGGCCAGCAACGCCGCTGTGCTGACAGGCGACCTGCGTTCGCTGGTCAGCGACAGCCGCGGCAGCCTCACGAACACGCTCGCCACGCTCGGGGCCGCCAGCGAAAATGTGCGCGGCACCACGCGGCGGGTGGACGATTTCGTGCGCGAGACGCAAGTGGACATCAAGCAGATGACCAAGAACATCACCGAGAGCACTCAGCGGTTGAACGCCATCCTGGCGGGGCTGGAGAGGGGCGAGGGCACCGCGGGGAAACTGTTGGTGGACACCTCGGTGTACCATGAGTTGCTGCAAGTGCTGCAAAACCTCGAACAATACGGCTTGTTCTACAAGACGTGGCTCGGACCGAAAGCGTCTTCGACTGTCCCGTCAGGCGAATCCAGGGCGACGGCGCATCCCAGCGCGTTGGAGACGCCGCGGCGGGGACGGACACCCGTGCCATCGCGCCCGGCGGCGAAAGCAAAGGAGGAAAGACAATGACACTCTGGGTGCTGCGAATTGTTTTTGTGGGATTGTGCATGCTCGGCAGTTGGGCCATCTCCCAACTGGACCCGTCGTGGGAACGCCATCCGTGGATGGCGATGGCGATTGGGTTTGTGAGTGGCGGGGCGCTGATCGGGATTGATTTGGCCACCAAGAGTTTTTCCGTGCGCGGCCTGACAGCGGCGACGTTCGGATTATTGGTGGGCACTCTTATCAGCTATTTCATCGGCAATTCGAAGATGTTCGAGTTGATTGACCCGAATCCCCGGATCATCGCGCAGATCTCAATGTTCCTCTTTGTCACGTATCTTTCGATGGTGATTGCCTTGCGCGGGAAGGATGAGTTCAATCTTCTCATTCCCTATGTCAAATTCCGGCGAGAGGAGGCGCCCGAACGGTTGTTGCTGCTGGACAGCAACATCATCATTGACGGGCGCATTCTCGATGTGGCCAGCACGGGTTTCCTCGATGTGATCTTCGTCATTCCGCGCTTCATCTTGCACGAATTGCAGTGGCTTGCGGATTCCAGCGATGACATCAAGCGCGCGCGCGGCCGGCGCGGCCTCGATATTCTGAAACAGTTACAGAAGAACCCGCGCATCGAATTCAAGATTCACGAGAACGACATCCCTGAAATCAAGGAGACGGATGGGAAACTTGTCGAATTGGCGCGGCGTATCAGTGCGGAGATTCTGACGAACGACTACAATCTCAATCGCGTTGCCGAACTGCAAAAGGTGCGCGTTCTCAACCTGCACGAACTCAGCAAGGCGTTGCGCCCCGTTGTCCTGCCGGGCGAACGGCTCACCCTGAAGTTGGTCAAGGAAGGCCGTGAACCGGAACAAGCCGTCGGCTATCTCGAGGACGGCACGATGGTTGTCGTGCAACGCTCGCGTCGCCTGCTTGGTCGCGAGGTTGACGTAATCATTGAGAGCGTTCTCCAAACTGCCGCCGGGCGGATGGCGTTCGCGCGGCTGCAGCAGGACAACGAAGAGAACCCCCGAAAGAACGGTTAGCCGCGCATGGTCACCGCCATTGTACTCGCTGCCGGACGATCCAGCCGCATGGGCGGCGACAGCAACAAACAGTTTCGCGAACTGCTGGGCAAGCCGGTTCTCTGGCACGCGCTCGCTGCGTTTGAGCAGTGTGACGCGGTCGAGGCCATGGTGGTCGTTCGGCGCGCGGATTGCGCCCGGCAAGCTGACGAACTTGCGGGCGGTTTCAGGAAGATCGTTGCGATCACCGATGGCGGCGTCGAACGCCAGAACTCGGTCTGGAACGGCTTGGAGAAGTGTCCGGCCGCTACGGAGATCGTGGCCGTACACGATGGGGCGCGCCCCTTGGTGACGCCGCAACTCATTGAGGCCACCATCCAAAGCGCCCGCGCTCACGGCACCGGTATCGCGGCCACGAAGATTGTGGATACCATCAAGGAAGCGGATGAGGGGCGCGTGATCCTGCGGACGGTTGACCGCACGAAACTCTGGGCCGTCCAGACTCCGCAGACGGTGCGTTATGAACTGTTGCGTCGCGCCTACGCTGCGGTGCTGGAGCAGGGGATGGTTGTGACCGACGAGGCCGCCGCCGTGGAGCGGCTCGGCGAGGCGGTGCGACTGGTGAACACGCCCTTTCTGAATCTCAAGGTCACCGTGCCGTCCGATCTCGCCATCGTCGAAGCCCTGCTGCGCGCCCGTTTGTGAACGGCGACGGTGCCGTCGCCGCGTTGTTACTCCGGTGACGCCACGATCTGGATCTGAGCGCCCTGCTGTCCCTTGGTGATGATGATCGAGGCTTGCCGGTTGCCTTTCTTGTAGGCGTGCATCACGCTCTCGCCCATGTTCATGTTGGTCTCCTCGTTCCATCCTGACGCCTTCATTTCGGCGCTGTATTGCGAGGCTGCATTCTCGACGGAGTCTTTGGTCTCGATCATCAACTGGAACGCATCGGGCGTTTTCAGCGACATGGTGATGGTGGCGTTCTTGATGACGTGCACGTCTTTGGGAAAGCCGTCGGGGATCTTGGCGCTGCTCCCGGTCGCCGCCTCCATCGTGCCATCCTTTGTCTTGATGGTCACTTTGCCCTCTTGAATGTCCACAGCCGCCTTGCCGCCGCCTTCCCGTTCGATGGCCTTTTCAACGATCTTTTCAGTGAGCTTTTCGGATGCTTTCTTGCACCCTGTGACGGTCATGAGAGACACGGTCAACAAGGCGGCAATCAGTATTTTGATCATGGCAGTCTCCTCTGCTCAACGACGCGGTATTGCGTGTTGATGCGGTCTCAATCTATCGTCTCGCCGGTGTTCGTCAAGCGGCTCAGTCCCACCGGCTTTGGCGGCAGCCGATGTAGGCGAGCGCAAGGCCGAAAACAACGTGGGACGCCATCGCCCAGAAGCAAAGCGGAATACCGGCCAAATCGGTTTGCGTGACCATCAGGACGGCGTCGTAGAACCGCGTCTCGCGCATCGTTTCAACCACGCCCGACCAGCTCCAGTAGGCAGCAATGAACGGGCGAGTGATCTTGCCCAGAATCTCCGGCAACGCCAGGAACGCGCCGGAGAGAGGAATCTGGAAACCGACAAGGTAAATGGAGACCAGCGAGGCTTGTTCGGGCGACTTCAAAAGGCTGGAGATGGCCAGCGACGCGGCAGTAATTGCGCCGTTGCCGAGCAAGAGCAAGCACGTTTGCAACGCCAAGTCGCCGGGGAACCGGCAGACAAACGTCACGAAGGCGGCCATCCAGATGGATTGTGCCGCGACCAGCATCGCGAGGAAAACAGTTTTGCTCGCCAGGTAGCTGATGGGACGGAGTCCACCCAGTTTCTCCTTCTCGAAAATCAAGCGTTCCGCTGCGACTTCCCGCGCGGCGTTGTTCGACCCCATCAACGCGAGCAGGATCACCTGGAACATCACCAGCCCCGACACGAGGCTCCCGACGCGCGACGAACTGATGATGTAGCCGGTCGTTTCCTTCAACTGCTGCACGGGGCCGACGTCGGCGCCCATGCTCAGGCTTTGCATTTGCGGGAGGCCGTTGAGCGCGAAAATGACAACCAGAAACGGGAATCCAAACAGCAGCGCCAGATGCAGCCACAACTGGCCGCGGTCGCGGAAGAAGATCTGCGTGCGGCGTCGCCAGAGCACCCAGAATTGCAGGAGCGCGTTTGGCGTCTGTTCTTCCGGTTCCATTTGTGTGTCCGTTGCCGGTGCAGCAGGAGTCGTCGGCAGTGAATACTGGCCGCGATATTCCAGCCAGCGCGCGTGCCATTCGAGCGCGGGGCGTTTGGCCAGTTCGGTGAAGACCTTGCTGTTTTCGTCAACGCCAAAATACCGGGCCACGTTCCGGCTTGCGCCGTGATAGACGAGGCAGCCTTGATGCATGACCGCGACGGAATCGTACCGGTCGAGTTGGCGCAGGCTGTGCGTGACGGAGATGACGAGCCGGTTGTTCTCGCGCGAGAGGCGGTGCATCAACTCGACGACTTCCTCCTCGGCTTTCGGGTCGAGGCCGCTGGTGACTTCGTCGCACAACAACAACGCCGGTTGCGTCACGCTCTCCAGCGCCAGCGAGAGGCGGCGCCGTTCACCGCCGGAGAGGACGCGGACCTGGCGTTGGGCGATATTGAGCAGGCCGACTTCGCGCAGGATGTTTTCGATGCGGTCGCGACGGTCATCGGCGGAAAGTCCCGCGACGCGCAAGCGCAACGCGTTGTCCATGCTCTCGCAAATCGTCAGGTGCTCGAATGCGATGCTGAACTGCGGGACGTAGCCGATCTCGGTCGGCGCAAGGTCTTTCTCGGCGAGGTTGCGGTCGCGCCAGCAGACGATGCCGGTTGTTTGTTCCATGATGCCGGCAATTACCTTGAGCAGCGTGGTTTTGCCGCAACCGGAGGCGCCGACAATGGCGGCGAGGTGTCCGCCGGGCAGGTCGAGGCTGAGTTCGTGCAGGAGCCGGTGCGCGGCGGCGCCTTGCGTGATTTCGAGCGTGATGTCCTGCAAGCGCAACAATGGCGGGCCGAATGATGGCGATGCTGCGTTCTCACCGGTGACAGCCGATTCCGGTCCCGGCGGGGGCGCGGACTTGGGTTGGTAGCGAAACAGTTCGCGAGCTTCGCCAAATTGCCTCAGCGTAAATCCAGCCAGGAAACCTTGTGGACGAATCAGGGTGTGCACGGGATCGCGCGGATGCTGGTCGAGGACGATGGCGAGTTCGCGGCGCGTGTAGGGGCCTTCCATCAGGCTGCGTTGCGTGTCGCAGATGAACCACTGCGAGGGATCAATCTGCATTTCCCAATGCTCCAGTCGCCGTCCGCCATGAAGGATGTAGTAGTGAGGGCCGATTTGCACCGTGTGTTCGCGGTCCCACGGCAGGAGCGTGACGCCGGCGGCTTCGACGCCGTTGACGATGATGCGGGCGCGCGGGTCGCGTTTGTTGAGGCGGAGTGATTTGCCAGCGGCTTCGAGCGTGCAGTGCTGGGTGTGCGCGCCGCGGGCTTGCAGATGCGCGCCCTCGTCGGAGCCGATCTCGAAGGGGAACTTTTCGACGCGATGGATCTCGCCGGTCAGGCAATCCACAATCCGCCAGCCTTTCGATCCGAACAAGCTCCAGCGGCGGCGTTCCGGTTTGGTCGCGGCGGCGCTGGCGGGCGCGGAAGAGAAACGGAGTTCGGCGTCGCAGCCGGGACAGGGGAAGACCTCTCGCAGGTCGAAGAGGGAAATCTGGACGACCGCGCGGCATTGGGCGCACTCGATGCGCTCGGCAGGCTGGGGGACGACGCTCTCGGTGTGGCAGTGGGAACACTCCACGCGTTTGCCCGCGTCGGCCTCCGTCGCACGGAGGGTTTGCGGGCAATGCGGGCATCTGAAAACAATATCAGGCATTCCGAGTCCTTGCGTCGCGCTGGCGGGGATAGTAACATCCGCCGCATGTCTTGCAAGGAATCACTGCGCGTGTTGGGCGGCGTGTTGGCCGGGTTGGCCATCGGGATTGTGTTGTTGGTTGCGGGCGCGCACTGGTGGTTGAGCCGCTACCTGCACGGCGAGGCGTTTCGGAAGCTGATCAGCGCGAAGACATCGGCGGCCTTGCGCGTCGAGGGGGACTATCTGCCGTTGCACTGGAGCGGCATGACGGTGTACTCGGACGGTTTTCACGCGCGCGGCCTGCCCGGTGCGCCGCTGAAAGAACTGCGCGTGGACCAGATCCGAGCCGACTTGGAAGTTTCCGGGTTGTTGCGCAACGAGTGGCGGATCAGCGGCCTCGACGTGCAACGGTTGGCGGCGAAGATCGCGCCATCGTCGCCGGTGGCGGCGTCAGGAACTTCCGCATCGGGCAGTTCCGCGCGGGTTGAACTGAAGCCGCTGCGGATTCACGACGCCAACATCGAGTGGACAAGCGGCTCCGGCTCCGGCTCGGTGCGACGGGCGCAGATGGCGGTGAAGTTCGGCGATGGAGCCTGGGAGGTGAGCACGAGCAGCGGCGAATTGAGCTTCGGCGAGCTGCAAGCGGTGCGCATCGAGCGGGCGAACATCCGGTTTCAACGCGACACTGCATTTGTCAGCGACGGGCTGGTGCGCCTCGCGGATGGGGCCAAGGTCGCTGTCAACGGGCAGATTGGTCTGGCCTCCACGGTCGAGTCGGATCTGGTTCTCCGGCACGACGACGCGCCGGTCGAGCGGTGGTTGCCGGCTGACTGGCGGGGGCGTCTTATCGGGAAGGCGCGCGGCGAGAGCAAGGTGCGCGGACGACTTGGCGAGATGGATGGGATGACGGCGGAGGGAAGTATTGAGTTGACCGGTGGAAAGCTGGAGGCGTTGCCCGTGTTGAACCGGCTCGCGCTGTTCACCGGCTCCGAACAGTTTCGCCAGTTGCAACTGCACAAGGCGCGCGCCGAGTACACGTGGACGCCGACACGACTGACACTGCAGCGGCTCGCGATGGAATCCACCGGGTTGTTGCGAATCGAAGGCGCCTGCGTCGTCGAGAAGGGTGTCCTCGCCGGCGAATTCGATGTCGGGGTTGCCTCGGCGACGTTGCGCTGGTTGCCCGGTGCGCAAGGGCGCGTGTTCACCGTGGAACGCGATGGCTACCGATGGACCAAGGTCAGGTTGCAAGGCCCGACAAATGACATTCAGGAAGACCTCAGCAGCCGGTTGGTTGCGGCGGCAGGGACGGAAGTGATCGAGGACACCAAGGGGATCGTGCAGAAAGGCGCGGAGACGTTGATCGGGATTTTCCAGAAACTGACGCAGTGAGACGCCTGCCTACGGGGACGAAGCTGTCACCCGAATGACGCTGTTGGAGCCGGTCCGCCAGGCCGTGACGGCGCTTTGAAAAAGCTGCGCGATCTGTTCCTTGCTGTCCACCCGGTATTCGACCGTGTGCGCGTGCGTGGTGGCCGGATAATCCTTGACCACTTTTTTCCAGACTTCGTCCTGTCCCAATCGCTCCGCGACGGCACCGGCTTTTTCCTGGACGCGGTCCATGAGGTCGGAGAGGCGCGCGGCGGGGCCGCTGCCGGTGGAGGCGAGCGGCTCGATGTAGTAGAAGCGGGCTGTGACGTGCGAGGTGGTGGCGATGGTCAGTTCCGTGACGCGGGCGACGGCGTTGAGCACGTACTCGTGCGTGCTGATGGAGACGATCTGAACGGTGTTGACCATGTACGTGCCGGTTGGCAGGTAACACTCCCAACGGCGGGCGTTGGCTGCGACAACGGACAGGGCGAAGACGGCGATGATGGCGAACGGTCGTTTCATATCGGATCCTCCATGCGACCAGAAAACTGGTGAGGCGGCTGGGGATCGAACCCAGGACCCACGGCTTAAAAGGCCGTTGCTCTACCAGCTGAGCTACCGCCTCCCAGGCGTCTGGTCAGACGTGACGCGGGCGGGAATCTGCCACAAGCGCGCGATGCTGTCAAAGCTATTGGCGGCGATCAGCGCGGCCGGTTTCGCAGCGGCGGGTTATCAATGCCGAGGCCGTGCATCAGTTCGGTGGAGCGATACAAATCCTTGAAGGCAGGATGCTCGCGCAACGCATCCAGATCGGGGTCCTGCAACGCCAGCTTTCGATAGACCCCCAACGTGTCAGCGTCCATGCATTTGCCCAATGTCTCCACGGCCATGATGGGATTGTTCATGAGCGCGTGCACACAGGCCAGCGCGTACAACGTGGACGGCTCGTCGGGCCGCAGCGAGAGACTGGTGTTGAACTGGTTGACGGCATCGCGGAAATCGTTGCGGACACCGGTCAGTTTGCCGTACTGCACCAGGGCCGAGCCGTGCATGGTGCGCGTGACAGGAGCATTCGGAACGGCGCGAGAGGAACGGTGGAACTGCTCGATGGCACCCCGAAGGAACTCTTGTTTCTTGCGGGGGTCAGTCGAGGCGCGGGCCGCCCGGACAAGCGCGGCCCCCCAGTTGGCGCAAACGGTCCCGATGTCGCCCTTGAACGACGCGCGTTCGAGTGCGTTGCTGTAGAGCGCGGCGGCTTCCAGATGAAACTGGACGCGCGCTTGTTCGTTGACGGCGAACTCCGGCAATTTGGCGGTGAGAATGCCGGCCCATTTGCTGTACGGCTCCCAATCGTTGGGCGCCAGTTCGACGGCCTTGCGGCTTTTCTCGACAGCCCCTTGATAACAGGCCAGCCGCAACGCCGGCTCGACCGGCAAATCGCCGATCAACGTCAGCGCGTCGCTCCACAACAGCCATGTCGCGCGGTCGTCGGGCTGGAGTTGCGCGGCTTGGCCAAACTTGGCCGCCGCCTCTTGGAGACGCTGCGCCTGCAATTGAGGCGTGCCGCCAAGTCGCCCCATTTGAAGCAGCGTCATGCCCCATTGTTGATAGGCCTCGGCAAAATTTGTCCGCGCGACCGTTGCGCGCTGAAACGATTCGGCGGCGCCGGCGAAATTGTTCTCGCGCAGCAATCCCAGCCCGATCACGTATTCCTGCTGCGCCACAAGCTCCGGCGGCGGGCCTTGCGGCAGCGCGTCCATCCCGGTCTGGCCGTGGACAGCCGACCCGAACAACAACGTCGCCATGATCAAGTCTTTCATTCGTTGCTCAATTTCCGTGGCGCGCTACGATAAATCCGCTCGACCCGTTTGCGCAAGACGTTCGTCGTGTTCCGAAATCGCGGCCAGGCCTGCGCTGCCGCTATCGTCAACGCCACCAGTCCCTCGAAGTCGGACATGCTCACAAACTCCGCAGCAGGGAGTTGATGGCGACCAATGTTGTGATAGTTGCCCAGTGGCACACAAAGGCCGCCAACACGATAACCGTGCGCCGCAAATGCCGTCGCTTCGCACGTGCCGCCATCCATCAGGCATCGCTGCGCCCGGATATCGGCGCGACGCGCTGTTTCCGTCAGAAAACAAGAGGCTGTCGCGTCGAACATCGTCATCCGGTCGCCCACGCGAACGACCGGACCGTCGCCGATCCGCGCCCACGGGCGTTCCTTGCTCGTCTCCAGCGAAATGACCAGCGACTGCATCGGGATTCGTCCTGAGCGCGCCGCCTCGACGGCTCCGGGAAAGCCGACTTCCTCGGCCCTCGTGAACAGTCCCCACACGTGTGTGCGCAGGCGTCGGCGCGCGATTTCCGACAACGCGGCCAGGATGGTTGCCACATTGAGCACGTCATCAATTCCCGCCGCGTGAATCTGTCCACGGCGACACCGAAACGACGGCAAATCCCAGCTCCCGAAATCGCCGCGACGCAAATTGTCCGCACCGGTCAGCAGGACTTGTTTGTTGCCGATTCGGCGCCGGATGCGGGCGCGAATGTCTTGGAAGCGGACCCGAACACCCCGTTGAAACATGCCCTTGGGGACACCGCCGAGAAACCGGGCGCGATTCGGCCCCAGCGCCTCGAATCCCGGATGATCCATGTGCGCCACGAGCACCAGTGGCGCACTCTTGAACCGGTGCTGGTAGCGGGCAATGACATTGCCTGCCGTGTCGCGCTCCACACGCAGCCCAAGGGCGCGGCAATGCTGCTCGACAAACGCGCGTACTGCCTGTTCGTGATACGGCGCCGTTGGAAGTGAGAGCGCGAGTTCCGTCAACTGCAGCAGTGCATTTCTCTTCATGAGTGTTGACTATAACTGTTTCCGACGACTCTGGCAAAGTTCGAAAATAGCTCGCGGGCAAATGTGACGGATGGCAAGATACGTCGAATGAACTCTTGGGCACGTCAATGGCCGTTTTGGGTGGCGGCAGCCATGATGGTCGTGGCGGTGTGTGTCACTGCCTGGTTGATGGCGCAACGCACCGGCGGTGAGTTCTTGTACGGCAGCGATGACTTTTACATTAACCTCGGTCTGGCGCGTCGTTTGGTGGACGGTACCGTGCGGGGTGAGTTTCCGTCAGGCACGACGTGTGCGGGATGGGTTTTAGGAATGGCCGCGCTGATCAAGGTGGCAGGCGCGTCGGGCGCGCATTGTCTGGCGGGTGTCATCAATCTCGTGGCGGTGTTGGTGATGCTTTGGGTGGTGGCACGGCAACTCGGAAAACACTTCTCAGCTTCGCGGGTGATTGGTTTTCTGTTTTTGTTTGTCTGGATGACGGGGCTTGTGCCGTTGATTCTGATAGGCATGGAGCACGTGTTGCATATTGTATTTGTGACGTTATTTGGCGTTGGCCTCTTGCGATGCATGGAGGGTGACTGTCGGGCGGAACGGTGGCTGCCAGTGTGGATTTTGCTGGGCGCTCTCTGTCGGATGGAGATGGTCTTCGTCGCGGCAGGCGGAGCGATTGCGCTGTTGCTGGCGAGGCGCACTGCCGTTGTGATTCCTGTGCTGGTGACGTGCGTGATTCCGATGTTGGCTCAGGGAATCTGGCAGCTCTGGCAGGGGCACAGTTTCTTTGCGAACCCGATTCTCATCAAGACCATCATGGGCAGTGACGACGGATTTCCCGGTGCGATTGTGGGTTCGGTCAGCAGTTTGCCGTCGGACATGGAGTCACTACTGCTCGCCAATGCGCTTGTCGCGGCGGTGCTGCTGCCGCGGCGGAAGCCAGCCGGTGGCACCGTTGGGTATGCGCATGTGTTTCTTCTGATGCTTGTGGTCTGCGCCGGGTTGCATCAAATGCTGGTGAAAGACTCGTGGTTGGGTCGCTACCATGCGTATCTGATGGCGCTTGGTGTTCTGGTGTTGGCGATCTCGACATCGGCGTTGTGTGAGGTGGTCTTGCCGAAGAGGTTACGGGTGGGCGTTTGGTTGCTGGGTGGAATGCTTGTGTTGTTGTTGTTGCAGGGTGGAATGTCGAGGGCCGCCGTATGGTATCGAATGCCACAGGTCTCATGGGAGATTCATGCACAGATGCGGCAAGCCGCGCGATTTGCGGCCGAGGTCGAACACGGAGAGGCAGTTGTCCTCAATGATGTTGGCTGCACGTTGTATTTCACTGATGCGCCGGTGCTGGACATCTACGGTTTGACTTCGTGGGAGGTGGCGAACCTGGGCGGTGGAGCACACATGACATCCGCTGACATTGCCGCGCTTTCACAGCGACGGCAGGCGAAGATGGCGGTTTTGTATCCAGAATGGTTTCAGAGCCGTCTGCCGTTGTCGTGGGTGGCCGTGGGCGAATGGGAGACACCGTCAAGGTGTTACGCAGCCGAAACTGTCGTGCGCGTTTTTGCGACGGCTGAAGAACATGAAGAGGAGGTTCGTGCGCGATGGAACCGACTGGCCGTGTCCCTGCCGCAGGGAGTTATTGTTCGGGCGCGGTGAGTCAGCGACGGATCGTGTTGGCGGCATCAAGGAACTTCAACTGGCGATAGAGTGCTTCGATGCGCGGAACCGTCATGCCTTGTTGTTGTGCGGCGCGCATGGGATTGCCGTAGATGTATTCGATCTCCATCGGGCGATGCGCTTCGTAGTCGAGCCTCATGCTGGTCTTGTAGGGCTTCATCTTATCGGTGTCGCGCAGCATTTTCTGGATGAACTCGTCGGTGATGGTCGGTTCGCACGGGGCGATTTCGCGCATGAGCGATTCGACAAGAGCGCGAGTGTGGGGGTCTCGCATGAGTTGGGCTGTCGTCGCGCGAAGGATAACGGAGAGTCCATTGTACGGGATATTCCAGACGAGTTTACGCCAGCGGGCGGCCCGGAGGTCTTCGACGCACTCGGCAGTAATGTCGGCGCGCTGGAAATCAGCGGCCACCGCGCGAAGCCGGTCAGTCACGCCGTTGTTGTGGTTGCCGAAGCGGACATATCCGTAGTCGAGATGGCAAATATGACCGGGAGCGGTCTTGTTGGAACAGAGAAAGCAAAGGCCGCCGGCGACGCGATCTGCTCCGACGATGGCGGCGACTTCATCTTCGTTGCCGAGTCCGTTTTGCATGGCAATGACGAGGGTGTCGTCCTTGACGACCGGCGGCAGGAGCGTGGGGAGAAGATGGTTCTGCGTGGTTTTAAGCGTGATGCAGACGACATCACAGCGCGGCATATCGCGCGTGTTGCGGTAGGCGTTGACGCGGGGAAGCGAGAAGTCGCCGTCAATGGATTCGCAGATAAGGCCGTGTTGGCGGACGTGGTCGTAGTCGGAGTTCAAGAGAAAATGAACCTCCAACCCGGCGCGTTGGAGGCGGGCGCCGTAGAATCCGCCCAAGGCGCCGGTGCCGAGGATGGCATAGGTCCGATTCATGGCGAGATCATAGCACAGGATGAATGAGCTGCGAGCGGATAGGCGCAGAAATTGGAATTGCATTGGGAATGGGATTCGCTATTGTGCGGCGCACAGCACCCAAAAACGGAAAGGGTTTCCCGAATGCGAAAACAAATTACGATGATTATGACAGTTCTCCTGGTTGGATCGGCGTTAATGTCTCCATGTGCCATCGCTGCAAAGAGTCGTGGCAGCAGCGGCCCGAAAAAGCCGATTATTCCCAAACCCGACACGGTGGAAAAGGTTGACGCCGGCAAATTTGAGATCAAAGTTGCCAGCGGACAAAAGGATCGGCGCGTTACGCCCTACACCATTACCGCATTCACGAAAATTTATGTGAACAACAAGCCGTCGAAGCTGGAGGATGTGCAAAAGGGAATGCGCGTCAACGTGGTCAGCACGGACGGCAAGTCCGCTTCCCGGATTGACGCATCCGACTATGCGGGGACTCCGGGCGACAAGAAGAAGTAGCGATCAGGATGTCGCGAGGTCGTGTCTCTCTGATTTACAAGGCGGCGCGAGCCGTGTAAGGTGTCGGCATGACGAACGAGGAACGAAAACAAATCATTCGCGAGTTGCTCGCCGACGGACAAACGCTTTCTCAGATCCAGGATTATCTCCGCAAAGAGAAGGGGGACTCCATCACGTACATGGAATTGCGGTTGTTGTTGTCGGAGATGCCGGACGCTGCATTGCCCGAGCGGGAAACTCCCAAGACACCAACGCCTGCGGTGGAAGCAGAAACGGTTCCTGAACTGCCGTCCGACGGCAAACTCTCGATCAGCGTGGACCAGATGCCGCCGCCGGGCGCGATGCTCAGCGGGTATGCCCGTTTCCCGAGCGGCGCGAAGGCGCACTGGTTCATTGACCAGATGGGACGGCTCAGTCTCGATCCGGAACTCGGCACGGGCAAGCCGACACAGGAAGACATGAAACAATTTTCCACGGAGCTGCGACGGATGTTGCAATCCGGTGGCGCCTGATCCGCGTCCTTGACCGCAATATCCCCAAGGGATACACTAACATTCATTGTCCGTTCAGGAGAGCGACATCCAGATGCCACAGTTTGCACTACGCATGGTGACCGGCGCACAGGCGGGACGGGAGTATCAACTTCCCGAAGGCCGCGAGCTGGTGCTTGGGCGGGTGAGCACGGCCGATATCGTCCTGGACGATGCAAATGTCTCCCGCCGCCATGCGAGCATCTCGCTTCTTCGCGGGGAGATCAACCTCCTGGATCTGGATTCGCGCAACGGCACGTTTGTCAATCGTCAGCGCGTTTCGCAGGCCACGCTCCAGCCGGGCGACCTCGTGTCGGCTGGCAGCACCGTGTTGCGCCTCGTCAAGATCCTGCAAACGTCCGTGGCGGCGGTGGCGTCGCCTGCTGCACCGATCAGCACCCCGCTGACAGTCCCGAAACCGGCGGCACAGACAACTTCGTTGGCATCACCGACGATGCCCGGATCGTTCCATGGGTCGCTGACGGAAATTGGCTTGGGTGACGTCTTGCAGTTGCTGTCCACGACGCGCAAGGGCGGCCTGCTTGTGGTGCGGTCCCCGCGGGAGACGGGCCGTATTTTTCTTGAAGACGGGCGGATCTATTACGCCTGCATGGCGGAGTGGCTGGAGGTGGACCCGCGCAAGGTGCTTTACCGTCTCTTGCGCTGGACCGCCGGCACGTTTGAGTTGGAAAAATCCGATGTGCGCGTCTTCGCGAATCCCATTACCGAGAGCACCGACGCACTCTTGCTGGAAGGGGCGCGCCAAATGGATGAACTGAACAACCTCAGCGCTGAATTGCCTCCGCTGGAAGCCGTGGTTCAGCTTGTCAGGCCGTTGCCGGGACGGTTGACGGAACTGGAGGACTGCGACTTGGATTTCCTGCAATTGGTGTGTGATTATGGGACGGTCCGCGGAATACTCGATCACTTTCCCGGCAGCGACTTCGAGGGCTACACGTATTTGCTCGGAATGGTCGGTCGCCAGTACCTGAAGATCAGCACACCCGCCGCGCAACAACCGTCGGCGCGCACCCTCCAACACGGATGATCCCCTCGTCGCATGAAACGGACGATCCTGCCGATCTTGTTGATCCTGCTGGCCGTTGCGGTGCTGGCTGCCGTGACGTATTGGTACGAGCATCACTGGGGAATCCATGGGCCATTTCCACACGAACATCACCACTGACACCATGAAACGCACGCGCCCCATCCTCATCGCCCCGTCCATCCTCTCCGCTGACTTTGGCGCGTTCGCCGCCGAGGCGCAACGCGTCGAACAAAGCGGCGCGGACTGGGTGCACTGCGATATCATGGACGCGCATTTCGTTCCCAACTTCACGTTCGGCCCCGGCGTTATCGCCGCATTGCGCAAGGCAACCCGGCTTCCGTTGGACGTTCATTTGATGATGACGCGCCCCGATCTGTACGTGGACCGTTTCATTGACGCCGGCGCCGACTACATCACCATTCACGTCGAGCCGGAAGAATACGACATCGCCAAGACGCTGGCCTCCATCCGCGCCCGCGGAAAGTTCGCCGGCATTTCCCTCAACCCGCCCACTCCCGTCGAGGCGCTTGTCCCGTATCTGCACTTGGTGGACATGGTGCTCGTCATGACCGTCAATCCGGGCTTCGGCGGCCAGTCCTTTATTCCGAGCGGCATTGACAAGGTCCGGTTCCTCCGCCAGAAATCCGCCAGCCTCGACATCTCCGTGGACGGCGGCATCGGCACGGACACCGGCCGCGCGGTCGTCGAGGCCGGCGCCAACATCCTCGTCGCCGGCAACTCGTTGTTCCACCACAAGACACTCGACCTCGCCGCGGCCGTCCGCGAACTGCGCGAGTATGTCACACGCACCGATTAAATTCGGCACCGACGGCTGGCGCGCTGTTATTGCCGACGAGTTTACGTTCGACAATGTCCGCCGCGTCGCGCAGGCCACCGCCGATTACTGGAACAGCCAGCCGCTGCCCAAACGCGCCATCGTCGGTTGCGACAATCGTTTTCAATCAGAAACGTTCGCACGACTGGTCGCTGAGGTATTCTCCGGCAACGGCATCACGACATATCTGCCGCCGGTTGCCGTGCCGACCCCGGCGATTGCGCACGCGATTCGAGACCGTCACTTGTGCGGCGGCGTGATGATCACCGCCAGCCACAACCCGCCCCCGTTCAACGGCTACAAGATCAAAGCCCACTACGCCGGCAGCGCCGACGCAGGCATCAGCAGCGCTGTCGAACAACTCCTTGACCGGTCGCCGGTCCGCACCGGCGAAAAGCTGATTCGCTGCTATGACCCGCGACCTGCCTACCTCGACGCGATGAGACGGTTCGTTGACCTGAAACGGATACGTCGTGCCCGACTTCGCATCGTCACCGATTCGATGCACGGTTGCGGTGGCACGATGCTGGCCGACTTGCTCGGCGCCACGCCGATCCGCGCCAACCGCGATGTCATTTTCGGCGGCATACAGCCCGAACCAATTGAGCGCAACCTCGCCGCGCTCTGCGCCGCCGTGAAACAGAATCGGGCAGACATTGGACTTGCCAGCGACGGCGACGCCGACCGGCTCGGCGTCGTGGACGAACGGGGCCGGTACGTCTCCGTGCAGATTGTCCATGCGCTCTTGCTGTTGCACCTGATTCGCAACCGACGGACGCAATCCGGTTCTGTCGTCCGCGCCATCAACAGCACCATGCTGATTGACCGGATTTGCCGGGCGCATGGCGTGCCGTTGATCGAGGTGCCGATTGGCTTCCGCTGGGCCTGCCAGCAAATGCGGGAGCAAGACGTCATCATGGCCGGCGAAGAAAGCGGGAGTTTCGGGTTTCGCGGGCACGTACCCGAACGCGACGGCTTGCTGGCCGCGCTCTACCTCCTCGAACTGCTGGCCATGACCGGCATGAGTCTCACCGAATTGGCGGCGGAGTTGCAGCGCGAGTTTGGGCGCAGCGCCTACGGACGGCTCGATTTGCCGGTGCGGTTGGTTTGCCCGGAACGCCCGCGCAATTTGTTGGGCGCGCCGGTCGTGTCTGTGAACAAGCTGGACGGAGTAAAATACATCGCGGCGGACGGTTCATGGCTGATGTTCCGCTGCAGCGGGACGGAGCCGGTGACCCGCATTTACTGTGAAGCACCCAACACAAGGCGCGTTCGCAGATTGCTGGAGTGGGGGAGTGCGGTGGTCAGCAGCGAGTAGTCAGACGCGCTTTACTCTGGAGTTGATCTATGCGATAAGGAAGGCATGAGCACGCAGGAGATGATCGAGAAGGAGTTGCAGGAGTTGCCAGAGGCAATGCGGCGCGAGGTGTACGACTTTGCCCGTTTTTTGCGGCTCAAGAAGGAAGAGGACGCCTTCGATGGGTTGCTCCTGAGCGAGTCCGCGCTCCGCAAAGAGTGGAACACTCCAGAGGAAGACGCAGCATGGGCAAATCTGTGACCGGCGAGGTTGTGGTCTTGCCCTTCCCGCAAACCAACCTGCAAGTGGGCAAACGTCGCCCTGCGCTCGTTGTTGCGAACCTGCCCGGCGCGGATTTGATTCTCTGCCAGATCACCAGCCAAGGCCGCGACGATGGATTCTCGATACCGCTGACTGCCGCCGATTTCGCGCGTGGTCAGTTGAGCGTGAACAGCTTTGCGCGGGCGAACCGTCTCTTCACCGTCGAGCAATCCGTGATTCTTTACGTGGCGGGAAAGATCAACGATACCAAGCTCCAGACCGTTCGCGCCAAGATTCGCGAACTGTTTGCCTGATGTTTCGCCACTGCCAAACGCGTCCGCGAGTTATTGGAGTGGGGCAGGGGATTGGTGGAAAAGAAACGTGCGTGACGAACTTGGCGTCTTCTACTCTATCTTCCGTTTCCTGTCTGCTGGCGCATAGATGTAGAATGCTTTGCCGGCAATCGCGCTTCGTTTGATTGCGCCCCAGAATCGTCCATCGAAACTGCTGCGGCTGTTGTCGCCAAGCACAAAGCAGTGCTTCTCGGGCACCTGATACTCATCCGCCGGTGTCCCCAAGTAACATGGCGGCGGCAACGACCCCGGCGTCACATAACCAGTGTAGCCATCCTTGCAAGAGGAAATCCGTCGAAAGCAGACAGGGTTATCCAACATCTTCCCGTTGACGATGACGTGCGGCGGTTTGATGCTAACTGTACGGAGTCCTCGGATGAAGACAAATGCAGTGAAGCGCTATTTCCAAGACTACATATGAGACAAACCAGAGCAATCCAGCCACTCTGCGTCCTGACAGGAACTGCGCACTTCCCGTCAGGAACCCAGACGGAATCAGATTGACCCATCTGCGGTAATGATTGCCGCTCTCAGTGTGAACCAGTTTCACTGTTGCGCTTATGGAGCCGGTCCCCGTCCATTACAAGGCGATAATGTTGGTTGGCCGGAACAAAGCCGTCGCATGAATCAAGCGTCGTAGCGGTAGCCGACGCCGTGGATGGTTGTAATAATCGCGGGCTTGTGCGGATGGCGTTCAATTCGTTTGCGGAGTTGGGCGATGTGTTGGTCGAGGGTGCGACTGTTGGGGATGTGTTCGAGTCCCCAGCAATGGTTGAAGAACGCATTCCGATCAACCGCTTTCCCCCGGTTGTCGTGGAGCAGTTTCAGGATCTTGACATCGCGCAGGCTGAGGTCAATCACGTCGCGTCCGCGACGGGCGCGGAGTTCGTCGGGGAAAATTTCCAGATCGCGGAGTTTGAAGGGAGTGCTGCTGTGTGCGGGGCGTTGTGATGCAAGACAGCGACGGGTGACGGCCCGGATACGGGCGACGACTTCTTTGACGCCAAACGGTTTGACGATGTAATCGTCGGCGCCGAGTTCAAGGCCGAGGATTTTGTCAATCTCCTCGGACTTGGCGCTGAGGAAAATGATCGGGACGGTTGGATTCTGCCGGCGAATTTCGAGACAGACATCGTAACCGTTGACACCGGGCATCATGATGTCGAGGCAAATGAAGTCAGGCTGGTCGCGGCGGAACACCGCGATAGCTTCACGCCCGTTGCTGGCGAGAATGGGTTGGTAGCCTTCGGCTTCGAGGATTTCGGCGAGGCCGTTGCGGGTGTTGATATCGTCTTCGGCAATGAGGACTTTCATGATGGCAAGCGGAGTTGAAAGGCGGCACCCGTTGTTGATGGCAACAGGGTGAGATCACCGCCATGTTGGCGGGCGAGGTCGCGGGCGATGGTCAGGCCGATGCCCGTGCCGGTCACCCCGTCGGTGAGTTTGTTGCTGAGGCGATGGAACGGTTTGAAAATGTTCTCGCGCTGGTCGGCGGGGATGCCGGGGCCGCGGTCGGTGACGGTGATGAGCGTGGTGTTGGCGGATTGTTCGGTGGTGATTTCCGCGTGTTTGCCGTCGGCGGCGTATTTTTCGATGTTGCCGAGGAGGTTGCCGATGATCTGTTCGAGGGCGTCGGCATCGAAGCTGATGGGAGCGGACGCGTTGCCGGTGAAATGGACCTCGATTCCCTTCGCGGCAAGCGCCGGGTTGAAATCTTCAATGACGGAACGAATCACACCATCCACAGCGCCGGTTGTCTTGTGGAGCTTGTGCGGGCGGGCGAATCGGAGAATGTTGGCGATCAGGCGGCTGAGCCGCTGGCTTTCGGCGACAATGACGCGCACGTGCCGGTTGGGTTCGGGCAGTGAGTCTTCAAGGAGTTCGGCGTACATGCGGATGTTGGTCAGCGGCGTTTTCAACTCATGCGAGACTTGGTTGACGAAACTCACGCGCTGGGCCGCGTCACGGAGTTCGCGGGTGCTTTCGCGATAGAAATAAACAGCCAGTCCGGTCAGTGCCAGCCCGACGGCGATAAGCCCCGTCACCAACGTCCAGATGATGCGACGGCCGAATCTTGTTTCTGGAGCGTAGTAGTTCAGGCGCCACGTGTTGAGGGGAGCGGGCAACGTAAACGAGGTCAGCGGCGACTCGGACGGGGAAGGGGGGTAATCACCCCATTGGTAGAGGATGCTGCCGGTCGCCTCCGTCAACGCGGTGCGTCCTTTCACCGTGCTCCGTTCCGGCAGGACTGCCACGATATCGGCCATCAACCGCACGCGATCCACTTCCGCGCCGAGAATGTGTCCTGTGCCGTCGCATCGCCAGTAGATGAGATTGAATCCGTTGTCCGAAAACCAGGCGTGCCAGCCGTGGTTGCTCGCGCCTTCGCCCGTCCGGTAAAACATTTGCTGTTCCTTCCAGACCTGCCCTGCGCGCTCCAGAAATTCTTGCTCCGACGGCGTGACCGGACCGGCGGGCGGTGGATGAAGGCGGCGTCCCTTGGGGTCTAAGACGAAGACATGCCGCAGCAACGGGTGGCTGCGCGCCAACTCGCGCAGACGCGAGGTTTCGAAGTCCGTGAACTCCAATGCCCGTTGGAGGGCGCGTTCGTGTTCTGCCATCGCGCGCTGAATCGTGCCGCCACTATCACGCAGTTGCTCCGCGCGAAGTTCATGGAGCCGTTGCCGCATCATCGTCTGCTCATCGCGGGCCATGCGCAGCCCCAGACCGCCGAGCAGCGCCAACGGCACAGTCACGATGAGCAGATAGACGATGATGAGTTTCGGTTTCAATCAGTAGGGGGCTGCCTGTTGGTAGGAGCGGGAGCGTTGATCATACCGCATTTCTTTACGCATCATGTTCCACGTTTCATTGCTAAGCGACTGGGATTGGAGGCGATTCGCGTCACCATACTGCTGCAAGTCGGGAGCGTTATACTTCGTGGCATTCGCGCCCAAATAGCCGCTATTAAGCAACAACACCCCGCGCGCTTCCTCGATTTTTCCGGCGTCACGCAGAGCGGTTGCCCTTTGGTTGTTTTCGACGGCGATCATCTCAACTGCCGAGATCATAACATAGCGGTTCTCGTTCGCGTCCACCTCACGCGACGAATTCGTGAATCGCGCGGATGCGGTGCAGCGGATCCGGTCGGCTCGGTGCGTGGCCATGTTGGCGTAGGTGACTTCCGTGGCTGCGATTTCGCGCTGGCGGCCAGCGCCGGTTGACGGAACTTCAACCTCGATCAGTACAAACTTCTCCTTGTCGGCGTAAAGCTGGTTGAGGCCAACGGTCACGATTTGCCCAGTGATGTCGCCCTCGCGTCCAAGAATCCGGACAGGGCGGACTCCATCGGCGCAACGCACGCGCACGACCACCTCCTGCGCGACCACCGAGAGGACATCGCCAAACTCCGTGTTGTAGATGCGGGCGAGGTCTTGGACGTGCTCGACGAACCAGTGATTGCCGTCGCTCTTGCTGGCCAGCTTGGTCATGAGGTCTTCGTTGAAACCGTCGCCAAGGCCGATGGTGGTGACGGCGATGCCTTCCTTGATGAGGGACGAACCGAGTTCGCCGAGGTCGCTGGGCGAACTGGGGCCGACATTGGCGATGCCGTCGGAGAGCAGAATAACGCGGTTCGTGCGTTGACGGTCGAGGAACTTGCGGACTTCCGCCGCGCCCTTGCTGACGCCGGCGAACAAGGCGGTCGAACCGCCGCTTTGCAACCGGGCGATGGCTGCGTGAATGCCGGCGCGGTCGGACACCTTTGTCGCGGGAACGAGCACTTGGACTTGGTCATCGTAGGCGACAACCGAAACGATGTCGTCGGAGTTGAGGCGGTCAATGGCGAGGATGGCAGCCTCCTTGGCCTTGCGGAGTTTTTCACCCGACATCGAGCCGGACCGGTCGAGGACGATGGCGACGTTGACCGGCGTGCGTTTCTCCATTTGGGAGGTGCTGAAGCCGGTCAAGCTGACCTTGAGGTACGTGGTCTGCTTGGCATCGGCCAAGAGGACCGGACGTCCCAGCGCGGCGCTGACTTTGATTTGTTGGGCGCCGAACGACGGCGCCGCCCCGGCGGCCAGTGCGGCAACGCCGGCGAGGACGACTGCGAGCTGTAGTTTATGGTTCATAACGATATCCTTTCTGTTCAGCTCCAGTTGACATCATTTTACAGGAGAAGTGGTCAGAATGCTGTAAGTAGTTTGTAAAACAATTGTCAGCCAGCGGAGTATCGTCAGGACAGGGTGTTGCTGCGCTCTTCCGTTTTGATCCCCTGTCCCTGTACGAATGCTTCCAACATGCGAAGCATCTTCTCGCGGTCAAAAGGCCAACGGCAGAGATCGTGTGCCTCTTTCAGCAACGCCGCTTCCGATCTGCGAACCCGTCCATCAATCACCACTGCGACGGCAAGGACGCTCAGGAAGACCTGTCGTTCAATCTCCGTAAGGTCCGCTGCGCTGGCGCGGGCAGTTGTCCAGTTGCCAGCAACTTCGTCGGGCGCGATTTCCAGCGATTCCAGCAAGTGGCGCAACAGCAGATGATAATTCGGGTCGGCGTCGCCCGTGCGCACCATCGCCTCGCTGACGGCATGGACGATCAGGTGCCGGCAGGGGGGACTGAGTTGTCCGCGCATCGCGCTGACGTGCTGGCAAAGATCGCGGATCGCAAGCGGGCCGAAGGCGCGGACACGCGCTTGACGCAACACCCACCGGGTGACGACTGCGTTCCAAACGGCATAGACAGGAATCGCCACCAAGGGGATCAATGCCCGCATTGCCGCGCGCGCCAACAACCGGCGGAGCAGCAGCCGCAGGATGAAACTGGTCGCGCCCACCTTCAGCTTGTAGCCGAGCGCCAGCAACGCCAGTTTCCAGCGCGGCGTGCGCGCATAGGGATCCACCCAGTAAATCCGTTCGCGCGGGTTTGGCAGTTCCAACGCCGCCCGCACCAATGCGCGCGCGACGTGCTCCCCGGTTTCATGACCCGCCAATGGCACGCCGGCGAACGCGCTGGTTCCACCCACGCCACGGATGGCGTTCCAGTACAGAAAAAGAATTTCCAGCATGCTGACCACCACGACCAATCCCAGATACAGCAACCACACCTGCCAATGCTCACGCCAGTAGGCGAATTCGAAACTTCCCAGCCGTCCGCCGGAGATCACCTCCGCGCCGCCCAGAATCGCTCCCGATGCGACTCCGGCAAAGGCAGCCCGCCACAGCGTCCGGTTTTCCAGACGCCGCAACCCGTGCAATTCGCCGCAATCCAGCGGATGAACTGCCCAGGCGCCGCATCGGTTCCAACGCCGCAGTTGGTCCAGTCCGTAGCGCTCCAGCAGATTCAATTGTCGTTTCTCAGTCAAGGGTGTGCGAAATCATGATGTAAAATCACGGAAAGGGCAACGCCGAAACGATGCGCGAAATGACCGTTCCTTGCTTGTCCGAAGGTTCGCGGATTGTGTAGGATGTGCGCCATGGAGAAAAACCAACAGAGTCGCCTGCCGATTGTTCAGTGGCGCTACGCCGTCCACGCCGACCCCGCGGCCGGCATCGCCGTTCTCGGCAGCCAAGGCGACTCATGGGATGCCCAGAAAGACATGCTGGCCGACACGCTTGGTGCCATCTGTGCCACGCTCCTGCATGTCGCCTCTCATCGCGGAGGGCGGCAACCATGAGCAGTTTCTTTTTCAGACTCGGCAAACGCCTGGCACCGGCAGTGGTCAAGGGGCAATGGCTTTATCAGAGCGCGGTGGGCGATGAGAGTGACGTGATACGCGCCGAGTACCGAATGGGATGCCAACTGGCCGCCCGGTTTCAAGAAGCGGTGCGTCTCGATGGCGATCCTGCCGTGCGGGAGTTGCTCGGCGTCCTGCAAGGCCGTCTGGTGCCCTGCGTGCGGGTGCCGCAACGGCGCTTCGCGTTCCGTTGTGTGCTGGCAGCCGATCCCAATGCGTTCGCCTTGCCGGGCGGCTTTGTGTACGTCTCGCGTCCGTTGCTTGCGCTTTGCCGGTTCGAGCCTGACGAGATTGCATTTGTTCTCGCGCATGAAATGGCGCACGTGATTTACCGCCATGCAGCCGACCGTGTCTTTGCGCTGACGGTCACGAACTTGGCGGCGCGCATGGTGACAGTTGGCAATCCCGTGGTGAGGGGCATCGCCGCCAAACTCGTGTCGGAAGGTTATTCCCGCGGGCAAGAACTGGAGGCCGACACCTATGCCGTGCGCCTGACACGAGCCGCGCGGTTCGACCCACAAGCCGGCATCAGCCTGTTGCGCCGCTTGCAGGAACTGAGCGGTCAACCACGTGGCTTGGCCCAATTTTTCGCCTCCCACCCGCCGTTCACGGAACGGATCGAGAACCTGCGGGAGACCTTGTCGGTTTGAGAAGTTTTCGCATGCCTAAATTTCCAGTTGCAGTCGGGGGGCGATTTGGTATCTTCGCGGCGTCGGAAACGGCGCGAGCGTAGCTCAGTCTGGTAGAGCGTCACGTTGCCAACGTGAATGTCGAGGGTTCAAATCCCTTCGCTCGCTCCATTTTTTTCCACCAACAAGATCGGAGAACAGAACCATGTCCGTAACCATTGAAATCGCCGGGCCGTGCCGCCGGAAATTGCGCATTGAAATCAGCGCCGAACGCGTCGCCGGCACGCGCGCGGAAATGTTGCGCGAGTTTCGCCAGGTAGCCGCCCTCCCCGGGTTCCGTCCCGGCAAGGCGCCGGAACCGATGGTCGAGAAACGGTACGCCAAGGAAATTGATGACGAAGTTCGTAAGAAACTGATTCCTGAAAGTTATCGCGAGGCGGTGGCCGAACAGAAACTGCAGGTCGTTGGGATGCCGCAGATTGAAAAAGTTGAGTATCAACCTGGTCAGGCGATGGTTTACACAGCCACGGTGGACGTGGCGCCGGAGTTCAGCGTGCCGGAGTACAAGGGAATCACGGTCGAGCGCAAGGAAATCACCGTCTCCGACGAGGATGTGACGAAGATGCTGGATGCGATCCGCGAGCAGCAAGCGGACTTTGTTGACGTGGAAGGGCGCGCATTGAAGACGGGCGACTTTGCCGTGATCAATTACACGGGCATCGCGGATGGCAAGCCGATTGCCGAGTTGGCGCCGGACAACAAGGCGCTGGGGACAGACGAGAAGTTCTGGATCCTGGTCGAGTCGGATTCGTTTTTGCCGGGTTTTTGCGACCAGTTGCTGGGCGCGATGCCGGGGGAGAAACGGCAGGTCCTGATCAATTTCGCAGGCGACTTTCCGCAGAAGCAATTGGCGGGACGCAAAGCGACGTATTTTGTGGACGTCGTCGCCATCAAGGAGAAGAAACTTCCGGAGTTGAATGACGCGTTCGCCAAGAAGAACAGCGCGGAGTCCGTGGAGCAATTGAAGGAGGAGGTGCGGAAGGGAATCGCCAACGAGCGCGAGGCGGAGCGGGAGGCCGGCTTGCGCAACCAATTGGTTGAGCACTTGTTGAAGCAGACCCAGTTTGATCTGCCGGATTCGCTCGTGGCGGCTGAGACGCGCAGCATCGTCTATGAGATGGTGCGCGAGAACACGATGCGCGGCGTCAGCCGGGAGGAATTGGAGCAGCGCAAGAATGACATCTATGGTTTCGCCGCCCACAATGCCAGGGAACGGCTGCGGGCATCGTTCATTCTCGATGCCATTGCCGAGAAGGAGGGGATTTCCGTGGCCGAGGATGAAGTGAAGGCGCGTATCGCGCAGCTTGCCCAGCGCAACCGGACCACACCCGATCGGCTCAAGGCGCAACTGGTGGAACACGACCAGATGGGGCAGATCGAGGACGAGATCCGCGTGGGCAAGACGCTTGATTTCCTCATGGCCAATGCTAAGGTCGAGCCAGCGAAATAGGAGAATCATGGAAAGCGCACAAGTTCTGGTTCCGATGGTGGTCGAGCAAACCGGCCGCGGCGAACGCGGCTATGATATCTATTCGCGGTTGCTGAAAGACCGCATCATCTTCATCGGCACCGCGATTGACGACAACATCGCCAACCTTATCATCGCGCAACTGCTCTACCTGCAATCGGAAGACCCCGCCAAGGACATCAATCTCTACGTCAACTCACCGGGCGGCTCCGTCACCGCCGGGTTGGCGATTTATGACACGATGCAGTTTGTGAAGTGCGATGTGACGACTTATTGCGTCGGCCAGGCGGCCAGCATGGGCGCCGTGTTGCTCGCGGCCGGCACGAAAGGCAAGCGGTACGCGCTCCCCAACGCGCGCATTCTCATTCATCAACCGTGGGGCGGCGTGCAAGGCCAGGCCAGCGACATCAGCATTCAAGCGAAAGAGATTCTCCGCCTGAAAGACCGCCTCAACGAAATCCTCGCGCTTCACACCGGCAAAACAATTGAGTCCATCACCAAGGACGCCGACCGCGACTTCTTCATGTCGGCCGCGGAAGCCCGCGATTACGGCTTGGTGGACGAGGTGGTGAAGTCGCGGCGGGATCTTGCTGAAAAGAAAACCAGCTAAAGGCGCAATCCCGTGGCACGACCGGCCAACTTGACCATGTGCAGCTTTTGCGGGAAAACGCATGGAGAGGTTCGCAAGTTGATCGCCGGCCCCGGGGTTTATATTTGCGACAATTGCATCATCGTCTGCAAAAGCATTCTCGACAAGGAACTCGGACAGCCGTCTCCGTCGCGCAAAGGCGGGCCGTTCCGCCTCGATGTCCCCAAGCCAGCCGCGATCAAACGACAACTCGACCAATACGTCGTCGGCCAGGAACAGGCCAAGAAGATCATCTCTGTGGCTGTTCACAATCACTACAAGCGAATCCAGCAGAACGAGAGCATCGGCGATGTTGAGATTGAGAAAAGCAACATCCTCATGATCGGGCCGACCGGCTCCGGCAAGACACTGCTGGCGCGCACGCTCGCCCGCGTCCTCGATGTGCCATTTGCCATTGCTGATGCGACCACGTTGACCGAGGCCGGCTACGTTGGCGAAGATGTTGAGAATATTGTGCTGCGTTTGCTGCAGGCGGCTGATTACGACGTGAAACGCGCGGAGTTGGGCATTGTCTATATTGACGAGATAGACAAGATCAGCCGCAAGAGCGATTCGGCCAGCATCACGCGGGATGTCAGCGGGGAAGGCGTGCAGCAGGCCTTGTTGAAAATACTCGAAGGCACGATTTGCAGCGTTCCCCCCCAAGGCGGCCGCAAGCATCCGCAACAGGAATACATCCGCGTCAACACCGAGAATATTCTCTTCATCTGCGGCGGCGCATTCATCGGGCTGGACAAGATGGTTCAACGGCGCGTCGGAGGACATGTTCTCGGGTTTGGAAAGACGGAACAGGACAGGCTGACGGAAGATTCGGGCCGTGCCTCTACGATGCGTCAGGTCGAACCAGAAGACCTCCTGAAGTTTGGCTTGATTCCCGAGTTTATCGGACGATTGCCGGTTGTCTCGATGCTGGGCGAATTGACGGAGAGCGAATTGATCAGCATCCTCACGGAAACGCGCAACGCGATGCTTAAGCAGTACAGCAAGCTCTTTGCAATGGAGGGCGTGCATCTGAACTTTACGAAGGACGCCCTTCATGCGTTGGCCGCGAAAGCGCTCAAGAAGGGGACGGGAGCGCGGGCGTTGCGGTCGCTGCTGGAGAGATTGATGTTGGATTTGATGTACGAGATACCTTCACGTGACGACATCATTGAGGTCACGATCAATCGGGCGGTTGTCGAGGGGCAGCGAGACCCAATCCTCCGTCACAAAGAAAAACAGAGTGCAGCCTAATCATTAGTAATACAGTCAAGATACTAAAAATAATTCTTGCATTCTAATTGTCGCTGTGTAATTTAGCAGTCATGAAAATTTACAGCGATAATTCATTCTCAATTGGACGCACTCCCTTGGTGAGGCTGAATCGCGTGACGCAAGGCGCTGGCGCCACAGTTCTCGCCAAGATTGAAGGCCGGAACCCGGCCTACTCGGTCAAGTGCCGGATTGGCGCGGCAATGGTCTGGGACGCGGAGAAGCGCGGGGTTCTCCGCCCCGGTCACACCATCGTCGAGCCGACCAGCGGCAATACCGGCATCGCCTTGGCATTCGTCGCAGCAGCGCGCGGATACAAAATCATCCTCACGATGCCGGAAACGATGAGCATTGAACGGCGACGCGTGCTTGCCGGGCTTGGGGCGGAACTGGTGCTGACAGACGGCGCCAAGGGCATGCGTGGTGCGATCGAAAAAGCGCTGCAAATCTGCACCGGGAATCCCGACCGTTTTTTTATGCCGCAACAATTCGAGAACCCTGCCAACCCGGCGATTCACGAACAGACCACGGGACCGGAAATCTGGGACGACACCGACGGCACTATTGATGTGCTGGTTGCGGGTGTGGGTACGGGTGGCACCATCACCGGTATCAGCCGGTTTCTGAAGAAGACGAAAGGCAAGCAGGTTGTCACGGTTGCCGTGGAACCGAGGGAAAGCCCGGTGATTACGCAGACGTTGGCCGGGCGGGAACTGAAGCCATCGCCGCACAAGATTCAGGGGATTGGCGCCGGGTTTGTGCCGAAGGTGCTGGACCTTTCGCTGTTGGACCGGGTGGAGCAGGTGAGCGGCGAGGAAGCCATCGAATTGGGGCGTCGTCTCATGCGCGAGGAGGGAATCCTCTGCGGTATTTCCTGCGGCGCAGCCGCGGCGGTCGCCGTGCGACTGGCCAACGAACCTCAATTCGCCGGCAAGAACATCGTCGTCATCCTCCCCGACGCCGGGGAACGATATCTTTCGACATCGCTGTTTGAAAGCTGAACATCAACCAAAGGACATCACGATCATGACCACCAAGAACCTCGGAACACTGGCGTTGCACGCCGGACAAACGCCCGACCCGGCGACGACCGCGCGTGCCGTGCCGATTTATGCGACGACCAGTTACGTTTTCAAGGATACCGACCACGCCGCGAATCTTTTCGCGCTGAAGGAATTCGGCAACATTTACAGCCGGCTGATGAACCCGACAAATGACGTGCTCGAACAACGACTTGCGGCGCTCGATGGCGGGGCTGCGGCGCTTGCGTTTGCCAGCGGACAGGCTGCCATCACTGCCGCGCTGCTCACGATCGTCCACGCCGGTCAGAACTTCGTGTCGGCCACCAGTTTGTATGGGGGGACATGGACGCTTTTCACGCAGACGCTCACCAAACTCGGCATCGAAGTGCGTTTCTTCGACCCCAACAAGCCCGAAGACATCAATCAACTGGTGGATGGAAACACGCGGGCCGTCTATCTCGAATCCCTCGGCAATCCGAAAAACGATGTGCCCGACTTCCAGAAACTCGCCGACATCGCGCACCAGCACGGGTTGCCGGTGATTATTGACAATACGGTGATGACGCCGTCGCTGTTCCGTCCCATCGAGCATGGTGCCGACATCGTTGTCTATTCAACCACGAAATTCCTCGGCGGTCACGGCGTTCACATTGGGGGCGCCATCGTGGACAGCGGCAAGTTTGAGTGGGCGAAAAACCCGGCGAAGTGGCCGGAGTTCTGCGCGCCGGACCCGGCGTATCACGGTGTCGTGTTCGAGGAGGCGTTGCGCCCCGTCGGCAACGTTGCCTACATCATTCACATCCGCACGCATTGGCTGCGGGACACGGGGGGCTGCATGAGTCCGTTCGCCGCATTTCTTACGCTGCTCGGAATAGAAACGCTGCACCTGCGGATGCCGCGGCATTGTGAGAATGCGCTGGCCGTCGCGAAATTCCTGGAGAAGCATCCTGCCGTCGCATGGGTGAACCACCCCGGACTGCCGGGGCACGCGCACCATGCCAACGCGAAGAAATATCTTCCGGACGGCGCAGGCGCGATTGTCGGGTTCGGCATCAAGGGCGGCGCCGCGGCGGGCGTGAAGTTGATCAACAACGTCAAGCTGTTCAGCCACCTTGCCAACATTGGCGACGCCAAATCGCTCATCATCCATCCGGCTTCGACCACGCACTCGCAGCTCACTCCTGACGAACAGGCGCGGACCGGCGTGACGCCGGAGTTTGTGCGCCTCTCGATTGGGATTGAGGATGTCGGCGATATCATCGCCGATCTTGACCAGGCGTTGCGAAAAGCCGCGGCTTAGACAGGGGAAGATGGAGCGATCGCACCGCAGCCTGGCAAAGGCGGTTTCGTACAGGATCACTGGAACACTGGCCACGGTGTTGGTGTCGTGGCTGGTGACCGGGCAGATCCAGGCGGCCCTTTCGATTGGCTTCGTCGAATTGTTTGCGAAAACAGGTCTCTACTACTTGCATGAGCGTGCGTGGAACCGGATTGGTTTGGGACGACTCCAGCCGCCGGAGGATTTCCAAATCTAGCCATGAATCCAGAAGAACTCAAACAAACTTGCCCCACGCTCGCCGGCACCATAGCCGACGCGGTATCGGACCAACAGGCTGATCGGTTCAGCGACGAGGATGCTTCCTTCCTGAAAGTGCACGGCATTTACCAGGGGGACGACCGCGACGCCCGCAACACCGGCGCGAAGAAATACATCTTCATGGTTCGCGTGCGAATCCCCGCCGGCATTCTCACCGCAGGGCAGTATCTTGCGCTTGACGCATTGGCCACGCGGTATGCCAATGACACCCTTCGCGCGACTTCTCGTCAGGGGCTTCAGTTTCACGGTGTCCCGAAGCGCAACCTTCGCCCGCTCGTGCAGGCAATTCATCAAAATCTGCTCAGTACATTGGGCGCTTGCGGCGACGTGAATCGTAACGTCGTGGCGCCTCCTGCGCCCGCCACGAACGGTCTTGCGGTGAAGGTTCAGGATTACGCCCGCGAGTTGGCGCTTGCGCTCGCGCCGAGTACTCCCGCGTACCGCGCCATTTGGATTGAGGGAGTTCAACCCAGGCCGGACAGCGGGTTCGCCGACCCGCTTTACGGGAAGACGTATCTGCCGCGGAAGTTCAAGATCGGGTTCGCCATTCCGCCGGTCAACGACGTGGACATCTTCACGCACTGCTGCGGGTTCATTGCCATCGGAGACGGCCAGGACGGATTGCTCGGTTACAACATGGTTGCCGGCGGCGGAATGGGGCGCTCTCACGGCAACAAGGCGACGTTCCCGCGTCTGGCTGACACGGTCGGTTTTCTGCCGGCGGAGCTTGTTGTCGTGACGGCCCAAGCGGCGCTTGGCATTCACCGTGATTTCAGCGACCGCGCCAACCGCAAACGCGCCCGGCTCAAGTACGTAATCGCCGAGCGCGGCGTGGATTGGTTTCGTTCCGAGTTGGAACAACGCACCGGTTTCAAGCTCGTCGAACCGAAACCATTCCGCTTTGAGAAACACGGCGATGCGTTTGGCTGGCATCGGCAGGCGGATGGACGGTTGTTCTGCGGACTTTTCATCGAGGGCGGACGAATCAAGGGAGACTTGAAAACCGCGCTGCGCGCCGTCGTGGAAAAGTTTCAGCCGGAAATCCGTTTGACGCCGAATAGCAATCTCATTCTCGCCGGCATTTCACCGGACGATCAGGCCGAGGTTGTGCGGGCGCTCGCCGGTGGTGGAGAGGGAAGCCCGTTGCGGCGCGCTTCGATGGCGTGCGTTGGCTTGCCGACGTGCGGCCTGGCGATTGCGGAGGCAGAACGCTATCTGCCACGCCTGATCACGCAGATCGAAGGGTTGATTGATGAGGAGATTGTGATTCGCATGACCGGTTGCCCGAACGGTTGCGCGCGTCCGTACACGGCGGAGATCGGTTTTGTCGGCAAATCGCCGGGCCTGTACCAAATCTGGCTCGGCGGCAACGAGGCCGGCACGCGCCTGAACCGCCTGTACCGCGAGATGGTCAAGGATGCCGATATCATCGCTGAATTGCGGCCGCTTCTCATTCGCTACAAACACGAGCGCCAGACGGGCGAGCGCTTCGGCGACTGGGCGGCGCGCGCCGTGGAGTTTGCATGACAGCCCTCGAAATCACCCGCTGGGCGCTGGCGCAAGGGACGGCGATTGTCACCACCAACTTCCGCCCTTATGAAGCGGTCATCTTGCATCTGGCCACGCAGGCGCAACCGGACATTCCGGTGGTATGGGTTGACCACGGGTTCAATCGTCCCGCGACCTACCGGTTCGCCGACCGGCTGACGGACCTGTTGAAACTGAACTTGAAAATCTATCATCCGCGCCTGAGCGCCGCGCACTGGGCGGCCCGCCACGGCGATGCGTCACCCGAAGTGTTTGGCGCCGAGATGAAACTGGAACCCTTCGCGCGCGCCATGCGCGAGTTGTCGCCGTCGGTCTGGCTCACCGCGCTGCGCCAGGTGCAAAATCCCTACCGGGCGACGCTCGACGCCGTGATGCAGGATGCGAAATACGGTGTCTTGAAAGTCAGCCCGGTGTTTCACATGACTGACGCCGAGATGGAAGCTTATCTCGTCGCGCACCGTCTCCCCAATGAGTGGGATTATTTCGACCCGGCGAAAGGCGACGAGAAACGGGAGTGCGGCCTCCACACATGAAGACCCACAACTATCATCTCGATCATCTCCAGTACCTCGAAACGGAAGCGATCCATGTGATGCGCGAGGTCGCCGGTGAGTTCGAGCGTCCGTGTCTGCTCTTCTCCGGCGGCAAGGATTCCATCTGCCTCTTACGGCTCGCCGAGAAGGCGTTCCGGCCGTCCGACATTCCGATGCCGCTGCTGAACGTTGACACCGGCCATCACTTCCCTGAACTGAACGAGTTCCGCGACCGCCGTGCCGCGCAGATTGCAGCGAAACTCATCGTCCGCACGGTCGAGGACGCCATTGCGAAGGGCATCGCCACGCCCACCCCCGGCGAAATCAGCCGCAACCGGCTTCAGATTCCCACCTTGCTCGCCGCCATCGAGGAGTTCCAGTTCGATTGCTGCGTCGGCGGCGCGCGGCGCGACGAGGAAAAATCCCGCGCCAAGGAACGGTTCTTCAGTTTCCGCGACGGTTTCGGCCAGTGGGACCCGAAGAACCAGCGGCCGGAAATCTGGAACCTTTACAACACGCGCCTGAACCCCGGCGAAAACATGCGCGTCTTTCCGCTTTCCAACTGGACCGAGATGGACGTGTGGGAATACATCCGCAAGGAGCACCTCGAAGTCCCCTCGATCTACTTCAGTCATCAGCGACAATGTGTTCGCCGGCGCGGCCAGTGGTTGCCGGTCAATGATCTCGTGCCGCCCAAGCCCGGCGAGGAAGTGCGCGACCTCGTCGTCCGTGTCCGCACCATCGGCGACATCATCAGCACCGGCTGCGTCGAGTCGCCGGCGGACAGCGTGGAGGACATCATTGCCGAGATTGCGGCGGCCCGCGTCACCGAACGCGGCTCGCGCGCCGACGACAAAAGCTCCGAAGCGGCAATGGAAGACCGGAAAAAGGACGGTTACTTCTGATCCATGACGCATCCGATTGACATTCTCCGGTTCAACACCTGCGGCAGCGTTGACGACGGCAAGTCCACGCTCATCGGGCGGTTGTTGTACGACGCGAAATCGCTGATGGAAGACCAGATCGAGGCGCTCGAACGCAGCGCCGACATCACCGGCGGCGGCGCGATCAACCTCGCCAATCTCACCGACGGTCTGCGCGCCGAGCGGGAGCAGGGGATCACCATTGATGTCGCCTACCGGTACTTTGCCACGCCGCGCCGGAAATTCATCATCGCCGACACGCCCGGCCACGTGCAGTACACGCGCAACATGGTCACCGGCGCCTCGACTGCCAATCTTTCGGTCATTCTCGTGGACGCCCGCGCCGGTGTCATCGAACAGAGCCGCCGCCACACGTGCCTCGCGTCGTTGCTGCGCATCCCGCACCTGGTGGTCGCCGTCAACAAAATGGATCTCGTCGGCTGGAGTGAAGAACGGTTCACTGAAATCCGGGACGAGTTTGAGGAGTTCCTTCCCCGGCTTGACATCAAGGACGTGAAGTTCGTCCCGATCAGCGCGCTGGACGGCGACAACGTCGTCACCCCTTCGCCGCACACGCCGTGGTATGTCGGGCCGACGTTGCTCGGCCACCTCGAAACCGTTCATGTCGCCAGCGACTGGAACCTTGATGGCTTTCGGTTCCCCGTCCAGTGGGTCAACCGTCCGCATAATCCCGGCGACCCGCGTCTGCACGATTTTCGCGGCGTCAGCGGCCAGATTGCCGGTGGGATCGTTCGTGTTGGCCAGAAGGTGATGGTGTTGCCCGGCGGCTTCGGGACGGCTGTGAAACAGATTTGGACTTATGATGGACTGGTCGAGGAAGCATTTTGTCCGCAGTCAGTCACACTCGTCCTCGAACACGATCTCGATATCAGCCGCGGCAACATGCTCGTAGGCTACGAGAACCTTCCCGGAGCCGGTGTGGATCTTGCCGCGCGTCTTTGCTGGATGCATCCGCGCCCGCTTCAGCCAGGGCGCAAATATCTTCTCAAGCATACCACGCAAACCGTTCATGCCATCATCACCGACATCCAGCATCGCCTCGACATCGCCACGTTTGAACCCGATGTTTCCGCGCCTGAACTGGCGATGAATGACGTCGGCGCGATCCGAGTCCGCACTTCGAAGCCGGTGGTGTACGATGGCTACGCAGCCAACCGTTTGACCGGTGGCTTCATTCTGATCGAACCGGGCACGAATGCCACGGTGGGCGCCGGGATGTTGTTGCCGCCGCGCGAGGTTGTGCGTCCTGAGTATGACGACTTTGTGATTTGAGCGGCGGGCTTGTCTGCCTCCGGCAGGCTTGCGCGCGCGGCGTTTTTGTGGTGGGATAGGCGACATGGCAGAAAACGTATTTGACAGCAGCGACACGGTCCGTCACGCAAAACCGTTGCGGTACGCGCAGCGTTTTGTGTGCGACGGCCCGTTCCAACTTGAACTCGGCGGGCAGTTGCCGGGTGTGACCGTCTGCTACGAGACCTACGGCACGCTGAACAGCGCGCGCAACAACGCCGTCCTCGTCTGCCACGCCATCAGCGGCGATTCGCACGTCGCGCAGCACGATCCCGATGACGACCCCGGCTGGTGGGACATCGTCGTCGGTCCCGGCAAGCCGATTGACACGGACCGCTACTTTGTCATCTGCCCCAATCTGCTCGGCGGCTGCCGCGGCACCACCGGCCCCGGCAGCATCAACCCCGAAACCGGCAAACCGTACGGACGCGATTTCCCGACGGTGACGGTCCGCGACATGGTAGAAGTGCAACGCCGGCTCGTGGCGCATCTCGGCATCACGAAGCTGCTCGCCGTCACCGGCGGCTCGATGGGCGGGCACCTTGCATTGAATTGGGCGACACGGTTTCCGGAGCAAGTGGACGGTGTCATGGCGTTGGCGACCTCGCCGCGGCTGACGAGCCAGGCGCTGGCCTTCGACGTCGTGGCGCGCAACGCGATCATGCGCGACCCGCATTACCACGGCGGCCAGTATTACGACAGCAAGACCAAGCCGGAAGTCGGCCTCGCCATCGCGCGCATGATCGGCCACATCACCTATCTCTCGCGCACGGCCATGAGCCAGAAGTTCGAGGCTGACCGCCTTCAACCGCGCAACGTGGCGGTCGAGTTTGAAAAGAAATTCTCCGTGGGCGCCTACCTCGGCTACCAGGGGCAGAAATTCGTCGAGCGGTTCGATGCGAACAGCTATCTCTCGTTGACGATGGCGATGGACCTTTTTGATCTCGGCACCACGCCGCACGAACTCGCCAAGACGTTTGCGCGCGCGCATTGCCGCTGGCTGGTGCTTAGTTATTCGAGCGATTGGCTCTTTCCGCCGTTTCAGAGCCGCGACATCGTGGACGCGCTCGTCGCGAACAACATTCCCGTCAGCTATTGCAACGTCGAAAGCGATTGCGGGCACGACGCGTTTCTGCTCCCCAACGAACTTCCCGTGTACGGCGAACTGATGCGCGCGTTCCTCGCGAATCTGACCGGCGCGCCGCTCGAAGACGCCATCCAGCCGGTGCCCGATGGTCTTGGGAATGCGCCGACCAGCATTTTCCACAAACACCGCGTGGACTACGACCGGGTTGTTGAGTTGATTCCCGACGACGCCAGCGTGCTCGACCTCGGCTGCGGCCGGGGCGGTTTGCTAGCCCGCGTGACGCGCAAGACTCCGCATCGGGTTGTCGGTGTCGAACTCAATGAAGCCTCCGTGGTCACTGCCGTGCGGCGCGGTCTCGATGTGATCCAGGCCGACTTGAACCGCGGATTGCAGGCGTTCGCCGACAAACAATTCGACTGCGTTCTCCTCTCCCAGACGCTCCAGGCCGTTTACGACGTCGAAGGTGTCCTGAACGAAATGTTGCGCGTCGGCAAACAAGGCATCGTCACATTCCCCAACATGGCGTACGAACCGCTCCGTCGAATGCTGGCTGACGAAGGCCGCGCTCCGAAGGCCGCCGGGTTGTTGCGTCACGAGTGGTACAACTCGCCCAACATCCGGTTTCTTTCGATTGCCGACTTCGAGGACTTTTGCCGTGCCAAAAGCATCCGCATCCACCGGCAAATTGCCCTCAACACAGAGAAGGACATCGAAGTCACGTCGGATCCGAATCGTCACGCCGATCTCGCCATCTTCGTCATCAGCCGGCCCTGACGTTCCCTGACAAGGAAAGAGGGAGCCGCGTGCACGGGCACGGGAAGGTTGTTCTTGTCAGGACGGTGTGTGCGAAATATAGTGCGCGCGCTTTCAGACAACCAGATGAATACGGTGACACCTGGTGGTTCAAGCAGTTTTCTATCGCGGTCGCTTGTCGTCGCAGCGGAGTTACCGTAGGTGTCCATAAGAGCCAATCTGCGCCCCGCCGGTGCGTCGGAACCGCAACGGCGGGGCGGCTGTTTTCTCTCCAAAGCCTATCTCTTATCTACCATCTACCATCTCCCACCTGCTTCCCCCTTTCCCTACGGCACCATCTTCCATGCGACGTCGCTCCACG
>VHCW01000016.1 GCA_016871575.1 Verrucomicrobiota bacterium
CCCGACGCGGCCTCCGCAGAGGCCGTCGTCCTTTGAAACTGCTGATGACTCTTGGGCAGAGGGTTCAGAGCCTCAATCAAATCGAAAAACCATCACAACCTTTCGTACGGTGAAACAAATGGGTTAGTGCTGCAACTGGTGGAGCAAATTGCCGGATCTGCTTTCGCAGGAACAACAAATGCGTGCTCGTTGACAAGTGATGCCGCGACGACGCTGGTTTTCCAATGGTTGGTTGCGGATACCAACACCACGGTTCGCTTGACCGATCCGCTGGGCGTGGTGATTGACGCGAGCACGCCGGCCGTGAACTCCAATGTGCAATACTCGGCGACCGTTGTGGCGAGCAATCTGTTGGTGGCCAGCTTCACCATCGCGAGTCCCACGGCGGGAGTCTGGACAGCGGTGTTGGACGCCAGCAGTATGACGGCGACGGAAGCCGCTTACACATTGACGGTGCAGGGCGATTCGCCGGTGACGCTGGTGCCGCAGACCGGACCGCTGTTCAATGGCGGACAGGATGTGGTGGTGACGTGTCAACTGGCGGACTTGAGCGCGGATCCGGTTGGCGCGGTGACGAATGCCGCGTTGACAGCGATGGTTTTGTTGCCGAACGGGACGACGAACAACCTGACGTTGTTCGACAACGGCTGGCACAACGACGGCGCGCCGAATGACGGGGTGTATGCGGCGGTGTTGGCCAACGTGCAATTGCCGGGTGAGTATGCCATCACCTACCGGGCCTATGGCACGAACAGCGCCGGGCAAGCGTTCCAACGGGTGGCCACGGGCGTGTTCAGCGTGGCGACCGGGAACGGCGGCATCTTTGGCGACCCGGTCTATGAGAGCGTGGACACGGATGGCGACGGCTACGCGGATGTCCTGATTGTCAAAGTGTGGGTCAACGTGGCGGCGGCGGGCGATTATGTGTTGTCGGGGCAGTTGGTGGACGCGATGGGGTTGAACCGGTATGCGCAGTCGGCGCAGTTTGCCGCCGCAGCGGCGGGGCCGATGCAGGTGTCGTTGATCTTCGATCTGGCGGAAATCCGCGCCAAGAGCGGGCAGGGCGATTATCACATCGAGAGCCTGCAACTGTTCGAGACCGGGGCGACGGTAAGCGGCTGGCTGGATGCCTACCGGGGTGTGTCGTCGCTTACGTTGCCGGCTGCCAATCCCGTGCGGGCGTGGCTGGCTGGGTTTGGGTTGCCGTCGGACGGCAGCGCGGACTTCGCCGATTCCGATGGCGATGGCCACAACAACACGCAGGAATACTGGGCCGGCACCAATCCGACAGACCCGACAAGCCGGTTGCAGGTCACAACGACCGCACCGGCAGCGGGTGGCGGTTTCACGATCACGTGGCAGAGCGTGCCCGGCAAGACTTACAAGGTGGTTTATGCTGAGAATCCCGGTGGCCCGTGGGAGGAGGACTTGCCGGATTCGCAAATCACGGCGCAAACGGGTGAAACTTCGCTCTCTTACACTGATACGACTGTTGGCAATGCAACCAAGCGGTTCTACCGGATCAAGTTGATTGTGCCGTAGGAAGTGGAGTGGACGGCTCGGTGAGCCGTCCCTACCGCATTTCCGTGTCTTCCGTGTTTTCCGTGGTTGCTATTTGCCATGTTCCGGCTGTGTTTGACGCTTGGAAGTTGTCTCAACCTTTGCCCCTGCGCCCATTCCTTTGTTCTTCTGACGGGCAGTGATGTGTGGTATTGACTCGGTGACATGATGAAACATCTCTTTGCCCTTTTCATTGCCGTGACCGTCTTCGCTGCCGACGAAAAGGTCGGTCCGTGGAATCTTACTGCGCTCAAGAAGACGATTCCCCAAATGCGTTGGGTGGATCAATCGGGACCGGTTCATTCGCTTCTGTATGAAGGCGAGAAGTATCGGGGGCGGGACACGGAGGTCTTCGCGTTTTATGCATCGCCGATGACCTTGGGGAAGGCGACTTGCGGCAAGGGCAAATTCCCCGGTGTCGTGCTCATTCACGGCGGCGGCGGGACTGCTTTCGCCGAATGGGCGTGGCTTTGGGCGCAACGCGGTTACGCAGCCATCGCGATGGATTTGTCCGGTAGCCAGCCGAACGCTCCGGTTTATGACGCAAAGACCGGCGTGCCCGTGCCGGGTCAGACGGCGAAGAAGGAAACACGCAAACGACTTCCAAACGGCGGCCCCGATCAGGGACACGCCGAAAAGTTCGACAGCATCGGCGGCGACACCAGCGACGACTGGCCGTTTCACGCCGCCGCGTCCGTGATGCGAGCACATTCGTTGTTGCGGAGCATGGAGGAAGTGGACGCCGAACACACGGCGGTGACGGGCATCAGTTGGGGAGGTTACACGACCTGTTTGGTGGCGTCGCTCGATGACCGGTTCAAAGCGGCTGTGCCGGTGTATGGTTGCGGGTTTCTGTTCGAAGGCGAATCGGTGCAGAAGCCTTCGATAGACAAACTCGGTGACCGCCGCGAGCTTTGGATCAAGACCTATGATCCTTCCAGTCGGTTGCCGCGTTGCCGCGTGCCGATTCTGTTCGTCAACGGCAGCAACGATATTCATTACCCGCTGGACAGCTACCAGAAGAGCTTCGACTGCGTACCGGGAAAGAAACAGATGAGGATCGAAGTAAACATGCGTCACGGCCATGGCCCCGGCTGGGCACCGAAGGAGATCGGGTTGTTCATTGACTCGTATTGCCGGGGCGGGCAACCGCTGCCAGTGCCGAGCAAGCCAGTTGTTGAAGGTGACTGCGTTCGCATGAGCGTGAAATGCGTTCTGCCACTCAAGGAAGCCAAACTTCACTACACCACCGACACCGGCCTGCGCTCCAAACGCAAATGGCAAAGCGTTCCGGCGAAAATCAGCAACGGCGTCGTCACAGCGCCCTGTCCGCCAGCCGACGCCAGCACTTGGTTCCTCACGGTCACCGATGAGCGTGACGCCATGGTCAGTTCAACAATTCAGTTCGCAACTGGCGGCAATCGCTATCTTCAAGCTGCCGTCACGTTTGCCGATCGGGTTCTCGCGGACGGCCGGGACAAATATGGGAAGGTGCAAAGCCCGTTGTTTGTGGACGGCCTGCATGTCGCGACGTTGGAACCTGCCCGTTGGAAGCACACCGGGAAAGAATGGGTGCTGTCGAATTTTGCCAGTCAACAACCGCTGATGCGATTGCTGGATGGATTGACCGCCGTCACCGGCGAGGCGAAGTATCGTCAGGCTGCCGAGGATGCAGCGCGTCATGTTTTGGAACATCTCCGGACACCGAACGGCTTGTTGTATTGGGGCGGCCATCTGGCGTGGGATTTGGAACAGGAGAAACCGGTGGGGCAGGGCAGCGACACCCACGAATTGAAAAGCCAGCAGCCGTATTACGAGTTGATGCACCGGGTGAATCCGTCGGCCACCACCAAGCTCATGGAAACGATTTGGGGCGGTCACGTGTTGGACTGGTCGTTGCTGGATTACAACCGTCACGCCAGCGCGCGAAAACCGTCGCCGCCGTTGTGGTCGCACGAGTTCCGCGAGAACTCCGAAGTGCCGTTCCCGGCCAAGGGCGGCAACCTCTCGTTTTGTAACGTCACGCCCCCGCTGACGCGCAGCGGTGTGATGCTCGCTGTCCTCGACAAGAACGCGGATGCGCTGAAATGGACTCGACGGTTGCTTTTCCGCTGGCAACAAGGACGTGACCCGAAAACCGGTCTGTGCGGCGGACAACTGTCGTATCGCAAGGACGACCGCGCGCAGGCGGCGCTTGGTCATGTTCACCCCGAAATCAACGAAGCCAAAATGGTGGCCGCTTACCACCAAGTCAGCCGTTACCACACCTTGCCGCTGGTTCAAATGCAAGCCGCCGAAACGCTGATGCAAACCGGCATCGGTCGTGAGTTTGTGCAGTGGGCTGCCGATGACCTGAAGACTTACTTCCGCCGTGCGTACGACCCGAAATCGGGGAAACTCGTGGCGTTGTTGACCGATGGCACGCGGATCGAAGGAAGTAAGTCAAAGCCCGGTTACTACGTGGCTGCCTCGTTTGCGCCCCAAGCTCCCGACGGTTTTCTGTTGTGGGGGTGCGCAATGGCGTACCGATTGACACGCGATAAGGAACTGTTACAGATGGCAACTCAGATCAGCGATCACCTGGGGCTTGGCGACTTCAGTAAACTGGACACCGATTGTGATGACTGGTCGGTCATCTATGCGCTGCTCGAACTACACCGGGCCACGAAGCGCCCCGAAATGCTTCGCCTCGCTTGCCGGGTTGGCGACAACCTGCTGAGGAAGCAAACGCCAACCGGATTATTTCCGCGCACTCCCTACCAGTACGCCCGCACCGGCGATGAAATCCCGCTGGTGCTGTTGCATCTGGCCGCTGCGCTGGACGGCAAACAATCCTCATTTCCACAGCCCATCTTCGACCGGCGATTCTTCCACTGCGAATACCACGGCCCGCTCGAAAAACATCAGCAAAAACGCGACGACAAACGCACCTACGACCACTATGTCTTTTACGGCGATTCCTGAATCTCGTTGGCAGTGAAGAGGGCTTTGGCAAAACTTTTCGGGTCGAATGGTTGAAGGTCGTCCACTTGTTCGCCGAGGCCGATGAATTTTACCGGAATCTTTAGTTCGCGCGCGATGGCAACGACGATGCCGCCCTTGGCGGTGCCGTCAAGTTTGGTGACGATGAGGCCGGTGATGCCGAGGGTGTTGTGGAACTCGCGCGCTTGATGGAGCGCGTTGGTGCCGGTGGTGCCGTCGAGCACCAATAACACTTCATGCGGCGCATCGGGAAGACGTTTGTGGAGCACGCGCCGCATCTTCTTCATTTCCTCCATCAGGTTCGCCTTTGTGTGAAGGCGACCGGCGGTGTCAATGAGCAGGTAATCGGCATTGCGTTTGATGGCGGCTTCGAGCGCGTCGAATGCAATGGCCGCGCTGTCGGCTCCGTACTGCCCGTCAATGATGTCGCAACCGACGCGGCCGGCCCAGATTTTGAGTTGTTCGATGGCGGCGGCGCGGAACGTGTCGCACGCGGCGAGAAGGACGGTGTGCCCCTGTGATTTCAGCCAGTGCGCGAGTTTGGCGGTGGAAGTGGTTTTGCCGGTGCCATTGACGCCGGCAAGGAGGATGACGGTGGGAGAGGCAGGAGGTCGCGGCGCTAAGGCCGCTCCCACATTGGACAATTCGCGTTCGATTTCGGTGCGGGCGATGGCGAAGACATCGGGAGAACCGGTTTCCTTGACGCGGGCGACGATGTCGGTGGCGGTGCCGATGCCGATGTCGCTGGCGACCAGCGCGGCTTCGAGTTCGTCAAGCGCATCGGCGTCGAGGCGCGGGGAACGGGTGATGATGCGTTTGATCTCGGTGGCGAGCTTGGTCGAGGTCTTTTTCAGGCCATCACGGAATTTCTGGAAGAGGTTCATTTCAGTTTTTCGACGAGTTCGTACGGGATGCGGACGGCGCCGACGCCGGCATCGTGGGCGTCACTGCCGCCGGTCGGGTGGAGGCCGAGTGAGGCGGCGAGTTGTTGGCAGTGCCTCGTTTGGGCGGGATTGTGTGCGGGGTGCCATGTCTCGATGCCGCGGAGTCCTTGGTCGCGCATGTCACGGATGTCAATGTCGGTGATGGCAGAGAGGCCGGGATGCGCGAGCACGGGAACGCCGCCGGAGGAGTTGATGTGGTGGATTCCCTCGGCAGCCGTCACCCGGTGACGCTCGACATGGGCGGGTTTGCCGGGGCGGAGGAAACGGGCGAATGCTTCTTCCACGTTGCGGACGAAACCACGCGCGAGCAGGGCGCGGGCAACGTGCAGGCGGCCGAGGGAAGCGCTGCTGGCGCAGTGTTGCACGTCGGCAACCGTCAGGTCGAGTCCGAGCGCATTGAGTCGTTCCACGATTTGAACGATGCGCTTGGCGCGGACGTCGCGGGCAAACTGGAGAACACGGGCGAAGGCAGCATCGCGCCAGTTGTTGTGGAGGTAGTAGCCGAGAAGATGGACTTCGTGTTGACAGACGTGGCAGGTGAGTTCGACGCCGGGGATGACCTCGATGCCGTTGGCGACGGCGAGCGCCGGGGCGATGCCGTCAAACGTGTCGTGGTCGGTGATGGCGATGGCGGCGAGGCCGTTTGTTTTCGCAGCGCGGACAAGATCGGCTGGTGAAAGTGTCCCATCCGAGCAGGCGCTGTGGATGTGCAGGTCGGCGAACTTCATTTGCCGGACGCGGTGCGCGCAGGGCGCGGAAGGTCGGAACGGAGGCGGTCGAGGATGCCGTTGACGAAGGCGCCGCTTTCGCGCGTGGAGTAGCGCTTGGCGATCTCGACGGCTTCGTTGATGCTGACGACGGGAGGAATATCGTCGCGGCAGGTCATTTCATAGATGGCGAGGCGGAGGATGTTGCGGTCCACGGCGGCCATGCGCGGCAATTCCCAGTGCTCGGTGTATTTGCGGAGTTTCTCGTCAATGCTTTCCCGGTTCGTCGCGCAGCCGTGGATGAGTTCCTCGGCAAACGTCCGCACGTTGTCCTCGATGTTGGTCTGCGTCTGCCAGAACATCGGAAGCGCGTCCGCCAGGGTGTCGCCGGTGCTGAGGTCGAATTGGTACAGGAACTGGACGGCCAATTCGCGGGCGTGCCGGCGTTTGCCGGGATGTTTTACTGGCTTTTCCATAGGCGTGCCATGGCGACGGCGGTTTCGGCGGCTTCGCGTCCCCGGTTGTAGCGGGTGCTGAGGCAGCGGACGCGGGCTTGTTGCAGCGTGTTGGCGGTGACAACGCCGAAAACAGTCGGCACGCCGGTGAGGTAGCTGATCTGGGTCAGGCCGTGCGCGACGGAATCGGCAATGTGATGCGCATGACTGGTTTGCCCCTTGAGAATGACGCCGAGGCCGATGATGCAATCGTAGCGGCGCGACTTGGCAAGCCACGCGGCCGCGGCGCTGATCTCAAAGCTGCCGGGCACGCGGAGGACGCGGATGTCGCGCGCGCGCGCGCCGGCGGCGCAGAGTGTCTTGACGCAGTTCTCGACGAGCGCGTCGGCGAGTTCGGGGTTGTAACAGGCGGCGGCGATGCCGAAGCGGAGACCTTGGGCGGCAAGTGTTGATTTGGTTTTGTGGGCGCGTAACATGGTCAGAGTGTGTGTCCCATTTTTTTCTTTTTCGTTTCGAGGTACTTGACGTTGTGCGCTGTGGGTGTGATGCGGATGGGGAGTTGTTCGGTGATTTTCAGGCCAAACCCCTCGAGGCCGACAATTTTTCTCGGATTGTTTGTCAGCAGGCGGATGCTGCGGAGACCGAGGTCGGCGAGAATCTGCGCGCCGAGGCCGTATTCGCGGAGGTCGGGTTTGAAGCCGAGTTTCTCATTGGCCTCGACGGTGTCGAGTCCGGTTTCTTGCAGCGCGTAGGCGTGCATCTTGTTGGCGAAACCGATGCCGCGCCCTTCCTGCCGCATATAGACGAGAACGCCGGCGCCCTCGGCGGCAATGCGCCGAAGGGCCTCGTGAAGTTGATGGCCGCAGTCGCAACGCTGGGAGCCAAAGACGTCACCGGTGAGGCATTCGCTGTGGACGCGGACGAGCACGTTTTCCTTGCCGCGCAACTTCCCCATCACAAGCGCGCAGTGATGCTGATTGTCCACGAGCGAGCGATACAGATGAAGGCGGAACTCGCCGTGCTCGGTGGGCATGGCCACTTCCTGCTCGCGCACGATGAGGCGTTCGCGTTGGCGGCGGTATTCGATGAGGTCGCGGATGGTGCAGAGCTTGAGGCCGTGGGTCTGCTTGTAGTTCAACAGTTCCGGCAACCGGGCCATGCTGCCGTCCTCATTCAGGATCTCGCAGATGACTCCGACAGCGTAGAGTCCCGCCATGCGGATGAGGTCCACGCATGCTTCGGTGTGTCCGGCGCGACAGAGCACGCCGCCTTCGCGGGCTTGCAGCGGAAAAATGTGGCCGGGAGAAACGAGTTCCTCGGACGCGGCGTGCGGGTCGGCCAGAATGCGAATGGTGCGGGCGCGGTCGTAGGCGCTGATGCCGGTGGTGATGCCAGTGCGGGCGTCCACGCTGACAGTGAAGGCGGTGCGGTAGGAGTCGCGGTTCTCGCGGACCATCGGCTCGATGTTGAGCGCCTGGAGACGGCGCTCGGTGGTCGGCACGCAAATCAGCCCGCGGCCATGTTTGGCCATAAAATTGACGGCATCCGGCGTGGCTTTTTCGGCGGCCATGACGAGGTCGCCTTCATTTTCGCGGTCTTCGTCATCGGTCACAATGATCATTCGACCCTGCCGGATTTCTTCCACGCAGGATTCAATCGAGTCAAAGGCGGATGGATTGTCTGGGCGTTTGCTCATCAAGGGCGTGACAGTAGCAGGAACGGCAACACAGTGCAAACCCGTTTGGTGATCCCGTTGGTGAACGGATTTCGTTTCAAGGGCATCGCCTTCGTCTCTTGAACTCCGTCAAACTTGAATGGAAGGGCACGTTTCTAGTAACGCACGCAGTCCCGTGTCGTTTCGGGACGGAGTGCGAATCGTTTGGACGGAACGATCTCGCGCAACCCCACTTCGCTTCGCTGCGTGGCTCACTACGAACTACCCTTTGGATGTGGTTTGATGGAGCACGCTCGCCGGTATTCTGGTCTTGCCTTGTCACCGCGATAGACGGTATTCTGAGCACACAAACAAACAGGAGGCATTCCATGAAATGTCAGGTTTCTGCTGCTGTTCGCGGTATGTTGTTGTTGGTCGTGTTTGCCGTTGCGGTGAGTTGTGGGAAATCGCAATCTTCCGGCAGTCCCACTGCGCAAGGCAATCTCGCCGTGGACCTCGGCGGCGGGGTGACGATGGACTTCGTGCTCATCCGTCCCGGCAACTTCACGATGGGGTCGGACAAGGGAAGCAGCGACGAAAAGCCGGCGCGCAAGGTGACAATCACCAAACCGTTTTATCTCGGCAAGTTTGAGGTCACGCAGGAGCAGTGGCAGGCCGTGATGGGCAGCAATCCCAGCAACTTCAAGGGCGCGAAGAATCCGGTTGACACTGTAAATTGGGAGGATTGCCTGACGTTCGTGCGGAAACTGGGCGAGAAAGTGCCGGGGTACACGTTCCGGTTGCCGACGGAAGCGGAATGGGAATACGCCTGCCGCGCCGGCAGCAGCAGCGAGTATTGCTATGGCGATGATACCGGTGGGTTGGGCGACTACGCTTGGTACAGCAATAACTCCGGCAGCAAGACGCATACGGTCGGTGAGAAAAAACCGAATACGTGGGGACTCTATGACATGCACGGTAACGTCTATGAATGGTGTCAGGATTGGTATGGAAACTATTCCACCAACGCGGAGACCGATCCGGTCGGGCCGTCTTCCGGGTCGAACCGTGTGTTGCGCGGCGGTTCATGGAGCCGCAATGCCTCGACTTGCCGGTCGGCAATCCGTTACAACTTCAACCCGTCGAATCGCTTCTACATCTACGGGTTGCGGGTTGTGGTGGTCGTGCGCTGAGGGCTTAATTACAATTTAGATTTTTACCTCCGCCGCGCGAAGCGCGGCGCCGGCTGCAAAATTTATGAAAGCAACCACAAAGCGGGAGCAAGCTCCCGCACTCCATATTTGGAGTGCGGCGACTCGTCGCCGCTTTGCCGTTCTCTGACCGCAAATGATGACCGCTCATCGTCCGCCAATCTATACGAAGTATTACGATCTACTGGGGTGGCTGCTGGATCGCACGGCGAAGTTTCCGAAGAACATGCGGTTCGGGCTGGTGCAGAAGATCGAAACCATCGCGTTGCGTCTGCTGGAGCAGTTCATCGAGGCGATTTACCGCAAAGACCGCGCCGCGCTCTACCTGCCGGTGAACCTCGACTTGGAAAAGCTGCGTGTCTTTCTGCGGCTGAGCCACGACCGCGGCGTCCTCAGCGCCGACCAACTGCGCTTTGCGATTGGCGAGATTGATGAAATCGGTCGGATGTGGCACGGCTGGGTGAAACCAAAGCCGTGAAACGCTTCGGCAACCTCTACGATGCGATTTGCTCTTGGGATAACTTGGAACTGGCCGCCCGCCGCGCCCGGAAACGGAAACGTTACCGGTGGTACGCTGAGGACTTCGAGTTGCGCCGCGAGTCGGTGCTGCGCGAGATTTACAACGAACTGATTGAGCAACGCTGGCAACCCGCGCCCTACGAAACCTTCCGCATCTACGATCCGAAGGAGCGCCTGATCTGCGCCGCGCCGTACCGCGACCGTATCGTTCATCACGCTGTCTGCAACATCGTTGCACCGCTCTTGGAACGCAGTTTCATCGCCCACAGTTACGCCTGTCGCCTCGGCAAAGGCACGGGCGCGGCGCGGGCGCACTGCCGGCAGTTGGTGAAACAGTACCCATACGCGCTGAAAGCGGACGTGACGAAATACTTCGCCTCGATTGACCACGCGCTCTTGAAAACGAAGCTGCGCCGCCATCTCAAGTGCGCGCCGACGCTGGCGTTGCTCGACCGCATCATTGATTCGTGGCAAACGACCGACGAACCGCCCGCGTGGTTTGCGGGCGACGATCTATTGACGCCGCTGGCGCGTCCGCGCGGCCTGCCGATTGGCGCGTTGACGAGCCAGTTGTTCGCCAACCTGTATCTGAGCCGTATTGATCATCTCGTCGAGGAACAACTCCAACCCGGTGGCTACGCGCGGTACACGGATGACTTGGTGCTGTTCGCCGACTCGAAGCGGTTCCTATGGGATGCGCTCGACCGGCTCCGGGCGGAGTTCGCAGCGGAACGGTTGCAAGCGCATCCGGTCAAGTGTCAGGTGCTGGCCTGTCGGGACGGTGTGCCGTTCCTCGGCTTCCGGTTCGGCCCGGATTGGACGCGCGTGTTGCCGGAGAACGTGCGCCGTTTCCACCGCCGGATGGCAGCGTTGCGGCGTGCGGTTCGGGCGGAACGAAGACGGTTGGCTGAGGCGTGGCCGACGATGTTCAGGTGGTTTCAGTTCGTCCGCGAACAACCCGGCAACGACGGACTGGTGCTGGCCGAATGCCAGCGCCAAGTGTTTTGAGATCGAGACGTAAGGGGGCTGGCCCGCGACCGGGTCGAACCGTGTGTTGCGCGGCGGTTCATGGAACAACAATGCCACGAATTGCCGGTCGGCAAACCGGAACAACAACAACCCGTCGAATCGCAACAACAACTACGGGTTGCGGGTTGTGGTGGTCGTGCGCTGAGCGCTTTCCTTCCGGAGGAGAGATTGGCCGCGTTCATCAGGACGCGGTCACCGTTCCAATGGAAAGCCCAGGGCCGGTCTCCCGCGCCGCCGCGCCAACGGGCGCGGCGAGCCAAACACGCGGCACCGGGGCGGGGCTGGTAGCCAGACCAACAGGCGAAAGCCCCGCTCCGTTGTGAGACTTAGACTGTGAGACTTAGACTTGCGATGATTGTCGAGGAAGGGTAGAATGACCACGAAGGTGAAACTATGACGTATCGCGGTCACGTGAAATCTGGTCAGGTGGTATTGGATGAACCGACGCGGTTGCCGGAAGGCGCCGAGGTGTCGGTCGAGGTGGCTTCGTCGGCCGGGGTGTCATCCTTGGGGCAAACACTGCTCCAGTACGCCGGTCAGGCGCGGGATTTGCCTGCCGATGCCGCTCGCAACCACGATCACTACTTGTACGGGACACCGCGCCAATGAGCCGGGTGTTTGCCGACACGTCGTACTATTTGGCGCTGCTCAATTCCCGCGATGAGTTCCATTCCATTGCTTGCCAACAAACCGGTGCCTTGAACGGTCGGATTGTGACCACCGCTTGGGTAATCACGGAACTGGGCAACTTCATGGCGAAGGGAGCCAATCGCCGTTTGTTTCTGGCATTGTTGGCCGCGCTGCGCGACGATGATCGCGTGACCATTGTGCCGCCCACGACTGAACTGTTGGAGGATGCGCTGGCGCTGTACGCTCGCCGCGCGGATAAGGATTGGTCGGTCACGGATTGTGTTTCGTTTGTGGTGATGGAGGAACACGGGTTGAAGGAAGCTCTCACTGCCGATCATCACTTTGCACAAGCGGGTTTTCACACGTTGCTTCTCTGAGAACGTTTCCGGACACGCTCTGAGATCACCCTGTCGGCATCGCCCGTTCCCTTCCTGTCGGTTGCAGCGTCTGTTCTCTTGCGCTCGCCGCGGCGCGCTGGTAATGTTTGGACATGCCACGACGCGCCAGTTCGAAACTTCATCCTTCATGGTTTATCGCCGTCGCCTTGCTGGCGGCGGCAGCCATTGCCGGTGGGTACTTTCTGATGTCGAAGGTCAACGACCCGTACCGCACGATCAACGCGCTCGACGTGCTGACCTACCTCGAAAACGCCAACAGCCTTCGCGGGAACATCTACCGCGTCAACGGCACCGTCTGGAACTCGCTCGGCTGGTCCCCGTCCGTGGGACGCCTCTTCGCCGTCGAGGCCGGCGCCGGCAAACCGGGCGACCTGGTGCCGTTGCTCGTGCCGTCGGCGCTCAACCACGTCAATCTGCAGAAGGGCCAGCGGTTCGTCTTCGAGGTCGAAGTCGTCGAAGGCGGCGTCCTGCAGGTCAAGAGCCTGCGCAAGGAGTGACATGATGAAACGTTTCCTGTGTTGTCTGCTGGCGATAAGCGCGATGCCGGTGTTCGCGCAGAAACCCGACGAGCCGGCGAGGGGCGGGGCGACGAGCACCACCATCATCACGCCGCCGAAGTCGCCCAGCACCGCGCCGAGCGTGCCGCTGGGCGAGGAAGTGCCGATGTACGATCCCGGCTCGGAAGTGATTTCGTGGGGCGGCAAACACTGGAACATTGCGAATCAGCGCGTCTTTCAGGCGCGCTTCGAGAAGTACCTCAACGCCCCGGAGCAAACGGACGCTGACAACGTCGAGTACCAAAAGACCATTCGCGAGATTCTCGATCTGCTTTCGCCGCGCACCGCGACCAACGTCAAGCTGTATCAGGCTTACGTGCTGTTGTTCCGGGCCGTCGTGCACGATGCTGATGGCGGCGTGTGCAATGCCATTGCCAATGCCGTCGCCACCGCGTGGCAGGCGCAGATGAACCAGAACCAATTGGCATTGACAGTGGGGGAGTTGAAGAAGGCCATGCAGGCCGAACAATCCAAGGCCATCATGTTCGCCGGACATCAGGAACAGCAGTCCTCCAAGCAGTCCGCCGGCAAGAAAGGTAGCAGCACCGTGCCGGCGCCCGTCGTTTCCCCGAACGAAATGCGACAGGGTTTCTACCTGAAAGAAGCGGCTGCGTTTGAGGCCCAGATGGCCGCGCTCACGGCCAAGCGGGAGGTTTCCGCGTTGCAGGCGCGCGTCCAGTTTCAGGCGTTGATGCTCCAGCTTTTCCTCCAGCGCCGGTTTCAGCATGTCGTGATGTCCTGCCACATGTACCGCCAACTTTTCAACGAGGGCGATTCCTCCATCAAAGTCGAGGGACAGACCAAGGAATTCTTTACCAAGGACCTTGGGATGCCGCCGACGGTCAGCACGTTGTTGTCATTGGCCAGTGAAGCGATGCGGGATGTCCGTGAAGGCGTTCAGGCTTATCTTTTCCTGTCCGACCGCAACGAAATGGACAGCGCCACGAAGCGCCTCAGCGAGTCGTTCCTTGTGGGCGAATACATGCCGGAAATACGGACGCTGTCGCGCGACAAGAAGCGGCTCGCGTTGACCTACAGCCAGAAAGCCAACCGGCTCGTGAGCGCGCTCAGCGTCAAGGATTACACCCAGGCCGAACAACTGATCAAGGAAATGGAAGCCATGGCCAAGGACTTTGACTCGACCAAGCCGCGCGCCGCCGTCGAGACGGCCAAGACCGTCAGCGCCATGCACCTTGCGAAGGCCCGCAACGCGGCCATTGCCGGCAAATCGCAGGCCGTCGAGGACGAACTCAAGCAGGCCGCCGCCGTCTGGCCGCGCAATCCGTCACTCCTGGAAATGTCCGGCGCCATCTTCGGCCAGAGCGACCTCCAGCAAAAAGCCGTTGCCGATTTCGAACAGCTTCTCAGCCAGGGCAATCTCCGTCAGATATTCAACGACAAGCTCCGGTTCATTGCCGCGATGGCCAGCAATCCTGACGGACAGGAGAAATTGAAGAAGGTCCTCGAAGACATGCAGACCATCGAGGCCGCGGTTGCCCGCGCCCAGGAATTTGCCCGCCGCGGCGATCCCGCCGGCGCGTGGGAATCCGTCGAGCGCGCCGCAAAGCAGTTTCCCGACGATGTGAAGTTGAACCAGCTTCGCGGCAACTACAGCAGCGAGGCCGCCAGTTTCGTCGAAAGCCTGCGCACCGCGCAACGATTGGAGACGCAAGGCCAAACCGGCTCCGGCCTGGCATGGTATCTCAAGGCGCAGCGCCACTATCCGCTCAGCGATTTTGCCAAGGAAGGCATCGAGCGGCTTGCCAGAAAAATCCTGCCCTCGTCCTGAAGAAACGGGAATTGATTGCAGGAGTGGTGGGCGCGACAGGACTTGAACCTGTGACCTCGCGGGTGTGATCCGCGCGTTCTAGCCAACTGAACTACGCGCCCAATGAAAAAGGCGGCGCACCATACCAACACCCCTGAAAGAATTCAAGCTTTCCGCAACACTGTGTCGTAAGCCGCCGGCAGGGCGTGCGGATAGTCCAACGTGCAGTGCAGGCCGCGCGACTCGCGCCGCAAGAGAGCGCTTTCAATGATCAGTTCCGCCACGAGCGCCAGGTTGCGCAGTTCGATCAGGTCGGGTGTGACTTTGTAATTCCAGTAGAACTGATTGATCTCACGCTGAAGGTTTTGAATGCGGGCGCGCGCGCGCAAGAGACGCTTGTCGGTCCGCACAATGCCGACGTAATCCCACATCAGGCGGCGAATTTCATCCCAGTTGTGCGTGACAACGACCAGTTCGTCGGGGTCGCCGGTGTTGCCGCTTTGCCAAGAGGGTAGGTGGTAGGAGGCAGGTGGCAGGTCGGGTGGGGAGGATGTCAGTTTCTTTGCGGCGCGTTCGGCGACGACGACGGCCTCCAATAATGAATTACTGGCAAGCCGGTTGGCGCCGTGCAGGCCGGTGCAGGCGACTTCGCCGGCGGCGAGCAGGCCGGTAATGTCGGTTTCGCCGTCCACGTTCGTCACAACGCCGCCGCATTGGTAGTGCGCAGCGGGCACAATCGGCAGCGGCGTCTTCGTCATGTCGAAGCCGAACTCCAGGCATTTCGCGTGGATGTTGGGGAAACGTTTTTGGACGAAGCCGGCATCCTTGTGGGTGATGTCCAAAAAGGCCGAGTCGGCGCCGGTGCGTTTCATCTCGGCGTCAATGGCGCGCGCCACGATGTCGCGCGGCGCGAGGTCGGCCATCGGGTGATGCTTCTTCATGAACGGCTGGCCGTCCTTGCCGAGCAGGACGGCGCCTTCGCCGCGGACCGCCTCGCTGATGAGAAATGATTTCGCCTTCGGATGATAGAGGCAGGTCGGATGAAACTGGATGAACTCCATGTTCGCCACGCTGGCCCCGGCGCGGTAGGCCATGGCCACGCCGTCGCCGCTGGCGATGTCGGGGTTGCTCGTGTAGAGATAGACCTTGCCGGAACCGCCGGTGGCCAGCAACGTCACGCGCGCCGCGAACACGCTGACTTCGCCGCTGAATTCGTCGAGGACGTAGGCGCCGAGGCAGCGGTTTGGGCCGGGCTGGCGGAGTTTGCGCGTGGTGATGAGGTCAATGGCCAGCAGGTTCTCGAAGATGGCGATGTTCTTTTCGGCGGCGGCGGCGGCCAGCAGGGCGCGCTCGATCTCACGGCCGGTGATGTCGCCGGCGTGCAGGACGCGGCGCTTGGTGTGGCCGCCCTCCTTGCCGAGGTCGTATTCGCCGCGCGCGTTCTCGCGCTCGCTGAAGCGCACGCCAATCTCCGCGAGGTCGCGCACGATCGCCGGGCCTTCGCTGACGATGGCGCGGACGACATCCTCCTTGCACAAACCAGCTCCCGCGTTGAGCGTGTCCTGGATGTGGGACTCGAAACTGTCTTCCGCCGAGGTGACGGCCGCGATGCCGCCCTGCGCGTAATTGGTGTTGGACTCGGCGCTTTTCTTCTTCGTGATGATGGCGACGTTTCCCGCGCGGGCTGCCTTCAAGGCGAAAGACAACCCGGCGATTCCGCTGCCGATCACGAGGAAATCGTAGTTATGTTGTTGGCTCATACCTGGGCCGGCATGGTACAATAAAGCCGCCATGAAAGCCATTCGTGTTTCTCAATTCGGCGGGCCGGACGTTTTGAGGCTCGAAACGATGCCCGATCCCGTCCCATCCGCGGGCCAACTGCTCGTGCGCGTTCACGCCGCCGGTGTCAATCCGGTGGACACCTACATTCGCAGCGGCGCGTATGCGAACTTGCCGGAGTTGCCCTACACGCCGGGGATGGAGGCGGCAGGAGTCATCGAGTCCACCGGCCAGCGCGTGTTCCTCAGCGGCACGCTGACCGGTGCTTATGCAGAAGTCGCGTTGTGCGCGGCGCATCAGGTTCATCCGCTGCCCGACCACCTTGGTTTCACACAAGGCGCTGCGATTTACGCGGCGTATGCGACGGCGTATCGCGCCTTGTTTCAGCGGGCGCGCGCAAGGGCAGGGGAGATGGTTTTGATTCACGGCGCGAGCGGGGGCGTCGGCATCGCGGCGGTGCAACTGGCGATTGCCGCCGGGATGCGCGTCATTGGCACGGCAGGCAGCGAACGCGGAATGCAACTGGTTCGCGATCAAGGCGCGCACGAAGTCCGTGACCACCGGGCATCCGACCATCTCGACGGCGTGAGCGCGGATGTGATTGTGGAAATGCTGGCGAACGTGAACCTTGGCCGCGATCTCCGGGCGCTGGCGCGCGGCGGTCGTGTGGTGGTGGTCGGCAGCCGTGGCAACGTCGAGATCACTCCGCGCGACCTGATGCAACGCGATGGCGTTGTGTTGGGGGTGATGTTGGGCAACGCGACACGGGAGGAGATCGGGGCGATTCACAGTGCGCTGGCCGCCGGGCTGGCCGGCGGCTCGCTGCGGCCGGTGGTGGGACGCGAGTTTCCTTTGGCGGACGCGGCGAAGGCACATGAAGCGGTGATGAGTCCGGGCGCGCACGGAAAGATTGTCTTGGTTCTCAGAGAATGACGTTGTCAATCAGCCGTGTCGCGCCGAGAGACGCGGCGATCAACGCGACATCGCCGGGGCGCACACGTGAAATCCGCTCCAACGTTTGGCCGTCCACCACTTCGGCGTAATCGAGTCGCACTTCGGGGACGCCTGCCACCACGTCCTTGATCAGCGCTTCCAATTGCAATGGATCGGTCTCGCCTGATTCGCTCGCGGCACGCAACGCCCGCGACAATACGGTGGCCTTCGCGCGTTCCACCGGTGCAAGATAGCGGTTGCGGCTGCTCATCGCGAGGCCGTCAGCCTCGCACACTGTCGGCACAGGCACGATCTCGATGGGGTAGCGCAGGTCGCGGACCATTCGTTCGATGACCTTGAGTTGCTGGTAATCTTTTTGCCCGAAGAACGCGGTATCGGGCTGAACGATGTTGAACAGCTTGGCAACGACCGTGCAGACGCCGCGAAAATGTCCGGGGCGGCGTTCGCCTTCGAGCCGTTTGGCGACCTGCAACTCGTCCACCCACGTCGAGACGGCTGCGAATCCGCTTGGGTACATTTCTTCGTCAGCGGGCGCGAACACCAGCGACACGCCGGCCTGCTCGCAGAGCGCGCAATCCGCGTCAAACGTGCGCGGGTACTGGTTGAAATCCTCGCGCGGCCCGAACTGCGTCGGGTTGACGTAAACGCTCGTTATCACAGCCGCCCCGGATTCGTGGGCGCGCCGCATCAACGTGGCGTGTCCCTCGTGCAGCGCCCCCATTGTCGGCACAAACGCGACGCCCGCGCCTTTCTGCTTGAGTGCAGCAGAAGCGGTTGCCATTTCTCGAACTGATCGAATCACCTTCACAGGGGCAGTGTAGTGGCGAAGGTGTCAGTCGTCACTGGCAATCTTCGGCGTTCTGTCCAGTCCAATGGCGACTCGAAACCCGACGTTGAGCAGGCGCACGGATGGGGTGTACACGTCGCGGACGAACGAGCGGCATTCCTTGGCGCTGTAGAGCCACGAGCCGCCGCGCAACATGCGTCGCGAGCCGGAGCGCGGCCCGACGGGGTCGGTGACGTCGTTCGCATTCGGATTGCCATACCAATCCTGACACCACTCCCAGACGTTGCCGTGCATGTCGTGCAAACCCCATGCATTTGCTTTCTTCTCGCCAACAGGATGAGACGTGCCATGCGAGTTGGCGTTGAACCAGGCGTATTCGGCCAGCTTGCGGGCGTTGTTGCCATAACAATACTCAGTTGCGCTCCCCGCCCGGCAGTCATATTCCCATTCCGCTTCCGTTGGCAGACGGAACCGAAAACCCGGCATTTGCCCGCGCAGTTTCTGCAGAAATAGCTGGCAATCTTCCCATGCTGTCATTTCGACCGGATTCTTATCTCCCTTGAAGTGGCTCGGATTGTTGCCCATCACGGTGCGCCACTGTTCCTGGGTCACCTCATGCTTGCCGATGTAAAATGGCTTGGTAAGCGTGACCGTGTGCAGCGGGGTTTCGGGATGGGCTTTCACCGACCCCATCTGAAACCGTCCCGGCCGGATGAGAACAAAGTGCATCTCAATACCATTGCCAAGATTCAGGGTCAGGTTTGTCTTCAATCCAGCAGCGGAATCACCGGCATTGGATACCGGCTGTGGCTTCGATTGGGCATGGAGAACGCCGACAGCCCCGACGACCATCGTCAAACCGATTACAACCACGAACTCGTGACGTTTCATAGAGTCCTCCCTTCCTGTGGCTGAAGAATAACACCAATGGATTGCGGAAAGCAAACACAGAATGAGACTTGGAACCGCGCAACTAACGACTGCGATGCATCACCGCGCGTACGGCAGCGGCTCGCAGATCGCCCGCAGATTCTCCGGGGGCGTGCCCGGCGGAATCTCACACCCGGCGTTGACCAGATAGGGGTTGCCGACAAGAGCATAATCGCGGCGGATGCGCTCGCGGATGGCCGCCGGAGTGCTGCGCAGGACGCCCGACACCGGGTCCACATTGCCGGCAAGCGCCACGCGCGGTCCAACCTTGCGGCGCGCCAAGGCCATGTCCACCATGTGGTCCACGTCGAGGACATCCACCGACAGCGTTGCGATGCCGTCAAGCAGATGGGTGATGTTGCCGCAAATGTGCAGCCGCACGAATGCGCCCATTGCCTGAATCGCCCGAACGAGCCGCTGTTCGCGAGGGAGAATGTGTTCCTCGTAAATTTGTCGTGAGACCTGCGAGGCAATGGCATCGCCGATCCCGATGGTGTCCGCGCCGGCGGTGACCTGGGCGCGCGCGTATTCAATCGCCACGTCCACGCACCGCTCCATCAACTCGCCACACCACGAGGGGTCATCCATCAGGTCAATGAGAAACTGGTTCACGCCGCGCAAATCCGCGGCCTCCGCTGCCGGTCCTTCGACCCAGCCGAGAATGGTGTAGGCCTCGCCGGTTCGTTCGCGGTAGGCACGGACGGCATTCACGGTGTTCAGCATTCGCGTGGACTTCAACGGGTCAGGCGTCGGCAACTTGTTGAGGTCGGTGGAGTTTTCCAAGGGCGGATGCGGGCATTGCGGGACGCCCTTGTCGAGAAAGATGATTTCAGCGCCGTAGCCTTGTGTCTCGCTGAACGGATCCGACATGACACCGACAAGGTCCAGACCGAAATCCTCCGCGCACCGGATGTTTCCCTCGACCTTCACCCGGTAGTCGCTGCAAAACGCGCCGTAGTTCGCGCCGATGTGGTCGGCGGCAAACTGCATCAGAATCGGGATGCGCGGGACGAAATCCACCGGCGCGCCGCGCAACATCGCGCCATATCGTTGTTTGCTGGTCATGGCTTGCATGCCTCCATTGACTTTGTGTCGTTTTTTGTGTCTATATCCGCCGCATGAGCGATTCCTACATTCAGCAACTGTTCGCCGAACGCATCGGCGGCAAGGATTACGGCAAAAGCACTGCCATTTACAAGTTCGAAAAAATCAAGCGCGCCAAACGCGCCGCGATGGCCGCCCATCCCGGCGTCGAACTCATTGACCTCGGCGTCGGCGAACCGGATGAGATGGCGTTTCCGCTGAGCGTGCAGGCGTTGCAAGCCGAAGCCGCCAAACACGACAATCGCGGCTACGCTGACAACGGCGGCCCCGAATTTCGCGAGGCAGCAGCCCGCTGGATGAAAAACGTTTGCGGCGTCGCGGGCATCAATCCAGAGACCGAGATCCTTCACAGCCTCGGCAGCAAAGCGGCGCTTTCGATTTTGCCCGCCGCCCTTATCAATCCCGGCGATGTCGCCATCATGACCGTGCCCGGCTACCCGGTATTCGGCACGCACAGCAAATGGTACGGCGGCGAAGTCTTCAACCTCAAGTTGACGGAGGAGAATCATTTCCTACCCGACCTCGCCGAGATTCCGGCCGACGTGCTCGCGCGCGCCAAAGTCATGGTGCTCAATTATCCAAACAATCCCACGGGCGCCAGCGCCACGCGCGGATTCTTTGCGGAGGCAGTTGCGTTTGCCCGGAAGCACAAGCTCGTCATCATCTCCGATGCCGCCTACGCGGCGCTTGTGTTCGAGGGTCAACCGCTTTCGATTCTCAGCGTCCCCGGCGCGAAGGATGTTGCGGTCGAACTCCATTCGATGAGCAAAGGCTTCAACATGACCGGCTGGCGACTCGGGTTTGTCTGCGGGAACGAGTTGCTCGTAAAAGCCTATGGCGATTGCAAGGACAACACGGACAGCGGTCAATTTCTCGCCATCCAGAAGGCGTGCGCCGTTTCGCTGGATCACCCGGAGATCACGCAACAGATTGCCGCCAAATACTCGCGTCGGATGGACTTGCTGGTTGCGGCGCTGCGCAAACTCGGTTTCAATGCGACCAAGCCCAAAGGCTCATTCTTCCTTTACGTGCGCGCTCCGCAAGCAGTGGGCGACCGCCGATTCACCACCGCCGAGGAGGTTTCGCAATGGCTGATCACCGAGAAACTCATCTCGACCGTGCCATGGGATGACGCCGGGCCGTACCTGCGGTTCTCCGTCACATTCATTGCCAAGGACGAAGCCGACGAACGCCGTGTCGTCGGTGAAATCGAGAAGCGCCTCAGCGGCGCCGCGTTTGCCTTTTAGAGTTTGTTCGCCATCACCGTCTTCACTTCGCCATTGACGTGGACTTGGACTTTGCGGGGTTGCGGTGACGCGATGCGATACTGGGTGACCTTGCCCTTCTTCCATTCGATGTCCACGGTGAAGTTGTCACGTGCGCGAAGACCGGTGACTTTGCCGGCGTGCCAGTCTTTCGGCAGCGCGGGCAAGAGGTGTACCTCGTCGAGTTGGCTTTGGAGCAGCATTTCGGCGATGCCGGCGGTGGCGCCGAAGTTGCCGTCAATCTGAAACGGGGGACAGGCATCGAACAGGTTGGGATACAAGCCGCCGCTCCATCGTCCTTTCACTTTGCCGACGGGCTGGAGAAGATTGCGCAAAATCACCAAGGCATGGTCGCCGTCGAGGAAACGCGCCCACAAGTTCACCTTCCATCCCATGCTCCAGCCGGTGGCGGCGTCGCCACGGTGGATGAGCGATTGCTTGGCTGCCTCGAAAAACTTCTGGTCGCGCGACGTGATGTCGTCGCCGGGATAGACGCCCCACAGGTGCGAGAGGTGACGATGTTGATTCTTCGGGTCGTCTTTGTCTTCGAGCCATTCTTGAAGCTGACCGTGTTGGCCTACTTTGTTCGGGGCGATGCGCGGGAGGATCGCAGCGAGTCTGTCGGCAAATTCTTTGTCGGTGTTCAGGATGCGGGCGGCTTCGATGCATTGGCGGAACAAGGCGCGAATGATTTGGTGGTCCATCGTCGGTCCCATGACGAGGCCGCCTTGCTCCGGCGAGTTCGAGGGGCCGCTGATGAGCCAACCGGTCAGCGGGTCTTCGCAAAGAAAGTCAGCGTAGAATTGCGCGGCGCCTTTCATGAGCGGATAGCCGTGTTTGGCAAGGAAGTCCTTGTCTTGGGTGAAGAGATAACGTTCCCACAAGTGCAAAGCCAACCAGCCGCTGCCGGCGACCCAGATGCCGTGGTTGGCGGCGTTGATCGGCGCGGCGCCACGCCAGAGGTCGAAGTTGTGGTGCACGACCCAGCCGCGCGCGCCGTAGTGCTCCTTTGCCACGACCCGACCGGTATCGGCCAGCTCGGCGAGCGCAGCAAACAGCGGCTCGTGACACTCGCTGAGGTTGGTCACTTCCGCTGGCCAATAGTTCATCTCGGTGTTGATGTTGCACGTGTATTTGCTGTCCCACGGCGGTTTGAGCTTGTCGTTCCAGATCCCCTGCAAGTTCGCCGGTTGGCCGCCGGGCCGGCTGGAAGCGATGAGGAGGTAACGACCGTATTGGAAGACAAGCGCGACAAGTGACGGGTCGTTGCCGGTGGCGAACTCCTTGATGCGCTGGTCGGTTGGCTTGTCGGCGGCGGGTGTTCGGCCAAGATCGAGGCTGACACGGCGGAACAACGATTGATGATCGGCCACATGAGCCTGCAAGGTCTTCTCCCACGATTTGTTTTTCTTCAACAATGCCGCGCAACGCGCAGCGGGATCGCCAGAGATGTCTTTGTAACTCTTGAAGTTCGTCGCAGCCACCAGCCGGATTATGAGTGTGCCTGCGCCTCTGACTCGCAATGTCCCTTGTTCCACTGTTACCGCGCCGTCAGTTGTCAACAACGCGCGGCTCTCGAAGCGGATACCGTCAGGCTCGACTTCGCCGCGAAGGGTGAGCGTGTTGGCCGTGGCGGCGACGGTGGAATTCGTGTGCGGGCTGTTGAGGCGCACGACGCAATCGAGTTTGCCGGGCTTGTCGGCGGTGAGGCGCACCACGACAGCGCGGTCGGGATACGACGCCACTACTTCGCGCCGGTAGGCAACGCCGCCGAATTGGTATTCAGTGACAGCCAGCGCGGTGTCGAGGTTGAGCCAACGCCGATAGTCAGAAGTCTTGTCATGAGGAAACTCGATCCAGAGATCGCCGCACGGCTGGTAGGCTTTCTGGCGAAGCGGCTCGCTCATGAATTCGCGAAGCGCGAGTTGCTCCGCCTCTTTTTGTTTGCCGTCGAAAAGCAACCGTCGGATTTCCGGCAGGAACTTGACCGCGCCTTTATGCGCGTAGCAGTGCGGCTGGCCGGTCCAGACGGTGTGTTCGTTGAACTGGACGCGCTCCGTAGGTACGCCGCCGTAAATCATCGCCCCCATGTGGCCGTTGCCGACCGGCAACGCTTCTTCCCACGCTGTCGCTGGCTGGCGATACCAGAGCTTCAAGTCGCTCGCCAAGCATACGGCAAGCGAAGAAGCGAACAAGACAACCTGAAGTTTCATGAATCCTCTCACTGTGTTGTTGCGCAGTTATTGTTACGGATGTCAACGTTGGTGCAATTGGTCTCCACAAGGATGGTGGTGGTGCGTCCTTGGAAAATATTGCCGGTCATCTGGATGTCGTGGCCGCCGGCAGCGAATGTCACTGCGTTGCTGGCGCAGGACTCGGCGAGGACGAAGATGTTGTCACGGACAATGACAGGACCATAGCAACCGTTGGTCTGGTACGTCGTAAAGTAAAGCTCCGGCCACGGCTCGTAGTCGCCGGTCAAGTACCCCCGACGCCCGCGTCGGGGGTCGCGCTCGCCCTTGGTGGTGTTGTTAACGAAGACGTTGCCTTGCAGGATGAAGTTCTTCGGCTGGTTGATCCAACTGCCGCGTCCGCCGTTGCGAAAGGTGTTGCCGATGATCGTCACGTCTTCGCACGACCGCTCGACGCTCATCACGCGCGAACCGTTGGTGCCATCCACGGTGTTGCCAGTGACAGTGGCGTTCTTGCAATGCTCGGCAAGGAAGAACGCACCCATGCGGGAACCGAGAATCTGGTTGTTGGCGAAGACGACGTTGTGGCAACGCTGGATGTGCATCGTGTCGCCGAGCGCGCTGAGTTGGCAGCCGGTGATACGCACGTCGCGACAACACTGGATGTCCACGCCGCCTTTGCCGGGACCGTTGCCGGTCGGCGCGTACAGGCCGTTGAAGGCGAAACGCAGCTTCGTGATGAGCTTCACGCCGGTGCCGAACTTGACGGGAGGAACATCGAGATACTGACGACCGCGGACGATGCCATCAGGCAACGGCCCGCCGAAGAAACAGATTCCGTCTTTGACGAACTTCCCCCACTCGCTGGCGTCGTGGATGAAATCGTTGCGGAAATAACGTTGAGCGCGCTCGACTTCCCATGGTTCGTAGTCTTCCGGCCAGACAATCTGTTGCCAGAGATAGCCGTAGTCCCACATGAACTTGCCACTGCGCAGCAACGCGCAGTTCTCTACCGCGACGCGCTCGGCAAACGTCTCCACTTCGCTGTGGCTGCCTTCCTTCGGCGCGCCGTTGACGTGAATGACAGCACCGCAAATGCCGTCGGAGCGCACATCGCGAAACAGGATGTCGGCAGTCTTTCCGCCGGGCGTGGTGCCGATGGCGAAGATGCGTGTGTTGGCGTTTGGTTCCCAATTGTTTTCGCGCTTCGCCGGGTCGAAGACGTGGCCGAGGAACTCACCGCCGTGCCATGCGAACTTGGTGACGTTTGTGCCAGTGAACACAACGACTCGTGCTTTGTCGCCCAGTTGTTTCGGCAGATGAAAGCGTGCGCCGTATGCGAAGACGGTGGTGCCGGACGGAATCGGAATCGGTTCGCCGCCGCCAACGTGGTAATCGCCCGGCGGAATCGTCACGACGCCACCGGTGAAAAGCTGGCGCAGGCGCGCTGTGTCATCGGCAGCGTGAACGACACCGAGGAACGCAAACAAGCCACAGAGCAGCTTGACGGCTGTTCTCACAACTTGATGACCCACTTGTTCGCGTCGCCTTTCTTGAGTTGGAACGCGCGCTTGACTGAATTGACCGTGACTTCGTATTGACCGTGGAAACCGCGGATTGTGACGCGGCCTTGGGCGTCGGTCTGCGCCGAGGTGGAAGTCTTCCAGTCCTTGTTGATGAGTTGGTCGAGCGCTTTGTAGGCGGGCTTTGGACGAAGCTGGTCATCGAGCAGACCGCCTTGGGCCACGTTCTCGTGTTTGACGGCGGTGCCGTCGCCGAGGTTCCACCACGTGATGCCGGCCATGTTCGGCGCGGCGAACCAAAGCCGGTAATGATCGCGCACAACCTCTGTTTGCAACGCGTCGCCGCCCTCGCCTGCTGACGGGATGGTGATCTCGGTGACGTAGAGTGGCAGGTTGAACGCACTGAACTGCTCATAGACATCGAGCAACTTGCCAGGATTGCATTTCGGGTCTTTCAAGAATGCATCGAGTCGCTCGCGGCGGAAATAGTGATACTGGAATCCGATGCCGCGGATTTTCGCGCCTTGCGCCATCAGCGTCTTGATTTGCTCGAAGTAGTTATCCGACAACGGCGAGAAATTGTAGCTGGTGACCTCGTTGATCATCAGCGTGGTGTTTTCCGGGAACAGCGGCGCGACTTCCTTGAACGCCCAGCCGACGTAGGCGCGGTCTTCGCTGTAGAGCGGATACGTCTTCTTGCAGACCAGCGACTCATTGACGACATCCCAGATGTCAATCTTGCCGGCGTAACGGCTGGCGATTTCCTTGAACCGCTTCTGGTAGAGGGCGCGCAATTCATCGGCGTCGCTTGGCAGCCACGGCGGATTGTAGGCGTGCCACAGGAGCGGATGGCCTTTCAACGTGATTCCGTGCTTGGCCGCCCACGGCAGGAACCGGTCGGGCGGCGGACGCCGCCAGAAATCGCTGGCCGGTTCGGAATACCGGAGTTGGCCTTGTGTCGGCTCGGTGCCCTCCCAGTAGAACGGCACGGTGGCGAAATTGAAAATCTTCAAGAACGCTTCCTCGTAGCGCCGCTCCATTTCTTCGGGCGTAAGCTGGCCGAGCACAAATGCGTTGCAGCCGAAGAGAAACTCGTGTCCGGTTTGTCGCGCTTGCACTTTCGCGCCCTTGACCGGTTTGCCTTTCGCGTCCACGACCTCGATGGTCGCGTCGCCTTTGCGGTACTTTTCGATGTTGCGCTCAATCCGCGCGTTGACGGCCGGGTCGCGCCAGAGTTTGCGGTAGGATTCCGGTGTTTCCGCGTGAGCCGTTGCCAAGACTAACAAACTGGTGATGATGGTTAGGTTTGTTTTCATTCTGTTCCATTTCTGTCCCACCGTTTGAGTGGGACGTTGGCAGAATAGGCTGATCAACCTGGGTTTCAAGAGCAAAGCAGGATTTGTCAATTGCCTGACTTCAGGTACGGCTTCAGCATGTCGAACCGGCTCTCAATCTCGGCGATGTCCTCCTGGGAAAGCGCCTGCTCCGACAGGATCGGTTTCGGCGGAACACTGTTCTTCGGCCCGTAATTTCGTGACAACATGTTCTTGAACACGCCGCGCTTCTTCCAGACATGTAGGTGGAAACCTCGCAACTGGTTGCCGGGAATCGTCTCTCGCAGATTCAGCATCAACAGAAGCTTGCTGAACGCGTCCTGCAACGCAACGGGGTCGGAACCGCTCTGCATTTGGTTCCAGATAAAAGCCAGAAGATCCGCATAGACCGCGCGCTCAGTGATCAGTCCCTCCGCGCCTACGCGCGCCTGATACAACCAGCCGAACCCGCCTATCGCGCTGAACACCCTTTTGATTGTCGGCTTGGCCGCGACGAGTTCTTTCATGCGGGGCACGACGGGCGACGTTTCTTCTTTGACATAGCCGAAATACGGCGACTCCTTGGCCAGTTCGATCAGCAACTTGACCGAGGGAGCCGGTCCCCTGTACTTGGTGCCGCCGGAGGTTTGAATGATCACCGGCCGCTTGGCGACCGCCGCAAGCGCGCGCCAATACTGCCGCAGATCGTCCTCCGTTTTGCCGGAGTCCGGTGGGCGCGAAATGATTGCCGCAGGCGCCAGTGTTTCGGCGTGCTTCGCGAAGACGAGCATCTCCTCCGTGTCGTTGCCCTGCACGCCGAGACACAACGCAGACCGGCGACCGCGCGTCGCCTTGGCCAACACCTCCATGCCGCGCAGCTTCTCCTCAGTCGTCAGCAGGTCAACGCTATCCCCCGACTGCGGCCAAATCATGCCCGGACTGCCGCACCAATCAACGAACTGCGCCTGCTTGGCCAGCACCTCGTAGTCAACGGCTCCCGAATCCGTAAACGGCGTTGACAAAATCGGGAAAGGCCCCCGAACTTTCGGATCGCCGATGACAGGACCCCCGCAAAGTGGTGCCGCGCTTTGAGCACGCGCGCCGAACACCGTCAGGCCGCCGACAGTGGCCGCCATTGTCTTGATGAACTCACGTCTCTTCATTTTCTTTCTCCTTCAGGCTGGCTTTGCCCGGGCGTATTGTTTGGGCCACTCGATATCCTCGCCCAGCACACGCGCAGCTTCGAGCGGCCAGTGTGGATTTCGCAACAATTCGCGCCCCAAGGTCACCATATCGGCGCGACCGTCTCGCACAATCTCTTCTGCCATCTCCGGTGTGGTGATCAGCCCGACAGCCATCGTCGGGATGCCCGTCTCGCGTCGGATGCGTTCGGCAAATGGAACTTGATACATGGGGCCAGTCGGTGGAGCGACCGTCGTGTTTCCACCGGAGGAACAGTCCAGCAGATCAACTCCGCGCCCTTTCAGCCACTGCGCAACATGAACCAGATCGTCAATCACTAATCCTCCCGCCATCCAGTCCGTGCAGGAGAGACGAACCAAGAGCGGTTTTCGTTCGGGCCAAACCTGGCGAACCGCGTCAACCACCCGCAACAACATCCGCGCGCGATTTTCCAGCGAACCGCCATACTCATCGGTTCGGTGATTCGAGAGCGGCGACAGGAATTGATGCAGCAAATATCCGTGCGCCGCGTGGATCTCGACCGCGTCCATCCCCGCGGCGAGAGCGCGTTGCGCTGCCGCGCGAAACGCCGATTCCACCGCGTCGAGTTCCGCATGACCCAACTCATGCGGCACGACCCAATCGTGATCAAAGGCAATCGCGCTGGGGCCGACTAGTGGGGTTGGCCCCTGCCCCTTGGTTGCGCTCCATGCTTTGCGTCCCGCGTGCGCGAGTTGGCAACAGATCGCGGCACCTTGCGATTGGCAGAGTCGCACGATGCGCGCCAGCGGCGCGACGTGCGCATCGCACCATAGGCCAAGGTCATTGGAACTGATGCGTCCGCATGGGGCAACGGCGGTCGCCTCGGTGATGATCAGCCCAACCTCGCCGGTGGCGCGCGCCGCGAGGTGCGCCAGATGCCAGTCCGTTGCCAAACCATCTTCGCCTGCGGAGTACATACACATCGGCGACATCGCAATGCGATTCCGGATCGTGACGTCGCGCAGTCTGAATGATGTGAAGAGTTCTGCCTTCAAATGTTCCATCCGTCTCGGACTGCCGGTTTCAAGTAACGGTTGAGTTCCGGCAGGTTGGTGCAGCGCATTGCGGCGCCGTCCCACTCGACGCGGCGTTTGAGGCCCGCCAGTATCGCGATGTTCCCCAGCAGCGCAATTTCAGCCAGCGGCGCTGAATACTCAAAGTTCGCGCAGGCCGGCACGTCGCCGCAGCACGCACGGAAGAAATCCTCCTGATGTGTGCCTTTGACGCGCGGCAACACTTTGTCGGGAACCGGGAAGGCGCGTTGCGCCTCCTCCGGCACCATGCGGCACCCGTCCCCGAATTCGCCGATGGTCATGATGCCCTTGTCGCCCACAAGCAGCGAGCCGGCGCGCCCGAAGTTCCGGTTGTACTGTTTTTCCAGTTCAAGCACCAGCGGCGGAAGGTTCTGCCATTCGCGCTTCGCGACGTTTCTCCATCGTTTCAACACCGTCTCTTCGTTGTACTGCTGATCTGCCGCAAGCCCATCGTAAAAATAAACTTTCACGGGATCCATGCCTTCGCGGGCGGGGAAATCCCAGCGGATGCGTGTACGGATGGGCCAAACCCTCTTGCCGCCACCGCACATGTCCTCCACCTCCACCGCCTCCGGTGCTTTGAGCTTGAGCGCCCAGTAGGCGGGATCAATAAGGTGGCAGCCCCAGTTGCCAACCGACCCATTGCCGAAGTCGTGCCAGAGATGCCAGCCGTGCGGATGCAGGTCCGCGTGGAAGTTACGGAACGGCGCAGGACCAATCCACGTGTCCCAGTCGAAACCCTCCGGCAAAGGCAAAGCCGGCGAGTGCTCCGCGTCAGGCAGGCCATCGCACACCGCCGCCCAGCAATGCACTTCGCGGACCTGCCCGATGGCACCGGCCCAGATGTACTCGCACAACCGGCGGCAACCTTCGTTCGAGTGACCGTGTTGCCCCATCTGCGTGACAACGCCGTGACGCTTCGCCTCGTCCCGAAGCAGTCGCGCCCCATGGATCGTATGCGTCAAGGGTTTCTCAACATACACATGGATACCCCGTCGGATGGCCAGCAACGCCGGGGATGCGTGATGGTGGTTGGGCGTGGCGATGACTACCGCATCCAACTCCTTGCCCATTTTGTCGAACAGTTTGCGGTAGTCGTTGAACGTCTTGATGGCAGCGGTGTCCGCCGACGGGGCCACCTTGCGGATTTGCGCGAAAGCTGCCTCGATGCAACGACGATCCGGATCCACAAGCGCCACCACCCGTTCTTTACAGCAGGCGGGCAACAGCGTTTTGACGCCTTGACCACCGCAGCCGATCAACGCGACGCGCAGCGGTTTCTTCGCTGGTGCCGCGCCGAACACCGTCAGGCCGCCGGCAGCGACCGCCATTGTCTTGATAAATTCACGTCTCTTCATTGTCTTTCTTCCCCGGTGTTAGAGCCGCCACCCTTCGCGGTACGACGTCTCCAGATGGCGGTTGAGTTCCGGCATATTGGCACAGCGCATCCCGGTCGAATCCCATTCGACGCGTTTCCCAACACCCGCGTGAACGGCGATGTTCCCGAGCAGGACAAGTTCCGTCAGCGGCCACGCGTGATCGAAGTTCGAGCAGGCTGGTGCCCCGCCGCGACACGCCCGGAAGAAGTCCTCCTGGTGCGTGCCTCTGATACGCGGCAGCGTACGGGGTGGTTTTGGAAAGGCGCGCTGCGCTTCCTCGGGGACCATTCGGAACCCATCGCCGTGCCGGCCGATGGTGAAGACTCCTTTGTCGCCGATGAACAGAGAGCCCTCCGCGGTGAATTGCCGATTGTATTTCTTCTCCAATTCGGTGCGGATCGGAGGTGCATAGGCAAGATCGCGTCTCATACGTCTGTGACCACCTGCACTTACGGTATCCTTGTTGTATGGTGCTTCAGGCGCGATGCCGTCATACCAGTAGAGCTTGAGTGGGGGCAACTCCCCTCGGGCGGGGAAGTCCCAGCGGATACGGTTACGGATCGGCCAGCTTTCGTGGCTGCCGCCGTACACCTCTTCCAATTCAACCGATGCAGGGCTTGCGAGCTTCAATGCCAGGGAGGCGTGGTTGATGATGTGGCAACCCATGTTGCCTATGGTGGCGTTGCCGAAATCGCGCCATGCATTCCAGAAGAAATGAAGCAGTCCGTCATGGAAATCGCGATGAGGTGCACCACCAAGCCACAGATCCCAGTCAAGCTCTTCCGGAACGGGAATCGCGGGAGGGCGTGGGGTGTTGGGGGGTAGTCCGTCAACGCGGTCGCTCCAGCAGTGAACTTCACGTACCGCGCCGATGGCACCTGCCTGAAAGTACTCGCACAGCAGGCGGGGACCCTCCGTTGATTGCCCCCAATTGCCCATCTGCGTGGCAACACCGTAGCGGCGGGCCTCCTCCGTGAGCATTCGCACTTCGGCGATCGTGTGAGCAAGCGGTTTCTCCAGATACACATGAATCCGGCGACGTATGGCCATCAATGCGGGCAGTGCGTGGTGGTGTATTGGTGTGGCGATGATTACAGCGTCCAGTTCCTTCTTCATCTCGTCGAACATCTTGCGGTAATCGGAGTATACTGCGATTCTGGATGTGTCGGTGCCTGGTGAAACCTCATTGATCCGCTTCATCGCCGCGGCAATCTGACGACTATCTGGGTCCACGACAGCGACGAGTTGCTCGCCGCCGGTCTCCGGGTGGTGTGTGTGCGTACCATCCTGTGACTTAACACTCGTTCCCTGTCCGAGGATTGCCGGGATATGTGCATAGTTGCCGTACCCACCGCAGCCGATCAACGCGACGCGTAGCGGTTTCTTCGCTGGTGCCGCGCCGAACACCGTCAAGCCGCCGGCAGCGACTGCCACTGTCTTGATGAACTCACGTCTCTTCATTGTCTTTACGCATCGAGCGGCATGCCGCAGGCCTCCAAGTGGCACTTGTGCACGATGTAATCGTGCTCGCAGGTGTATGGGTTGATCATCTCTCCGTTTAGGATGGCGGCAAACTCACGCCACTGGTCTTCGTAGCGGTCTTTCAAGGGCGGCATCTCGACATTCTGAACGCCTTTCTTGAAGCCGCCGCGGTCTTCCTCCAACGCCAGCTTAAGAATGCCGCCCGACATGTTGCCTTTGGATTCCAGCGGCTGGATGATGATCGTCCCTTTGTCGCCCATCACCGTGAGATGCCGGCGCTGAAAGCCCTGCGCCTCGGTGATAGAGGTTCGTATCGTGGCGAGCCGGTCGCGGGAAAACTCGAAAACGGCCAGACCGTTGTCGAGCACGCCGTCAGAGCGGGTGCGGCGAAGGAAGGGCCTGATGTTTTCAGGTTTACCCATGAGCGTCACAACGAGATCAATCAGATGACAAGCGAGAATGTAGTGGATTCCGCCTTTGTAGGTTTTGATGAGCTTACGGTAGGCGTCGCCGTCATACCGTCCCATGGAAGCGTCGAGATCGAACACGCTCCCGATCAGTCCGTCTTTCACAGCCTTGATGCAAAACTGCACGGCCGGGTTATTCCGGTACATGTAGCCTACCTGGACGGTCAGGCGCTTGGCCTTCGCTTCGTCCAGCAACTGTCTGAACTGAGGCAACGATTCGCCGCATGGCTTGTCGAGGTGAATGTGCTTTCCCGCACGGATGCAGCGCAGAGCGGTCGGAATGGGTGCGTGCTCCTCGGTCTCCACCCCCACGGCCTGAAGACCGGGAACAGCCAGCAACTCGTCCGAGCTCATCCAAGTCAATCCCTTGTAGCAGGTACTCTTCAGCGCTTTCGCGCGCAGCGCGGGATCATCCTCTGCGATACCGACGACCTCAAACAGATCCGTCAGTTTGCGCAGCGTCCCTATTTTGTTGGCGTGCTGATTCCCGGTGCCGATCTGCCCGATTTTGATGCGTGGTCGTTTGGCCGAAATTCCGTCCGCAGCGACGGGAAGCGCCGCGGCTAAGACAGAAGCGGCGAGAAATGCACGCCGTGAAAAAGGTGTTTGTTTCATGGATCAGTGCAAAATGTCATCAAGCCGATGGGTGGCGACTCCTTCGGCGTCAATAAATGACCCAGCGTGCTCGTGATTTCAACAACAACTTCGTTGCGCCCGATGCGCGCCGCGTCCTTCAGCGCAAACCGATACGGCGACCACGCCCGCCGACCGAGTCGCTTCCCGTTCCAGATGACGCTCACGGGATAATCGCCGGTGTCAACGCCGAGATATTGCGGCAGCTTGTCGAGCGTGATCTCCGCGCGATACCGGCCCGTGCCGCAGAACGCGGGATAACCTTGCGGGCGCCAGTCACCGAGTTTGATCGCCTGCGGCGGCGCAACGATGTGGCCCTGCGCGTCCACCGCAAAATCGCCCCACAAGATCAGCGCCGGCAGAAACCGCAGCGGCTTCGGCTCGGTCAAGTCCGCTTCAATCCGGTTTTCACCGGCGCGCAACAGCGCGGCGACCGACACGCGCCGGTAACTGAGATCGAACTGGCGATCCACCGGCGCGGCATCGAGGTTGACTGCCATGCCGTTGATGCGCACGCTGCGCACAAGCTGGGATTGCACGGAAAGCTCTGCAACGCGCGGCACGTCCACCACGGCCAGCACCGGCGCATCGAGCCGAAGGCTGTTCAGGCCGACTGGCTGGAACGTCCATTCTGCTTCGAGCGTCTTGCGCGCAACTACCGACTCATGGCCGGGTTCCAAGCGCGCGCGAATCCGTTCCCGCGCTGCCTCCAAGAAGCGTTCGGTCATCTCCTTCAACGGCTTGGACTGGCGCGGGTCCGGCCCGGCCACAGCCCAGAGTTCCTCGTCAGCCGGCCACGGCACGCCCAACGGTTTCGCGGCGCGCGCCACCACGGCAGCCTCGGCGACGTATTCGGTATAAACCTTGGCAAATTCGCGGAACCACGGTTGTTGTTGGCTATAGACGCCAAAATATTCGCGCTTGAACATGCCGCCCCGGAAATCGTGCGGACAAATCGCCAACACGTACCGGTCCACGCCGCACGCGGCGCACAGGTCAACCATCTTCTTCATCGTCGCGAGGCTCATCGTCGGCGGACCGAGCGCATAGACTTCCACCATCCGTTCGCGGCCGGTGAACTCGGCGATGAAGGCGAGCGTCAGAGCCTCGCACTTGGCTGGGTCGGTGCGCGTGCTGATTTCGTCAATGCCGGGAATGCCGAGCGCGCCGAGTTGCCGGCGCAGGCTGCCGTTGTAGGCGACTTGCGAACCGAAACTTCCTTCACCGAGAAAATGGCCGCTCATCGCAACCCTATGCGCGGCGCACCACTTCGCAATCGGCGCGACCCACGAATCGTGAAACACGCGCGTGTACGCCGCCCAATACTCGCGCCACAGCGGTGAATGAGCGACATCGCCAGTCTGTGCCAGGCGTTTTGGAAAATCGCCACCGAGCGCCTTGTCGAGCGCCGACGACCAAACCAGTTCCCACGCGACATCGCCGGGCTTGCGTGGCTTGTGCTGGTGCGGCAACGACGGTTCATCGGTGAAAATGGCGCGCACCGTTGTCCCGAAGAACTCGCCGATGGCGCGGGCGTAGCGTTCGTGCGTCACGGCGAGAAATCGCGCGGTGGCTTCCGTCAACAGCAGGTTTGCAGTTTCGGGAACAGGAACGACGCGGCTCGTGCCGTCCCGTCCAACCGCCAACAGTTGAGCTTCCAGTTCGGGATGACCTTGCGTAACCAAACCTTTGGCTTGGCCGCTCGGCCACGTGAACTCGTCGTAGAGCCAGACTTCCATTTTGCGCGACGCCGCTTGTTCGACGATGAAACGGATGCGCTCGAAGAATTGTCCTCCGAGATACTCCAGTTCGAGTCCCCAGCGCGGATAAAGCACCACACCCCAGTCAGCGCCGTGAAACGCATCAAGCTGCCGGCACACGTCGTCCGACTTCAGCGTGCCGGTCAACGCCCACATCGCCAGCGGCGCGGTGTGCGTGTGGCTCGCTGCGCGGCGCTCGCAGGACAACGGTCCGAGGCTGGCCGCCGCGATACCGCCGAGGCTTGTCGCCAGAAATTCGCGGCGCGAAAATGGTACGGTCATTCGGCAGGCTCACTTCGTGGAGAGACTTTTGATTTGTTTGACGATGGCATCGGCAATGCGACGACCGGCCTCTTGATATTGTTCGCGGTTCATGACGGTTTTGTGGACGATGGCATACGGAACCTCAAATGTGACGCTGGGAACCTTCATTTCTTCGTGAAAAAACGTACTGAATCGCGGTGTCTCCCAGCGCGACGGATATTTGGCAACGCGAACGAAATTGGCAGCGGCAAATTCCGCGCCCAACTGTTCCCCCATGAGCACCGCCCATTGCTTCGCTTCCTGAGAGACTTCGGGGCGCGCCTCGGACACGAAGCTATAGATGCCCTGCGTCTCGCTTGCGCCCGGCGCGTGGAAATCGAATCCCGCGACGGGACGACACCGCGCGGCCCAGCGTCGTATGTCCTGCTGAAACACCAAGACCTCGTGCCGCATCGGCGGTTTGCCCCACGCGCGATTGAGGTCGTAAGGGAAATTGTCCTTGCCGTAATCGCCTTGTTCGATGCCGTCACTATTTGCCAGCGGCACCGCCCAGGCCAACGGCGCCGCGTCGCCAAGTTCCGCAAACCGCCGCAGCACGCCATCGAGCACCCACGACCCGCTGACCTCGGCCGAGTGCTGGCGCGCCATCAGATAAACGCCCGCTCGGTTGCCCTTGGGCCGGCTGTAATCATTGCTCAACCGCCACAACGGACGTCCGCCCTGGCTGACGCCGATGGTGTCCACCCGCCAATAGCCTCCACTTTGCTTGACCAACCGCTCCACATCCTCGCGCCCGTAGGGAAACGAAAACGCGAAGTCCAACGACGGTTTCTCCATGTCGAATGTCCACGCGGCCTGACGCCGGCCATCGGGAAGCTCAATCAACTCCGGCGCGCCGGTCCGTTCCCAGTTGCCCTTTGTGGGACGAAACACAGGACGGAAATGACCGGGCTGGCCGCCCCCGAGCATGGTCTCGGGACATTCCAAGATGAGCCGCTGCTTGCCGAGCGCCGCCCGTCTCGCCCCTGAACGGCAGACCTGAAAGCAAAACCACAGACACTCCGGCCCGCCGTGCGGGTTTGGTGTGAACCGCACCTCCGTGACCGGTCCGTTTTCTTGCACGCGCACATTGGCGGCGTTGCCGTAGGGCACGTTCGTCCTGACGATGATGTCGGGTTCTGCCATCAGCATGACCGAGCCGCTGGCGATTGCGACGAAAGCATACACGGCTGTTTGTATTTGTTTCATGGCTTATCCGTTAACGATTCGGCAGCAGTTCCACAAAATCGCACTCGACGCCGCTCGTGCGGGACACTTCGCGCCATCGAGAGCGGTCGAAGTCGGGGAACTTGGTGTCGCCGGTGATGTTTTGATGAACGTGTGTGAGCAGCAACTGGTCAGCGAGGGGGAGAGCCTGGCGATAGACTTCCGCGCCGCCGATGACGAACACGGTGGCGTTGTCGGGACAAGCCTTCAACGCGGCATCGAGACTGGAAAAACATTCCACGCCGGGAATGGCGTGGCCGCGGGTCAGGACGATGTTGCGGCGGCCGGGGAGAGGTTTGCCGATGGAGTCGTAGGTTTTGCGTCCCATGACGAGCGTGTGCCCCATCGTGACGGCCTTGAACCGGCGGAGGTCCTCGGAAAGATGCCACGGGAGCCGGCCTTGATGGCCGATGGTGCCGTCAGGGGTGACGGCGGCGATGATGACGAGCTTCATACGGCGACTTTGAACTTGATCTTCGGGTGCGGGTTGTAGCCTTCGACGCGGAAATCCTCGAACCGGAGTTCGTTGAACGGTTTCCTGGCGATGACGAGCCGGGGCAGGGGACGCGGTTCGCGCGTGAGTTGTTCCTTGAGGCCGGGGACGTGGTCGTACGGTTCCATGCCGCTGCCGGGACGGGCGGTGTAGATGTGGGCGTCCACGATGGTGTGCGCGAACCAACCGACTTCGAGGCCGGTCTCCTGCGCGAGCATCTGCGTGAGCGCGGCGTAGCACGCGAGGTTGAACGGGATGCCGAGCGCGATGTCGCCGCTGCGCTGTGTCAGATGACAATTCAACCGGTTCTCTTGGACATTGAACACGAAACTGTAGTGGCAGGGTGGGAGCTTGCTGCTCTTGGCGTTGCCGGGTTCCCAAGCGGTCACGACCAGTCGTCGGCTGGTGGGTTCCTGCCTGAGCGAATCAATCACGTACTGGATCTGGTCCACCTCCCGAACGTGCCACTTGCCGTTGGCGTCCTGATACGGGTGTGGGAACCGCCGCCAGTACCGGCCATAAGCGGTTTCGAGGTTGCCGTGTTCGTCGGCCCAAGCGTCCCAGATTTTGGTGTGCTGGCGGAGATTGCGGATATGGTCCTCGCCGGAGAGATACCAGAGCAACTCATGGAGCATGGAATCGAAATTGACCTCCTTGGTGGTGAGCAGCGGATACCCCTTGGAGAGGTCCACGCGATAGAACGCGCCGAAGTAGGAAATGGTATCCACGCCGGTGCGGCTGGCTTTCCACGTGCCGTTTTCCAACACAAGACGAACAAGATCGAGATATTCTTTCACAGGCTCAAACCGATGCGCTCCTTTGACGACAGTGATGGTAGCGAAGCGCGAGGAAAAAGCCAGATGAGATTATGCCAGCCGGCGTTTTTCTTCGGCGGGGGCGTCGCCGGGTCTGGCGGTGTTGAGGAAAAGGGTCTCGGTCTTGAGTTCTGTCGGTTCAGGGGAGGTCGCTGCCGTGGGAGAAGTCTTTTTGCGTTCGCGCCCAAAGAGGATCGTCTTGGCCGTCTTCGCGAAGATAAACGCGTCGAGGAAGAACGACATGTGTTTGATGTAGTAAAGGTCGTATTGGAGTTTGCGGCGGGTGTCCTCAACGCTGGCTGCGTAGGGGGCCATGACCTGCGCCCAGCCGGTGATGCCCGGCGGCACGAGGAGGCGTTCGGCGTAGAACGGGATTTTCTCAGAGAGCTTTTGAATGAAGATGGCGCGCTCAGGACGCGGACCGACGAGGCTCATGTCGCCACGAAGGACGTTGACGAGCTGGGGGATTTCGTCAACGCGGGTTTTGCGGAGCCATTTACCGACGGTTGTGATGCGCGGGTCATTGTCGGCGGCCCACACGGGGCCGGTTTCGCTCTCGGCGCCGGCCACCATGGTGCGGAACTTGAGCAACTCAAAAGGGACACTGTCGCGTCCAAGGCGTTCCTGCCGGTAGAGGATTGGGCCGGGCGAGGTGAGTTTGATGAGCGAGGCCGCCAACCCCGCCAGCGGAGCGGTGATGACGATGCCGAGCATCGACAACAAGACATCAATCAGCCGTTTGAAGCGGCGAATATGGATGCGGGAGTTGTTGAGGGACGCGTGGAAGAGCCATTCGTCGTTGATGTAGTCGAGCGGGATTTCCTGGCCAAGCTCTTCGTAGAGCGTGACGAAGTCCACGATGGCCACACCGCGATAACGAAAAGCGCGCAGCCGTTTCAGCAGCAGGGATTCCTCGTCTGCGGTGGTGGCGAGGATCAGGCGTTCGATATCGTAGAGATCAACAAACTTTTCGAGGGAATCGAGAGTGCCCAGCACGGGATAATCCTCGATGAACTGTCCGACCCTCTCTCTTGATGGGCCGCAGTGGATCATGCCGAGAACGCGGATGCCGTAGTGCGGGTGGCGGCGGATGAGTTGGATGGTCTTGCGGGCTTCACCGTTGGTCCCGATGATCAGGCAGCGTTGCGCGAGCAGGCCGCGACGGTTGGCTGCAATGTAGAACAGGCGATTCGCCACGATGACGGCAAAGACGAATGCGGCAAACCCGAAGAAGATGCCGCGCCCCATGTCCAAGGAGAACGTGGCGTAAAAGACCGAGGTGGTGAGGACTGATCCCAGCACCACCGCCATGACCGCTGCCGTAAGCATCCGGGAGACGCGCTGCAAGGACTCATTTTCGTACAGGCCGGAAATGTAGAAGGATACGATGTAAAGCGTCCAAGCGATCAGCACCGGCGACCAATGCTTTTCGAGGTAGCCCATTCCCTCCAGCCAGCCGAGGCGCAGCGTGACTGCCAGCACCATGGCGAATGCAGCGCAAAAACCGTCAGCCACCGCCAGCAACAGTTGCTTGCGGGGCCAACTACTGGAGCGGGAGAGAATCATGGACTCTTTGTGTTTGTAACATGCAGCACGAAACGCACTTCTGGACGTCTTGGCCCCGAACGTTCCATCGCACTATACGGAACAGCCAATCGATTGCAAGGGTTATTGTGTCTTTCCCGGAGATGCTACATTACCTTGCCGAGCCGGGCGCGGGCGTCCACTGTCGCAGTTGTGGCGAGGACCTCGCCGAAATAGAGGCGATGAAAACCGCCGCCGGCGTAGGCGTTGTGCATGATTTCCTGCGGCAGCGTTGTGGGATCCATGTTGTTGCGATGGACAATGGAACATTCGTAGCTGATCAGCGCTTCCTCGATGACCGGCACGCGAACACGCTGGGCGGGCGACGGTGTGAGCCTGGCGCGGGCGAACTTGTCCGCCTTTCGTCCCGACTCCGTGCCGCAGATTTGGAGTGCCGCGCGAAGCTCGGTCGGGAGGACGTTGACGGTGAATTCGGGAACCTGTTCCAGCCGGCTGAAGGTGTGGCGGCTAGGGCGCACGAGGACGATGAGGATCGGTTTGCCCCAGATGATGCCGCCGGTCATCCAGCCGATGGTCATCGTGTTCGGCTGGCCGTCGTCGCCGAGGCTGTTCAGCAACACGCCGTCGCTCATCAGCGCGGAGATCGTTTCGGTCCAGAGGTTAAAGTGTTGGATGGATTGTTTCGGCATGGATCAGTTCCTTCAGGGGACGCCGCGGCCGGCGGCGCGGAGGTTCGGCGGCGTATCCAATCGGCAAGACCGCCACGGGACGTCGGCCGGCCGGCGCGTTCACGATGCGCGCCACGGCTTCATCGTCGTATGCGCCCACCCAACAGGTGGCGAGGCCAAGCGCCGTCGCGGCAAGCTGCGCGTACGCGCAGGCAATCGTGGCATCCTGCACGGCGTAGAGGTTCGCCCCGCGCGCGCCGTAGCGTTCGGCGTTGCGGGCCGGGTTGGTCAGGAACACCAGCGCCACGGGCGCCTCGGCGATGAACTGCTGGTCCCACGCGGCCTTGACCAGCGCTTGTTTTCGGGGGGCATCGCCGACAACCACAATCTCGTACGCCTGCATGTTGCCGGCGGACGGTGCGTCATTGGCGGCTTGGAGAATGCGCTGGAGGTCGGATTCGGAGAGCAGTTTCTTCTGGTACACGCGCGCCGAGTAACGTTGTTGGAATGTCTCGAAGAGTTCCATCTCGTTCTCAGGTTGCGTTGGCGGCCATCTGGTGGAAGGCGAGTTTGCCGTCCTCTACGGTCACCTCGACGGTCTCGCTGGGCTTGATGTTGCCGCGCAGAATCTCCTCGGCCACCGGGTCCTGCAAATACCTCTCGACCGCCCGTCGCAACGGGCGCGCGCCAAACTGCGGGTCGTAGCCTTTCTCGATGAGGAACTCCGTCGCCGCCGGCGTGAGCACGATCTCGACGTCCTTGTACTTGAGGCGGCTTTTGATCTTGTTGACTTCGAGGAGGACGATCTTCGACATGTCGGCCCTGTTCAGGTTGCGGAAGACGATGAGGTCGTCGAGCCGGTTCATGAACTCGGGCTTGAAGGCGCGCTTGGCTTCTTCGAGCAATTTGCCTTTCATCTCCTCGTAGGTGTGCTCCTCCTTCGAGGGGGCGAACCCCAGGCCGGCGCCTTTGCGGACAACTTCCGCGCCGATGTTCGAGGTCATGATGATGACGCAGTTGCGGAAGTTCACTTTGCGCCCGAACGAATCGGTGAGATGCCCGTCTTCGAGAATCTGCAGCAGCATGTTCATCACGTCGGGATGCGCCTTCTCGATTTCGTCGAAGAGCACGACGGAGTAGGGGCGGCGTCGGACCTTCTCGGTCAGTTGGCCGCCTTCATCGTAGCCGACGTAACCCGGCGGCGAGCCGACGAGGCGGGAGACGTTGAACTTTTCCATGTACTCGCTCATGTCGAGTTGGATCAGCGAATCCGCGTCGCCAAACATGAACTCCGCGAGTGCGCGGGCCATGAGCGTCTTGCCGACGCCGGTGGGGCCGAGGAAGACGAACGAGCCGATGGGGCGGGTCGGGTCCTTGAGGTCGGCGCGGCTGCGGCGGAGCGCCTTGCTGATGGCCGCGACCGCTTCGTCCTGGCCGATGATGGTCTTGCGAAGGTCGTCTTCCATGTGGAGCAGTTTCTCGGCGTCCTTCTGTTCCATCCGGTTCAACGGGATGCCGGTCCACTTGGCGATGATCTGGAGAATGTCGTCCTCGGTGATGATGATGGACTTCGCGTCGCGCGCCTGCCGCCACTCGGCCATGACCGCTTCGAGCCGGTCGCGCGCCTGTTTCTCCTTGTCGCGCAGCCCGGCGGCCAGCTCGAAGTCCTGCGCCTTGATGGCGGCTTCCTTTTGTTCCTTCAGTTGCGCAATCTCGCGCTCCATGTTCTGCATGTCGGGCGGGCGCGTGAGCGACTGGATGCGCGCGCGCGCGCCGGCTTCGTCCACCACGTCAATCGCCTTGTCGGGCAGGAACCGCCCGGTGATGTAGCGGTCGGAGAGCCGCGCGGCGGTCGCGAGCGCCTCGTCGCTGAACTTGGCCTTGTGATGGTCCTCGTACTTGACGCGAAGGCCCTTGAGGATCTCGACGGTCTGCTCGACCGTGGGCGGCTCAACGATGACGGTCTGGAAACGGCGTTCGAGCGCGGCGTCTTTCTCGATGTACTTGCGGTACTCCGTCATCGTGGTCGCGCCGACGACCTGCAATTCGCCGCGCGAGAGCGCGGGCTTGATGATGTTGCTGGCGTCCATGGCGCCCTCGGCGCCGCCGGCGCCGACGATGGTGTGGAGTTCGTCCACGAAGAGGATGACGTTCTTGGCGCGTTTGATTTCCTCCATGACGGCCTTGATGCGTTCCTCGAACTGGCCGCGGTACTTCGTGCCGGCGACCATGAGCGCGAGGTCGAGGGTGATGACGTGGCGGTCGTGGAGGATCTCCGGCACGTTGCCGAGGGCGATTTCCTGCGCCAGCCCCTCGACGATGGCGGTCTTGCCGACACCGGCTTCGCCGAGCAGGACGGGATTGTTTTTCGTGCGGCGGCAAAGAATTTGGATGACGCGCTCGATTTCGTTTTTGCGTCCGACGACCGGGTCAAGCCCGCCCTTGCGGGCGAGGTCGGTCAGGTTGCGCCCGAACATCCGGAGGGCAGGGGTTTTGCCCTGGCCTTTTTGCTGGGGCTGGTCTTCGCCTTCCTCGCCGCCCTCGGTGGGGACGAAGTTCGGGTCGAGTTCCTTGAGGACTTCGTTGCGGCAACGCTCGATGTCAATGTCGAGCGACTTCAGGATGCGGGCCGCGGCGCCTTCGCCTTCGCGCAACAGGCCGAGCAGGATGTGCTCGGTGCCGACGTAGTTGTGGTTGAGTTGTTTCGCCTCCTTCTGGGAGAGCGCGAGGACTTTCTTGACGCGCGGCGTGTAGGGGATGCTGCCGAGCATCTTGGTCTCGGGGCCGCTGCCGATTTGTTTTTCGACTTCCATGCGGACCGTTTCGAGGTCGAGTCCCAGTTTTTGCAGGACGTTGACGGCGACGCCCTGGCCGAGTTTGATCAGGCCGAGCAGGAGATGCTCGGTGCCGACGTAGTTGTGATTAAAACGGTCCGCTTCCTTGCGGGCCAGCGCAAGCACCTGCTGCGCTCGCGGCGTGAAATTGCTCATTTCCATTGTTCCACCTCAAACATGCTCCGGTTGACTGTCCGCAGGCGGCTCCGCGATGTCTTCGCGGGGCTGCGGCAGCTCTTTCAATCGCGCGCGAATGACATCGGCGCGGGACAGATCGCGTTCTTCCGCCGTCAGCTTGCGGGCCACGGCTTTCTGGACGTGGGCGGGTTGCGTGAGGATGAACAATTCATCCATGGCAATCTGCGTTCCCGTGGGGAACAAACCCAAGTCCGCCCCCATCCGCACCATGCTCAACAAGTTCAACGCTTCCTTCGAACTCATCGCGCGCGCGTTCGTCAAGATGCCGTACGCGCGCCCGATCTGGTCGTACACCAGGCGCGGTTTCTTTTCCAGCAGGCTGAGGCGCGCGTTCTCCTCGTGCTCGATGATCTGGAGCACGACCTTGTTGAGGCGCTCGATGACTTCCGCTTCCCGCTCGCCGAGCGTGGTCTGGTTGGAAATCTGGAACACATTGCCGAGCGCCTCGGTGCCTTCGCCGTAGAGGCCGCGCACCGCCAGGCCCAGTTTGCCCACCGCCTGGATGACCTGGTTGATCTGTTCGCTGAGCACCATTGCCGGCAAGTGCAACATCGCCGAGGCGCGCATGCCCGTGCCGACATTGGTCGGGCAGGCCGTCAGGTAACCGAGCCGTGGCGAGAACGCGTAATCCAAGTGCAGTTCCAGTGCGCTATCCACCTTGTCGAGCACCTTGTAGGCGCTCTTCAATTGCAGGCCCGACTTCAACGCCTGCATCCGCAGATGGTCTTCCTCGTTGATCATCACTGAGAGGGTCTCGTGCTCGTTGATGACGACGCCGCTGCCGACGTTGCGGGCGGCGTGTTCGCGGCTGATCAGGTGCCGTTCCACCAGCAATTGTTTGTCCAGCGCGGAAAGGCTGTCCATCGAGGCGCTGAACCCCGGCGACATTTCCGGCAGCCGTTCCACCGCCGGCAGCATCGCGGCCAGGGCGCGCTGGCGCTCCGGTTTCTTGGCCCAGCCGGGAAAGGCGAATGCACACAGGTTGCGCGCGAAACGGATCCGGCTCGACAGCACGATCTTGCGCTGCGGGCCTTCCGTCTCGACCCATTCCATCGGGTTCTTGAGAAACTCGTTGAGGTTCATGCGGCCTTCAGTTTTGTCTCCAGCGTGCGGATCTCGTCGCGGATCGCGGCGGCCTCTTCGTATTGCTCGTCGCGGATGAATTTCTGGAGTTGTTCGGCGAGCTGTTTGATCTTCTCGTTGATGACCAGCGTGTGCGCCGCTTTGCCCGGCACCTTGCCGACGTGGCGGTCGCCCTTGTGCATCGCCTTCAACAACGGCCCCAAGCCGTCCTCGAACACCGTCCAGCACTGCGCGCAACCGAATCGCCCCATCTTCTTGAAGTCCGCCTGGGACATTCCGCAGGCCGGGCACTGGATGCCCGGTCCTTCCACCGGCTTTTCCTCCTCCGTCGCCGGCGGCGTGAAACCGGCCAGCAACTCCGCGAGCGAAAACGCAGCCGAATCCTGTACGCCCTTCGTCTTCGAGCAGCCCTCGCACATGTCCACCTTCAATATCTTGCCCTCCACGATCTGGGTGAGGTGGACGGTGGCGTCGGCTTTTTTGCAAATGTCGCACAGCATGAGGTTACTTTGTCGCGATGGACGTTCCTTCCGAACGCGTCAGTTTGTGGAACTCGGCCATCAATTGTTTCGTGACCGGTCCCGGTTTGCCGGCGCCGATGGGGCGGCAGTCCACGGTGGAGACCGGGACGATTTCCGCCGCCGAGCCGGTGATGAAACATTCCTCGGACGTCATCAGGTCGTACCGGGTCAAGTGCGCCTCGCTCACCGGGAGGTTCAGTTTCGCGCCCAGTTCGAAGACCACGCCGCGCGTGATGCCGATCAACGCCCCGTCGCTCACCGGCGGCGTCTCGATCCGTCCGCCGCGCACGACGAAGATGTTGTCGCCCGTGCACTCGGCGACGTTGCCCTGCGCGTTCAACATGATCGCCTCGATGGTTCCTGCGTGGATCGCCTCGATCTTGGCCATGATGTTGTTCAGGTAGTTCAACGACTTGATGGCCGGGCTGAGCGCCGCGGGATTGACCCGCTGCGTGCTCGCCGTGATCAACTCGATTCCTTTCCGGTACACCTTCTCCGGGTACAACGCGATTTTGTCGGCGATGATGAACACCGTCGCCTTCGGGCAATGGAACGGGTTCAGCCCCAGGTTGCCGACGCCGCGGGTGACCACGAGGCGGATATAACCGTCGTGGATGCTGTTCATCCGGCACGCCGCGCAACAGGCCTTGAGCAATTCCTCCTGCGTCATCGGAACCTTGAGCATGATCGCCTTGGCCGACGCAAACAGCCGCTGCAAATGCTCGACGAGCCGGAAAATCCGGCCGTCATACACGCGAATGCCCTCGAACACGCCATCGCCATACAGCAAGCCGTGATCGAACACGGAGATCTTCGCGTCCGCTTCATCCACAAACCGGCCATCGAGAAAAATTTTCATGTGAGAGTAGTCCTTGGGTGACGCAGGTATTTACCCCAGAGCCATCCCTCCTGCAAGTGTGCAATTGGGGTTTGAGAGTAGATGGCAGGTGGTCGGTGGGAAGACGAGGTGCCTTGTCTGCGCAGCCTGGCTTGTGTAGGTTGAGGCGCGATGAGCAAAGGCATACGAGACCGGCTGCTGGTGTTCCTGAAAGCGCACCGGGTATTGACCGTGGCAGTGACCGACGGCGAAGGCAGACCGCACGCCGCCGCGCTGTTCTACGCGGTGGACAAGGAACTTCGTTTCTACGTCGTAACCGAGCCATCCTCCCAGCACGGCATGGCGATGCTGGCCCGGGGCGAAGTGGCTGGCACCGTCCAGCGCGACGAACAGCAATGGCGCGAGATTCAAGGCGTCCAATTCCACGGAGCCTGCCGGCAACTCGACGGCGCGGAGCGCGTGAAAGGTTGGACGCTGTACACCGCGCGTTTCCCGTTTATTGCATCGGGCAATCTGTTGCTGACAAGCGCCCTGACCAAGACGGCCATCTGGCGGATCGAACCGGAGTGGATCCGTCTGATAGACAACCGGATTGCGTTTGGCCACAAAGAAGAATGGCGGCGCCATCGGCGGCAATAAATTTCAGTTGGCTACATTTTGTGACCAACTGACCTTCGGCGTAGCCACTAAAAACACAACAATCCACAAAAAGAAGAGCTTCCTTTTCGTGCCGCTGTTCTCCGCCGTGGCAAGCGGGACGCTTGCCCGCCGACAACCGTTTCGGCAGATGTTCTAACGGGCGGTCGGAACACAAGAAGAAGCTGGCAGCGGGGTGCAGTTCGCCGTTCGCGTGTTGGTCAGATGGCGAAGACGGCCTTGATGGTGACGGAGCCGTATGCGTCGCGGCCGCCGGGCTGGTTTTCGAATCGCATGCTGCGAATGACACCGGTGAAGCTGGCTTCGACATGCTGGAAGAGCAGGATGCCAAATCCAAACATAAAGTCGCCAACAACGCTTTTCTTTTCCACGCTGAGGCTGTCGGTAAATGAGTTGCCATCGAGGAAAATATCGCGGGCGACGACGCGGCCTTCGCCGCCGACGAAAGCGTAGCAGGAAAACCACTCGGGCCTGTCAACCTTGATGGGCGCGATGGATGGCGCGGGTCCGTCAATGAGGCTGATGCCGAAGTCCTGCGGCAGGTTGTAGCCGAGGCGCAGGAAGGCGCCCGCGTTGGCGTCAATGCGGATGTTCCCCAGGTCAGCGCCGACATGCGGGATGAAGTCGAAATAGCGGCCCAGTTGCTCATTGGGCGTCAACCGCCAGTAGCGGGCATACTTGGCGATGATGGCGGGTTCGTTCTTGAGTTGGTGTTCCCAGCCGTTGGGGCGTGCCCGGTTAATCCATTTGTGCCACTGGCGTTGGATGACATCGCCCAAGGCGGCAGGGCCAACGACTCCGAGGGCGAGTTCGTAGCTGTCGAGCGTGGGAATGCCGTTGAGGGTGACGCCGCGCCGTTGGAAGATGAAGCTGCCGTAGAGCCACCCGGCGTACGGTTCATCGCCGGGCACGGGGTCAAAGGTGTCTGTATCGAACGGCGTGTACATGTTTTGGCCGATGGCGAACCCGACATTGCAGGCTTCGTCGCGCAAGCCGAGCTTGGGCATCCACCGGTTCAGGGGGGGGGCGATTACGGTGAAATCCTTGTCGCCGCCGATATACATGATCTTTAGCCCCTGCGAGTAATGGCGGTCTTGGTTGCGGAAGTTGAACGGATTGGCGTAAAGGTCGTTCTCGGTGGTCACGACCAGTCCCGGCGCGCGCGCTTCACCGGCGGCACGGGCTGTCGCGGCGGCAACCATGACGGTTGCCAGTGTGAGTAGAAACAATCGCTGAGCTTTCATGCAGGGTTCCTTGAACAGAATTAAACAGGCGGGAATGTATCGAAGACATCGTTGATTGCAAGCAATTCCTCGATGCACAAATCGGGGGGTGATGCCTTGCAAACCGGGTGAGACGTGCTAAAGTCTGCCAACGTTCGGTGGAGCTAAAACCCAATAACCAGAAGGAGATTGTAGTATGAAGAAAGTAATCGGAATGATAGTGGCGGCGGTCGTGTTGATCTCGGCCAGCGCGGTGTTCGCGCAATGCGGTGGCTGCCCGAGCCAAGCCAAGGCCAAGAGCGACAAGCCTTGTTGCGTCGCTTTGGAGAAAGTGAAACTGACGGACGCCCAACAGGCGAAAGTCGCGGCACTTCAGAGCGAGTGCAAAGGCATTTCCTGCCCGGTCGCGACCCAGAAGAAGATGGCCAAAGAGCTCAAGACCATCCTCGACAAGAAGCAGTACAAGCAGTGGGAACAAGCCTGCGCCGATGCCAAGAAGTCCGGCGGCACCTGCCCGTCCAAGTAACGATACGCGCCTTTTTGCGCTGAACCTGTGGACCCCGACGTTTTTCGTCGGGGTTCGCTTTTTGCAGTTGAGCCGATGAGTCGCTTCGCATAGAACGAGACTGCCATGACAGAAGACAACCCCATTGTGGCCCGCAGCAAACACGGCGAACTGACGCTCGACCAGATCGCCGGACTCCAGCCCGGCCTGGCGACGCTGATGCGCGAGATCAGCGACCGGTATTGGATCGCCTACCACGCCGCGCAAGGCGGCAACTGGGCGCTGGCCGCATTCCAGTTGCGCGCCACCCGAAAACGTTTCGCCGACGGGGCGCTGACCCGTCCCAAACACAAGGCGATGCTGGAGGCGTTTGCCGCGAAGATTCTCGATCCGCTCCTCCAACAATGCGCGGCGCGCGATCTCGCGGCGTTTGAACGAACTTACCAGGACGGCATCACGCTCGCCAACCGCATGCACGCCGCCGCCAACCACGGCGAGATCGTTTGGAAACTCCCATCACGTCCGCCGGAGCACTTGGAATTGGGGAGTTGAGTTTTACCGTCGAACATCACGATGCGTCGTCGGGCGCGCGCGCGGGCCGGTTGTTGACCGCGCATGGCGTCGTCGAAACTCCGGTGTTTATGCCCGTTGGCACGCAGGGCACGGTGAAATGCATGGCGCCGCACGAACTGCGTGAACTCGGCGCGCCGGTCATCCTCGGCAACACCTATCATCTGATGACGCGCCCCGGTCTTGACGTCGTCCGCAAGGGTGGGGGACTGCACCGGTTCATGGCATGGGACGGGCCGATTCTGACCGACAGCGGCGGTTATCAGGTTTTTTCACTGGCCAAACTGCGGCGGATTTCAGAGGCGGGTGTCGAGTTCCAGTCGCACGTGGACGGCGCGGCGTTGTTTCTTGGCCCGCGCGAGGCAATGGCCGCGCAGGCGGCGTTGGGCAGCGATATTGCGATGGTTTTCGACGAATGCGCGCCGTGGCCCTGTGACCGAGAATACGCTTGCAGAAGCGTTGACCTCTCTCTACAGTGGGCGGCCATTTGCCGGGACGAAACCCGTCCCGACAATCAATTGCTCTTTGGTATTGTGCAGGGAAGCGTGTGCCCGGAGTTACGGGCGCGGTGCGCACGGGAACTGGTGGCAATGGATTTCGACGGTTACGCCATCGGCGGGGTCAGTGTCGGCGAACCCGAGCCGGAAATGCTGGCGCAGGTGGCGATGAGCGTGCCGCATCTGCCGCGCGGGAAACCGCGCTATGCGATGGGCGTCGGCACGCTGCCGCAAATGCTCGCGATGATCGCGCAAGGCGTGGACATGTTTGATTGCGTCCTGCCGACCCGCGAGGCGCGTCATGGCAAGGTGTTCACGAAGCGCGGGCCGTATTCAATCCGGGCGGCGGAGTGCCGGGAAGATTTCGGCCCGCTGGAAGCGGGGTGCGCCTGTTATGCGTGCCGTGACTTTACGCGGGCGTATGTGCGGCACTTGTGCTGGGCGAACGAGATTTTGGGAATCCGGCTGTTGACGTGGCACAACCTGCACGTGTATTTGAGCGTGGTGAGAGCGACCCGCGAGGCGATTGTGGCGGGCGAGTTTGAGGAATTTCGGCGCGAGTTTGTCGCGCACTACAACGAAGGAAACAAAGCAAATGAAAATGATTGAAATACTGGCAATGGCCGGGCAGACGCCGCCGGGGACCGAACAGGATCCGCGGGCGGGACTGATGCAGATGATCGGCATGTTTGCCGTGCTGGGGTTGATGTTCTACTTCATGCTGATTCGTCCGCAGCAGAAACAGCGCAAGGAACAGGAAAACCTCATGAAGAACCTCAAGACCGGCGACAAGATTCTGATGTCCAACGGCATCATCGGCATCATCAGCAACGTCAAGGAGAAGACGTTGATGGTGAAGATTGCCGACAACGTGAAAATCGAAGTCCTCCGGACCGCCGTCGGTTCCGTCCTCCAGAAGTCGGACGCCGGCAGTGACGCACCCAAGCCGTAAACGAAGCAGGAAATACCAGTCATGAACAAACAGTCAGGTTGGAAGTTTGGCATTATCGCCTTGATCACCGTGGCCGCGTGCTATTTCATGTGGCCGCCGTTCAACCGCGACCTCGTCGCGGAATTCGAGCAGCGCGCCATGACCAAGGACGCGGCGTTCAATAAAATGATGGAGACCGTGCGCGCCAAGGAGACGGCAGCGCCATTGCGGAGTTTTCAGAACTTGCGCGAGGCCGCTGAGGAACTGAAGATTGACCTGCGCAACTATTTCCCCGGCGTTGCCAAGTCCGATTCCAAGACGCCGAACGTGGACATCCTGAATCAAGTGGACCGTGCGTGCGGCGGCAAGATCAAGCTCGGCCTCGACCTCAAGGGCGGCACTTCCTTCTTGCTGCGGATGGACATGACCCAGATTGACAGCGCCGGGCGCGGCGCGGCCATCAACCAGGCCATCGAGATCATCGGCAAACGCGTCAACAAATTCGGCGTCAGCGAACCGATCATTCAACGCGTTGGCGAAGACCGCATCCTCGTGCAATTGCCCGGCTTGGCCGAGCGCGACCGCGTTGAGGCGCGGCGCACCATCGAGCAGACCGCCTACTTGGAGTTTCGCATCGTGCACGCCGACAACGACCAGTTGCAGGCCCAGGCGGCGACCGATGCGCGTTTCCTGCCGCCGATTGGCTACACGAACATGACGCACGTCACGACGCGCGACGGACAGTCGTTCACCGAGCATCTTTACGTCAAGCTGCGTCCCGAACGCGGCCTGACCGGCAAATACGTCGAGCGCGCCTACGTGGCCAGCGACGATATTGGTCGCCCCAACATCTCCCTCAATTTCAACAAGGAAGGCGCAGTCATTTTCGCGCAGGTCGCCGCCGCCTATCCGGACCGGCGGCTGGCCATCATTCTCGACGGAGAAATCCAGTCCGCGCCCGTCATCCAGCCCCGGCTCTCCGAGGATGCCCGGTCGCTCGGTTCGATTCGCAACGCCCAGATTACCGGCCAGTTCAGTCTCGTTGAAGCGCGGCGACTCGCCAGTATCCTCGAAAACCCGCTCCAAGCACCCGTCAAGGTCCTCGAAGAACGCAGCGTGGACCCGTCGCTCGGACGCGACGCGGTTCGCAGCGGCATCTACGCCTCGCTGCTGGCTGCTGCTGGGGTGCTTGTGTTCATGGTGCTGTACTACCGGATCGCCGGGTTTATTGCGACGTTTGCGATGGGGCTGAACTTTGTGATTTTGATGGGCGTGCTCGCGCTGTTCAAGTTCACGCTTACGCTTCCCGGCATTGCCGGCATTGCGCTGACCATCGGCATGTCGGTGGACGCCAACGTCCTGATTTTCGAGCGTATCCGCGAGGAACTGGCCGCCGGCAAACCGTTGCGCGCCGCCATCGCCGCTGGTTACCAGCGCGCCTGGCTGGTGATTTTCGACTCCAACCTGACCACGATTCTCAGCGGTGCCATCCTGATCTGGCTGGGCACGGGTGCATTGCGCGGGTTCGGTGTCACGCTGGTCATCGGTTTGCTCGCGAACCTTTTTGCCGCGGTATTCGTGACGCGTACGCTGTTCGACTGGATGATTGCCAAGGGTTTGTTCAGCAAGTTTTATTCGATGCAACTGTTCCCGAAGACAAAGATAGATTTTCTCGGCGCGCGGCGCTGGGTGGGCGCGGCGATGGCGTTGCTCATCCTCGTCGGCGGCTGGATGTTTGTCCGCCAAGGCGGCCTCCATTTCGGGCGCGGACAAGTGTATGGAATTGATTTCACCGGCGGCGATGGCGTGATGTTGAAGTTTGCCGAGCGCGTTTCCCCGGCAGAGCTGCGCAGGACGTTGGAGGCAACTGGTGCGAAGGATTCCTTCATCCAATACCAACGCGAAGGCACCGGTCTGGAAGTGTTGTCGTTGCGTCTGGCAGTCGGCGAGGCCGATAAAGTCGTCCCGGCGATCCAGAAACAGTATCCCGCGGCACAATTCACCGTGCTCAGCAAGGATGAAGTCGGCGCCGTCGTCGGGCAGGAACTTGGACGGCAAGGCTTGGAAGCGATCGGCGTTTCGATGTTGATGATCATGATCTATATCGCCTTCCGCTTCGGCGAATTCGCGTACGGCGTCGGCGCGCTCGTCGCCGTGCTGGTGTCCGTCGCCGCCTCGCTGGCGCTCTTCGTGTTGAGCGGACGCACCTTCTCGATGACGGTTGTCGCGGCGATCCTGACCATCATCGGTTACGGCATCAACGATACCATTGTCGTTTTCGACCGCATCCGGGAGAACCGGAAACTGGCGGGCGGGCGGATTGACTACTTCGCGTTGCTGAACCGCAGCATCAACGACACGCTCGCGCGCACGATGTTGACCGGCGGCAGCACCATCTTCGCAACGGGAGTGCTCTTGATGCTTGGCGGGCGCGTGTTGAACGATTTCGCGTTCACGTTCCTCGTGGGCGTCATCGTCAGCACCATCGCCTCCATCTGCGTTGCCAGCCCGATTGTGCTCTGGTTCCACCGCAAAGAAGCCAAAGCTGCCGCTGCGAAAGCGTAATCGTGTCCAAACGCTGGCTTATCGCGCAAGCGGAACCAGCCGTGGCCGGGGCGCTTGCCCGGAGCCTTGACTTGCCGTTGGCGTTGGCGCAAACGCTGTTGAACCGCGGTTGCCGTGACGCCGAGGCCGCGAAGCATTTCCTGCAACCGCAACTCCGTCAGCTTGCCGACCCGTTCGCGTTGCCCGACATGGCCGCCGCCGTCGAGCGGATCCAGACGGCGCTCGCGCACCGTGAACGCATCGTCATCTACGGCGATTACGACGTGGATGGAGTCACCGCCAGCGCGCTCCTCACGCGTGTCCTCCGCGCCGCCGGTGGCGATGTCGCCAATTTCCTCCCGCACCGGATGGACGAGGGCTACGGCCTCAGCGTGGACGGCGTTGCCCGGTGTGTCCGTGAGCGCGCTCCGCAACTGCTCATCGCCGTTGACTGCGGCACCAGTTCCCCACAAGAGATTGCCAACCTCAAATCGGAAGGCATTGACACCATCGTCATCGACCACCATGAGCCGCCAGTGGAATTGCCGCAATGCGTCGCGCTGGTGAATCCGAAAGTGGGACAACCGTCCCGGTTGTCCTCGGCAACGGAACGGGTGGACAACCGGGACGGTTGTCCCACGTATTTGGCGAGCGTCGGCGTCGCCTTCAAACTGGCGCACGCGCTCCTCAAATCGAACCGTCACTGGGACATTGACCTTCGCGAGCATCTTGACCTTGTTGCGCTCGGCACGGTCGCCGATGTTGTTCCTCTCACCGGCGAAAACCGCATCCTCGTCAAAGCCGGGTTGGAACGGATCTCGTGCACAAAAAAAACCGGTCTGCGCGCGTTGATGGAAATCGCCAAGGTGCCGGATCAGGTTACGCCCTACCACATCGGCTTCCGTCTTGGGCCGCGCTTGAACGCGGCGGGGCGGCTCGCCGACGCGATGGCATCGCTCGAACTCTTGCTGACGAACGACGACGGTCGCGCCGCCGAACTGGCGGGGTTGCTTCACGAGCACAACGCCCATCGCCAGCAAATCGAGGAACAGATTGTCACGCAGGCGCTCGCGCAAGCCCGCGAACAATCCGGGGCGCTTGTGTTGGTGCTCTCAAACCCCGACTGGCACACCGGCGTCATCGGCATCGTTGCCTCGCGTGTGCTTCAGGAGTTTTACCGTCCGACCGTCATCATCGGCGCCGACGGCAAAGGCTCCTGCCGCAGCATTGCCGGTTTTTCGATGGTGGCGGCGTTGTCGGAATGCGCGCCGTTGCTGGTCCGTTTTGGTGGCCACGAGATGGCAGCGGGACTGACGGTGTCTCCGGAGAATGTTCCGGCGTTGTTCCGCCAACTGAACGAGGTTGCCGCGCAGAAGTTATCGGGGCAACTCCTGACGCCTCCGGTTGCGATTGACGCGGTGGTGCGGTTGTCTGACCTGGACGCGGAGTTTTTCGGGGCGCTGGAGCAATTCGAGCCATGCGGCGCTGAGAACCCGACGCCGGTCTTTGCCGTTCGCAATGTCGTGGTGCGCGGCGCGCCGCGCGTGTTGAAGAAGAAGCACCTGAAGTTCTCGGTGACCGATGGCGAGATGACGGCATCGGCGATCTGGTTCAGCGCAGGGGAGGCGGTCTTGCCGTCGGGTGTGATGGATGTGGCGTTCACGGCGGAGTTGGACGACTTCCGCGGGGAACCGACAGTGCAGTTGCGTGTGCGGGATATACGGGTGTCCGAGTCAGGGAATGCCTGATGCGAGAATCAGTCGCACCCCGATTGTCGGAACGATGGGCGGATGCGATTCTTTGGCGGCTTACAGAAGGGTGGTGTGACTTGGAAAAGACAACACGATCAACGGTGGAAGTTCCGTTAACGGATTGCTGCCATTGCCGCACAAAGGACGTTGGCATGTTTGGTTTTTCTGCATGTCTGGCGCCCAAACCCGACCACTGCTGGTATGCGCTGTCACTCGGCAACCAGGTGTACTGTTCGCACCCGGAACATGCCCGGTACCGGAAACCGCAAGCAGAGTTGAGTTGAGGGCATCATTGCGGTACTCTGGCAGCCGACAGGGCTGCCATGAAGAGATTGCTCGAAACATCATTGCGCTGGAACCTGACCGTGTTCGTTGGCATGGTCGTGGTGGCGACAGTTGCCTTGTTGAGTGTGGTTGGGTACGCCGTCACAGCCGACATTCTTCGCCGTCAGATTTACGAGCGTCTCTCCGTGGTGCAGGCCGACCGCCAGAGGATGCTCCTTAATCATGTGCGGCACCAACTCGAACTGGTCACACTGCAGGCGCGCCGCGTGTCGCTGCTCGAACAATTGGAAAAGTACAACGACGGTCGCCTCCCGGAAGCGCTTTTCCGCAAAACCTCGCAAAGCAGCCTTGAGGACTTGCTGAAATCGTCCCGAAGTTTCGAGGCGCTCTGGGTTGCCAATCCGACGGGCCTCGTCATCACCGCGACAGCCGAGAATTTCCTCTGGAAAGACCTCTCCGTGCAGCCCGAATTTCAAATCGGGCGAACCAACGCGCACATGGGTGTCATCAGCCTGACGGAAGGCAGGCACCAAGTGGTTGCCGTTGCGCCGGCGCGCGGCAGCGATGGAACGCTGCAAGGGGTTGTCATGGCGCTGTTGGGCGCCGACGATATTGTTTCGGATTTGGCCGACGTTACCGGCCTTGGCGAGACCGGTGAAGTGCTCGTCGGGCGACGCGTCGGCGGTCGGATACGTTATCTGGTGCCGTCGCGGTTTCAGCCGGACGTGACTGAGGTGTCAGCCGAGACGATGCCGGCGATGAACGCGGCGATTGACGGGCAAAAAGGCTTCATGCGCACCCGCGATGCCCAAGGGGCCGACGTGCTTGTGGCCTATGGCCCAGTCGGCTATTTGGACTGGGGGCTGGTGGCGAAGATGAACTGGTCGGAAGCCTATCGTCCCATCATCTGGTTGCGCTGGGCTGTCGTGCTGTCGTTGCTCGTGATGTTGACTGGTGGGATTTGGAGTTCCTACGAACTGGCGCGCCGTTTCACACAGCCCATCCTCGAAATGGCCGGAATGGCGGAGTCCATCGCCACCGGGGCCATGGACGCGAGGCTGGAGGTCAAGACCAAGGACGAGGTGGGCAAACTGGGGATCGCCTTCAACCGGATGGCGGAACAACTCGCGCAATCCTACAGCGCGTTGGAGGAACGCGTCCGCCAACGCACCGCCGCCCTCGCCGCCGAGAGGCATTTGTTGCAGAGCTTGATGGACCACATTCCCGACCATATTTACTTCAAGGACCGGGAGAGCCGGTTCCTGCGGGTCAACCGCGCGATGGCGCGATGGATCGGCGCGCGTTCGCCGGAGCATGCCGTGGGCAAGAGCGATGCCGACATTTTTCGCGAGGAGCACGCCACTGACGCGCGGGCGGACGAGCAGCAGGTGATGGAAACCGGCCAGCCAATTGTCGGCAAGGAAGAAAAAGAGACCTGGCCCGATGGACGCGAGACGTGGGTTTCCACCACCAAGGCGCCGTTCCGCGACGAGCAGGGGCAACTAGCCGGCACGTTCGGCATTTCACGGGACATCACCAATCGCAAAGCCGCCGAGGAACAACTCGCGCTCTATGCGCAAGCTCTCGCGGAGAAAAACCGCCAGATTCAAGAAGACCTTGCCATGGCCCGCGAAGTCCAACTGGCCATGTTGCCGCAACGCTACCCGACATTCCCTCGCGGAACGACGCCGGAACAGAGCGCGCTTCGTTTTTGCCACCATTACCAGCCGACCTCCATGCTCGGCGGCGATTTCTTCGAGGTGTTGGTGCTCTCCGATACAAAGGCCGGTGTGTTCATCGGCGACGTCATGGGGCACGGTGTCCGTGCCGCGCTGGTCATGGCCGTCATTCGCGGGCTGGTGGATGAACTCCAGCCGTTTGCCGCCGAGCCGAGCCGGTTTCTCAAGGAAATCAATCGCGTTCTCGTCGCGCGCCAAGTGTCCACGTCACCCGTTTTTGTCACGGCCTTGTACATGGTGGTGGACGCTGCCAATGGCCTTGTCCATTGCGCTTCCGCCGGGCATCCCAGCCCGTTCTGGCTGCGGCGCGATCTGGGCCGAGTCGAACCGCTCGTCACCGGCGCTCCCCGCAACGGCCCTGTCCTCGGCCTGCTTGACGAAACTGAATATCCCGCCACACGGCACGCCTTGGCCATCCACGATGCCGTTCTCCTGTACACCGATGGCCTTTACGAAATTCAAAACGCGGCTGCCGATTTCTATGGCCCCGACAGTGTCCAGGCGTTCCTTCAGGAACATCTCAAGCTGCCTTGTGACGAACTCCTGCGCGCCTTGATTGCCGATGCCCAACGCCACGCCGCGGGCGGCGAGTTTGAGGATGACGTCTGCCTCGTTGCCGTCCAACTTGCCCGTCATCTTGCCGGCGCGACAGGCGCGGCTTGGGAGACGCCATAAAAACGGAAGCACGGAGACATCTCCGTGCTTCAACCGCTGATGGAACGGAATTGGGGTTACCCGGCTTTCTGAATCCGACCTGACCGCAGGCAACTGGTGCAAAGACGGACGCGTTTCGTCTGGCCGTTGACCGATGCGCGGACTGATTGAAGGTTGGGATGGAAGATACGGGGCGTGACGGCTGTCACGTGCTGGCCGATGCCGCCTTTTTTCTTCGCCTGGCCGCGCCGCAGGATGGTGCTGCCGCGGACAGCGCCTTTACCGCAAATATCACAAATTCGGGACATAGTATTGCTCCATTTCCATTTGAGGGCGCGCACCATACCCAAACCCGCAGTGCCGCGCAAGGGCAAACTTTCAACTGCAACAATCGCCGTTATGCGGCCAGCCCGTTTGACACCTTCCGACTGACAGTGAGCAGTTGCTTCCGCAATTCATCAGGATCGCTTACTGGCGCATGGCATGCCCGGTTCGCGCAGATTTGCGCGAACGGGGTAGAGCCGTGTTGGTGTCGAATGACCCGGTTCGGCAAGTACTGTTCATGAACAACGGCCAGCAATCTCCCGACGTCGTCGCCGGTGAAGGTGATTTCGACCGGTTCACGCAATGCCAGGTCAAGCGCGCAAAGCAGTTGCGGCGCCGCTTGCGGCGCGTCGTTCAGCATTCCGCCGAATAACGCAAGCGTCTTTTGTGCGGCGGCGCGATATCTTTCCCGGTCGCCGTGCGGGGCCAGGCGCAACAGCAGCAATGCCGCCTGCGCGTTGCCGCTCGGCTCGGCGCCGTCGTGGCTGTCTTTGGCGCGAACAATCACGACCGGGTCGGTCGTCTGAAAGAAACCTCCATTCTGGGAGTCATAAAACAAACCCAGCATTTGGTCGGCGCAGGAAATGGATTTGCGGAGCCAGCGCGGCTCCAGGGTTGCCTCATAGAGGTCGAGCAGCGCAATTCCAAGGTTCGCATAATCGTCCAACAAGCCGGGAACAGTTTCCGTGCGGCAGGGGCCGCGGTCGATGAGATAGTCGGCGGAGCGGATTGCGGCGCCGAGGGCGCTCCCGCTTGGATCAACCAGCCGGGCCAAGGCCGAGATCATCAGGCCGTTCCAACTGGTGATGATCTTTTCGTCGCGGTGCGGACGGCTGCGACGGTTGCGCGCGGCAAAAAGCAAAGAACGTTCCGGTTCTGCCATCTTTCCGAAGAGAACCTCCCCGCCGTGGGCGCGTGTGAAGGCGTGCGTGTTGACGCCAAGCAGGCTTTTCAGTTCATCGCAGGTCCACGTGTAGAATTTGCCCTCGATGCCCTCGCTGTCGGCATCCTCGGCGGCGTAGAACGCGCCGACGGACGACGTGAGGTCGCGGAGCACGTAGTCAGCCGTGCGACGGGCGATGTCCTGGTAGTACAGGTCGCCGGTGATTTGCCAGGCTTCGGTGTAGCTGATGATCAGTTGGGCCTGGTCATAAAGCATCTTCTCGAAGTGCGGGACGAGCCAGCGTTCGTCCGTGCTGTAACGGTGGAAACCGCCGCCGAGTTGGTCGTGAATGCCGCCTTCCGCCATGGCGCGAAGTTGATGCAATGCCATCTCCCGTCCTCCACATCGAAACAAAAAGTTGAGGGCGCTCGGCTGCGGAAATTTCGGGGCGGAACCGAAACCGCCGTGGACGCTGTCATGCGCGGCGCGGTAGTGTTCGATGGCGTTGTGAATGAGGTTGTCATCCAACGGGCGGGCCGTCGGCCCGGCTCTGCCAGTGGAAAGGTAAGAGCGTAATGCCTCCGTGATTGCACCGGCTTGTTGTCGGACCTCGGCAGGGCGGGCATCCCAGAGTTCGTGAATGCGCCGGCAGATCTGACGGAACATGTCGCGCGGGATGTACGTTGCGCAGTAAAACGGTTCAAGATCCGGCGTCAGCCAGAGGCTCATGGGCCAGCCGCCGGAGCCAGTCATGGCTTGGAGGGCGGTCATGTACAGATGATCAATGTCCGGTCGTTCTTCGCGGTCCAGTTTGATGCAGATGAAGAAATCGTTCAGCAGCGCGGCGGTGCCGGTGTCCTCGAAGGACTCGTGCGCCATGACGTGGCACCAGTGACAAGTGGAATAGCCAACGGAAAGGAAAATGGGCTTGTTCTCAGCCCGCGCCTTGGCGATGGCTTCGTTGTTCCACGGCCACCAATCCACGGGGTTGTCGGCGTGTTGCCGAAGATAGGGGCTGGTTGTGTGGTGGAGACGGTTCATTGTCCGGCGCCGACGCGAGAGAATGAAAAGTGACAATCATGGGGGACAGAGACAACTGCGGATGTTGTCGAACAACAACCTGTTTTGAGGAGGTGTGAAGCTTTCCCCTCGAAAAGCGAGCGCACGTCTGGCGCGTACATGCGGGTGCATGAAACGGCGAGGATGCGAAAGGCAGCGGTTGGCAAGGCTGTCCCGGTGGCTAGTTGAACGGCAGAAACTTGACGCAGACGGCGGCGCCGACTTCGATGCTTTGGCCGGTAGGTGTCAGTTTGCCGGTTGCGGTGTCCAGACGGAAGACGACGACGTTGTCGGAGTTCTGGTGGGCGGCGAGCAGCCACTTGCCAGTCGGGTCGAGGTTGAAGTTGCGGGGCATGTTGCCGAGCGTCGGCGCGTGTTGCACGGGCGTCAACTTGCCGGTTGAGGCGTCAATCTTGAACACAGCGATGGTGTCGTGACCGCGGTTGGAGCCGTACAGGAATTTGCCGTTCGGATGCACCAGTACCTCGGCGGTGCTGAAGCCTTGTTGCACCGTTTCGCCGGCGGGCAGCGTCGTGATTGTCTGCGTCTCGCTGAGCGCGCCGCGTTTGGCGTCGTATCGGAACGCGGTCACGGTGCAGAGCATCTCGTTGATGACGTAAGCGAATTTGCCGTTCGGATGAAACGCGAGATGACGCGGCCCCGATCCGGGCGCGAGAGTGGCAAACGCCGGGTTGTTGGGGGTCAACGTGCCTTTCGTGGCGTTGAACTGGTAGATCATCACCTTGTCGAGGCCGAGGTCGGACACGAAGGCAAACCGGTTGGCGGCATCGAGAAAGATCGAGTGCGCGTGCGGTCCCTGCTGCCGTTTCAGGTTCACGCTGGAACCGACGTGTTGCACGAACGCCGAGGCTTCGCGGAGACGTCCGTCGGTCTCGATGGGCAACACGGCCACGCTGCCGCCGGCATAGTTGGCGACGAGCGCGTGCTTGCCGGTCTTGTCCACGTTGACGTGGCACGGCCCGGCGCCCACTGTTGATTGTTGGTTCAGGAGGGTGAGTTTGCCGGACGATTCGATGGCGAATGCGCTGACAGCGCCGCCTTTTTGTCCTGATAATTCGCCGACAGCGTACAGGAACTTTCGGCTCGGATGAATGGCGACGAACGACGGGTTGGTCGTTTCCGCCGCCAGTTCCGGCGCGCCGAGTTGGCCGGTCTCGGTGTTGAAAATCGAGCGGTAAATTCCCTTGCTCTTGCCGGTCCGCGTGTACGTGCCGAAGTACACGGCATAACTTCTCTTGAAATGACGGTCTGCAAACATGATGTACTGTCTCCAATCATACTCCGTGATGTTGTGTTTGCCTTCGCGGCAATGGTAGCCAATCGTCCGCCCGACCGGAGTGTTCACGGGCGGCATTTCCGTTGCACCGAATCCATCCGTTCCCAACAGCCGATACACCGGGTCGGCGTGCCGGCAGGCCAGAAACTCACCTTTCGGGTCAGCCCACGAATCCTCCGACGCGCTCGCCACATAAACGGGGCGGGGCGCGCTCAACGCCACCAGCATGTGGGCGTCCACCGGCAGATCGTTCTCCCGGTCGTTGTAGTTCTTGAAGTTGGCGCAGAACCAGTGGGGAAAATTCTTGTTGATCAACGCGATGGTCTCCCCGAAACAACGGCGCGTGATGGCCGCGCCGCCTTCGCCGGAGTTGTTGGAGATGACCACGGCAAACCGCTCGTCCTGCGCACCGGCCCAGAGCGCGGTCTTGCCGAGGCGAGAGTGGCCGACGACCGCCACGTGACGCGCGTCCACCGCAGTGTCTTTCTCCAGGCAATCGAGGGCGCGGCTCAAACTCCACGCCCATGCGCCAATGCAACCCCAGTCACCGGGATAGACCGCGCGAATGCCGTGTTTCCAGCCTTCCGCGTAATCCGGCTCGACATCGGCGCGGGAGATCGTTGCGACGCCGTAGCCGCTTGCCAGAAGCATCTCGATGGGCCAGCGGTCTGCGCTGGAGCCGCGCGTCTCTTCGCCGGGACGGACGAGTTCTTCCTTGTTTGTCTTTTTGTCCCAAGTCCACTGCTCGCGAATCGGGATGCCGGGGTCGGCCGAGACAGTGTGATTGCCCGGAAAGTTCATGCTCAGAAACATCGGCACTGGCCGAGTGATGTGGTTGGGCAGATACACGAGCAAATCCATTCCCCACGCGCCGTTGGCAGTCGAGAGCCGGTACAATTTGCGTGTCGCCTTGCCGCCAAGCGCTTGTTTATCGCTGGAAACCAGAATGGATTTCAGGGGCGGAATCTTCGGGGCGCGGCCAAAAACGTGGGTGCGGTACAATTCGAGGATTTCCGCGCGGCGTTGTCGCTGCCATTGTCCGGCGGTGGTCACTTTTGTGCCGTCGCACATCACGAGCGGGTCCGGCAACGTGTAGGCCGGCACTTTCGATTCGTCGGTCATGGAGCGCGGCGGTGATTGCGCAGCGATACTCAGGGCGGCGAGGGCAAGCAAACATCGTTTCATCATCGGTTCTCCGTCACGTTCATACTATTGCGACGCTTGGGATGCAAGCGCGCTCAACGCGCGGGTGCAGTTCGAAGTTTTGGGCAACCGCTCAATGTGGAGCAGGTTTGCAACCTGCTCTTCAATGACAACCTGGCAGGTTACAAACCTGCCCCACATTCCTGCCCAAAAGATTGAACTGCACCTCAACGGGCCAGCGTGTTGAAATCGCTCCATGCCGGGACACCCCATTTCGGGCGGACAATTTCTCCGCGCGCCTGTTTCTCGATGTCGCTATAGGCGCCGTAGAAGTTGCTGTTGCAATCGAGCCAGAGTGTGACGCGCCGCATTTGTTCCGGTGTCAGCTTCACGTTGTGGTGGCCCTTCGTGAGCATCACATAGAGACTGGACGCTTTGGCGCCGACTTTGCCGGGAACCGAGTACTGCGGTTCTTTCAATGCGATTCCGTTCCCGCCGCTCATGCCCCATGCCCGGCTGCGCAGCGTATGGAACGCATCCGACCATCCGTGCTTGTCAAAGCGGTCGCCGCGAAGGCTTGGCGCAGTGGTGGCGTTCTTGTCGTGGCAGGGGACGCATTTGGCAGTCAGCACCGGTTGGACCAGGCGCGGGAAGGTGAGCGGGTAGGAGCCGGTCGGTCCGGGCTGGAGTTTCGAGGGGGGACGGTTCATGGCCAGCGGGCGTTCGCTTTCGGGGCGGTTGAAGGAAGTGTGCTTGGGTTCGTGGCATCCGACGCAGGTGAGTGTTTCGCCCGGATGCAGGTAGGTGGACGAGCGCATGGTCTGGACGGCGAGGCCGTTTTCGTCGAGCGCCTGGAAATAGATCGGGGCGCCAGTGGGGACTTCGAAATAGGCGCTGCCGTCAGCTTCCACCGGCGCCGTGCCGAGAACGCCGCGGGCCAGCGATTGGGAGGCGACGCCAATGTTGGGTTGGTTGGCGACGGAGTTCTCCTTGGCGAAAAGGTTGATCACGCGGAGCGCCTTGATTTTTGTTCCGGCCGGCCAAGGGTGGTAGCTTTCATAGACGTTCATCACCATGACGGTGCCGGTGGACAGGTCGGCATCGGCGGGCCGGTCGGCTTTTGCCTGGATGGTTTTGATGGGCAGCACCGGCGGGCGCACGCGCGGCTTCAGCGGAATCGGATCGAGACAGGCGATCTTGTCGTCGCGATAGAGCAGTTCGCGGTTGCCAAAGCTATCGAGCAGATAAATCCCGTAGTTCTTCTTGTCCGGGTCATAGACGACCAGATGGAAGTCTTCGTTGATCGGCCAGGGGGTGCCGTACACTTCGGCGTTGGGAGAGTGCTTGCCTTTTGCGTGTGGCACACCGGGGGCGGACTCTGATTCGGCGAAGGGAACTTCGGGCGTGAGGCGCTTGATTTGGCTGGTCGCGCGGTCGTCCTTCTCGCGCAGGTCAATCAACACCAGCGTGCCATACGCCTCGCCGTGGTGCGCGCCGGTCACGGCGATGTATTTTGGAGAGTGTGGCACGGCGCGAATGGACATTTCCATCCACGGACGCATCTCGCGGCGGTCCGGATAGTTGCCGTGATAACTGCGCGGGTCGCGTCCGTCTGGATAACAATGCCAGATGTGATGCGCCACGTCCGAATCGCGATCCACGTAGTCCCATCGCGTATAGACGATCATTCCGTTGTGGTCCACGCTGGGGTGCCATTCGTTCGTGTCGTGGTAGCTGAGCGTAATGATGTCGCTGCCGTCCGGCTGCATCGCGTGGAGCGTGTACGTGGGGTCGGGGCGGAACCCGCAACGGAGTTGTCCGCCGATCCGCGTCGAGATGAAAACGATGCGCCCATTGGGCAGGAAACAAGGATCGAAATCATTGTACGGCCCGTCGGTCAATTGCGTCAGCCCGGAGCCGTTCACGTCCATCTTGAACAAGTGATAACAGGTCTCCGGGCGGAAATGATAGAAGGCATGTTTCGGATCCCGTTTCGCATCGGCTTCCGACCAGACATTCGGATCGTACGTCATTCCCGGTGGCAACTCATGCTCTGCCTCGGTGAATGCGAACAACAGCGTGCGCGCATCGTAGTCGAGTTCCAGCGCGATGAACCCGCCTTGATCTTCGAGCGAGCGTCCCCTGAGCCGTCCGTTGGCGACGGGTGTGTTGGCTGTCAGGCTGCGCACGGTCGGACGGTCGCTGAACGGCTTCTCCAGCACAAAAACGCCACCGGCTTTCTCGGCGGTGAATCCGAAATACTGGTCCACCATGTGACGGTCACCGCGGACCTGTTTGTTGTGCTTGAGGAACACAATCTTGTCGAAGTCGAGCAACGGATTCTTGAATGCGATCCGGCGGCGCAACGCCAGAATCTTGTCGAACCCCTCGCGTGACGCTGTTGCTGATTTCAGCGCATCGAGTTCCTGTTGCTCCGCCGACAAATCCGGGGCGCGTTCCATTGTCTTGAGGTGACGCAACAATGCCGCCGTGCGCCGCCATGCGATATCGCCCGGTGTGCGGTCGGTTGGCAGGATCAGCGCGTCTGGTCGCAACGCTTCCTTGGCGAGACGTTGTTGGTTCCACTTCGCGCTTTGCTTGATCTCGTTTTCCAGCAAGGCAAACTCATCCGCCCAGCCGCTGGCTGTCAGCAAGAACAACAGGAATACAATGGAACAGACTCTTGTCATTGAAACGCGTGAAACCATATCAGAAGCCTTCGACGCCGGCGAGGTGAAACCCTTCAAGCAGACTGCCCCGAAATCCGTACAATGTTCTGTAGCCGCAACAACGCGCAAGAGGGCGCGAAGACGCGAAGGATGGAACCACGGAATAGACGGAAGACACGGATGGGACGAACACCGAAGGCGCGAAGGCAATTAGCCACAAAGAACACGAAAGCACACAAAAAACGGAAACATCCTTCTTGTGAATTGTTGTGTTTTTAGTGGCCAAGAAGAATCCCCATCACAACGGCAGAGTGAATAGCCACGGAGAACGCGAAGACGGGCTTGTCCGCCATAGCTTTAGCGAAGGTGGGAACCACGGAAGACACAGAATACACGGATTGGATGGCCGCAATAACGGGCAAAGCCGAGTCCGACGGAGCCGAATCAGATGAGACGCCACACGCAGTATTCCCGTGGCAAACGCCGAGGGGGCAGGGCGGCAAAAGCGCAAAGGTTCCGGTGCTGACCGCTGACCGCTTCTCGCTTCCTGCTGCCGGCTGATTGCTGATAACTGACCGCTTCCCGGATTTACCGGGTGATGGGAGAGCGGAAAGCCATTCCAGCGGCGGGGCGGAATCGCGACGGCGATTCCGCCCCG
>VHCW01000017.1 GCA_016871575.1 Verrucomicrobiota bacterium
CCCGCCCGACGCGGCCTCCGCAGAGGCCGTCGTCCTTTGAAACTGCTGATGACTCTTGGGCAGAGGGTTCAGAGCCTCAATCAAATCGAAAAACCATCACAACCTTTCGTACGGTGAAACAAATGGGCTATACCTATGGCGACGACGGTTACATGGCCACCAAGACCGATTCGCTGGGGCGCACCACCTCGTACACGTGGACGCCTTCCGGTAGACCGCTGACGACCACCTACGCCGATGGCGCAACCGAATCGTGGAGTTACAACGAGCTTGGTTCTTTGCTTTCCTACACCGACCCGCTTGGGCGCGTTACGATGTACACGCGCGATTCATCGAATCGCGTCGTTCGGATTGACCGGCCCGATGGTTCTTTTGAGACCTTCGCGTACAACCAGTTCGGGCAGATTGTCTCCCGCCAGCAACGCAACGGTGGCATCGAAACATCCGCCTACGACGCGCGTGGCCTGCTCACCAGCAAGACCGATGCGATGGGCAACGTCACCGGGTACGGCTACGACGCAAACGACCGGCTTGCCCGTGTCACTGATGCCCGTGGCAACTCTACGTTCATGGAATACAACGAGCGCGGGCTTGTCACCAAAACCACCTACGCCGATGCCTCCTTCAAGACGTGGACATACAACGAATACGGCGACGTGGTTGCAGAAGCCAATGAGCTTGGAAACACCTGGAATTACACGCGCGATGTCTTCTGCCGCGTCACTTCCGTAACCGACCCGCTTGGTCGCACTGCCACAACCGAATACTTGGCTGACAGCTATGAGGATAAGCCACTCGTGAAAACGTTACCCTCCGGCCGCAAGGCGGCGTTCACCTACGACAAGGCATGGAACACGCTCAACATCACCAACGGCGTAGGCACAGCGGAAGCCGCTGTCACGAAGTTCACGTACAACAAGGCCGACAAGGTGATCAAGATCACCGACCCGCGCAACAAGGTGACAACCTTTGACTACGATGTTCGCGACCGGCGCATTTCGGCCACTGATCCACTCGGCAACATTACGCTTTGGAGTTACGACGCCGTGGGCAACGTCCTGTCGGTGACCCGGCCCGATGGCGGCGTGACGACGAACGTTTATGACGAGATGAACTTCCTCATTTGGACGCGCGACCCGAAGATGCAGGTCACCGAGTTCACCTATGACGTTGCCGACAACCTTGTCGCGTTGAAGGATGCCCGTGGCAATTCGTATCAGTTCACTTATGACTTCCTGAACCGCCGCACCAGCATGATCTATCCGGACACCTCGCACGAAGATTATTCCTACGATGCCGTCGGGAATCTATACACGTACCGGAACCGTGACGGCAGCATCCGCACCTTCACCTATGACAACCGCAACCGGGAGACATTAGCTGATTGGAGCGACAGCACACCCGATGTGAGCAAGACCTACGACGCAGCAGGTCGCTTGCTGACGTTGAATAACGGAGTCAGCGCGCTGACGTACACGTATGATGCTGCAAATCAATTGCTGTCGGAGTCATCAGTGGTCAGTGGTCAGTCGTCAGTTGTGGGCTACACCTACGATGCGGACGGCAACCGCGCGAGCATGACCTACCCGGATGGCACCGTCGTCACTTACGATTACACTGCTCGTAGTCAGCTTGCTTCCGTGTCTTCCGAGTCTTCCGTGATTGCTTCCTATGAGTATGACCTCAATGGCAATCGCACCGGCAAGACGCTCGGCAACGGTCTCTTTGCCAAGTACACCTATAACGCTGCGAGTTGGTTGACGGCACTGGCACACACCAACATGGCACAAGCGAAGGCGCTGACCCGGTTCAACTACACGCTCGATTCCGTCGGCAACCGCACCAACAAGACTCAGACGACGCCCAAGCCAACCAGCGGCAACTGGGTGCGCAAGGAACCTTACGGCTACGACGCTGTTGACCAGATTACGAGCGTTCTATACATTACGAACAACGTGACCACGCGCACTGTCAGCTACCAGTACGACCCGGTCGGTAACCGGCAGCAAGTCACCGACAACGGGGAAGTGACTGGCTACACCGTCAACGCGCTGAACCAATACACGGTTGTTGACGGCGCGACGCTCGGCTACGACGCCAACGGCAATCTGGCGTCTGCGGTCGGTCCGCCGCCGCTTGGCAACGCGACTGCGCAATACGATGCGCAAAACCGGCTGGTGTCCGCTTCCGGAGGGCCGTCCTCCGTGACGGCCAGTTTCGCCTACGATGCCCGCAACCGATGTGTTGCCCGCACCATCAACGGCATCACCACCTACCTTGTGTATGACGGCTGGTCGCTGATTGAGGAACGTGACGCCACTGGCGCACAACTTGCCGAATATATCCACGGCGCGACGATTGACGAAATCCTATGCCGCACAACGAGCGGAGCCACTCACTACTTCCACCACGATGGCCTCGGCAGCACGATTGCCCTGACCGACAGTACCGGCGCATTGCTGGAAAGCTACACCTATGACGTGTTCGGTATGCCGTCGTTTTGGGACGCAGCGGGAAACTCTCTTCCTTCTTCTCTCTTCGCCAATCGTTTTCTCTTTACCGGCCGCGAATACCTCGCCGACCTCACGCTCTACGACTACCGCAACCGATTCTACTCGCCCTTGCTCGGCCGGTTCTTACAGACCGACCCGGTTAGGTTCGATGCGGAGGATGTCAACTTGTATAGATACGTAAGCAATAATCCGGCAAGATGGCTTGATTCGATCGGCTTAATGTCACCACCCCGTGCGCGCCCCGACTACTACCGCTGGCAGCCTACATACGGGGGGCCGATAAGTAATATGCCGATAGTTTCTGTGCCGTCAGCAAACAATTGGGTCGATATTGGAACCATTTCCGGAACAATTACAAATTTACCGCCGTCGTCTGATTTGACGTCTATGTCGTTACGAACGAACGCACCGCCGGACCAACCCGGTCTTTCAAATACAGGAGGTATTACATCTTCTGCATGCTCACGCAGATGACTAGCAAAAAAAAACGCGGCGCATTTGCGTGCCTTGTGGTACTGGCCGGTTTAGGATTGATGTATGCCGTTTCCAGCATCTGGGTTTCGTCCGATGACAAGGCACCCGCTAGCCAGCGCATCAGCGTTGCTGTATCCACGGACTCGACTGGCGAAAGTTACACGCAAGAACTCCGAGTAAAAACCAGCTTGAGAAATGCATGTGACGCTGTTGGAACGACCGATTTGGCTGGGGCGGAAAAGATCTTAAAGAGCGCAGTGGTGGCTCATCCGAACTCGGAAATAGCGCAGTTTGGTTTTGGGGCATTGCTGTTGAGTGCAGGGCAAACAGAGCAATGGAAGACGCGACTGCTCAAGGCAGTAGAGATCATGGCCAAGCATAACAGAGACGATGATGCACACTTCTTGCGACAGACCCTAACAAACGCCCACTGTAATGCGCGAGCGGAAATCACTCGGTATTTGGCTCGAAAAGTAACTGCGTCGGAACAATACGGCGATTGGGCTACTACCGAATTGATGGCGAGACTTTACATTTTATTGGTTCCGCATGATGGGTACGGATGGAGAGCACTCGGTGGAGCTCTGGAAATGCTTCAGCGATTCAATGAAATGGAACGAGCGCACCGCAGAGCGGTTGCACTATCGCCAAGTGACCCGCATGCGCTGAATGGATTGGGAGCTGCTTTGTACTTCTTGGGCCGTTACGAGGAGGCAGAACGCTATCTTCGGGAATCCGTAGAATTGGCGCCATTAGATGCGCAATTGCAGTGCGACTTCGCCGCGTCATTATTCGCGGTAGGACGGATCCAAGAGTCTGAGAGACACTGTCGCGAAGCGTTGCGGTTGGATCCCAACCTTGGGACTGCACACATTGGATTGGGTGAAATCCTGTTTGCCCGCGGTGAGATGAAAGAAGCGGAAATCGAGCTACGGAAAGCGGTACAAGTGGATCCACAAAAGTACAAGACTCACAATGCTCTTGGAGTGTTCTTGATGCGGGTGAATCGCCTAGACGAGGCGGAACGTGCGATTCGGGAAGCCTTGCGGCTACAACCGGATTCGCCGGATGTCCGTTGCAACCTTGGGGCACTTTTTTGGAAACGAAATCAATTGGTCGAGGCGGAGCGCGAGTATCGTGAGGCCTTTCGTATTGCTAATGGGTTGGCAAGAGCTAGATTTGATCTCGCGCAATTCTTGATGGGGGGGAAAGCCAGACATCTGGTTCAGGAGGAGCGGTTTCGTGAAGCGGAGGAGGTACATCGGGAAGTTTTGCGGCTTACCCCGAATTGGGCGTATGCCTATAACGACTACGGAAACCTATTGATTTTTCAGTCCAACCGCTGGGAAGAAGCAGAAGTGTTGCTTCGGAAATCGCTGGAGTACGCGCGCACGGAAGAAAGACCTGACTGTTCGTTTACCCTTGGTTGTCTGTTGGCAAAACAACCGGTAAGACAAGCCGAAGCTGTCAAAGTGTTTCGAGAGGCTCTTGCGGGGTTCTTGGCACTGGGTAAAACAAATTGGGCCAATGATGTGCAAAACATACTCCACGATCTTAACACACAGATGTCTTATCAACACCTGGTAACGGACGAAGGTAGGTGACTACAGTTCAGCGCGAGAGCGCATTGGCCAACGTGATCCATTGCTCAATGCTGAGTTCCTCGGCGCGCGCTGTCGGCGACACACCGGCAACGCGCAGTCCCTCCGCCACGCCGCCGTAGTTCGCAAGGAGCTTGCGGAGCATCTTGCGGCGCTGGTTGAACCCGATCCGGACAATCTCGTGGAACGGCGCGTTCTTCTCCAGTTTCATTCGCGTGTCGCGCCGGTCGAGGACGATGATGGCGCTGTCCACGCGCGGTTCGGGATAAAAACAGTGCGGCGAGACGACGTGGACAATGGTGACGTGATAGTAAAGTTGCGTGAAAACCGTGAGCGCGCTGTAGTCCTTGTGCCGGGGCGTGGCGGCGAGACGGAGCGCGACTTCGCGCTGGATGGTCAGCACCATCATGCGCGGCTTGTTCGTGCCCTCGACAAAGCACTCGAGGATCGGCGTGGAAATGGAGTAGGGGAGGTTGGAGACGACTTTGAAGGTAGATGGTAGATGGTAGATGGTAGATGGGGAGAGGATTTTGACGGCGTCACCTTCGATCAACTCCAAGCCGGGGAAACGTTGCTGCAGATAGTCGGCGAGGCGCGGATCTTTTTCGATGGCAATCAGGCGGCGTGCCTGTTTGAAAAGATCTTCGGTCAACGCGCCGAGGCCCGGTCCAATCTCGATGACGGTTTCGTCGGGACGCACGTCGGCGTGGCGGAGGATGAGGTCGCGGATGTTCTGGTCGGTGAGGAAATTCTGGCCGAGCGCCTTGCTGGGGCGCAGGCCGAGTTCGGCAATGAGATGACGGACTTCGGTGAGCGTCATGGCTGGCTGGCCAGTTGCGCGGCGAGGTTGATGGCGGCGATGAGGCTGTCGGGCTTGGCAATGCCTTTGCCGGCGATGTCGGGCGCGGTGCCGTGGTCGGGCGACGTGCGCACGAACGGAAGGCCGAGCGTGAGGTTCACGCCGGTGTCGAAGGCGATCATCTTGAGCGGGGCGAGTCCTTGGTCGTGGTACATCGCGACGACAGCGTCAAACTCGCCGCGATAATGCCGGTGAAACAGCGTGTCCGCCGGCAAGGGGCCGGTGGCGCGGGTGCATCGGACGGCGGGCGCGATGATGCGGCGTTCCTCGTCGCCGAGCAGGCCGCCTTCGCCGGCGTGCGGGTTGAGTCCACAGACGCCGATGCGCGGCTTTCGAATGCCAAGCCGACGGCAGAACACGTCGGTGAGTTCGATCACGTCGCGCACCCGACGGCCGGTAATGAGTTGTGGAACGCGCCGCAACGGTTCGTGGATGGTGACGAGCGCGACGCGCAACGGTCCGCCGGTGAGCATCATGGCGAATTTCTTCGTGCGCGCGACGTGGGCGATGAGTTCGGTCTGGCCGGGGAAGGGGGCGACGAGTTCCTTGGTGACGGGCGCGGTGACGAGGGCGGCGAGTTCGCCGCGGAGGCAACGCTGGGCGCCCTCGACGAGCCATTTTTTTGCGTTCGCGCGTCGGCGGGTGTATGCGTCGCCGATGATTTCGTAGTCGAACCGTTTGTCGAGCCGGTCAGACGCGAGGGCCTTGGCGACGATTTCGGGGCCGATGCCGGCCACGTCGCCCAGCGTGATGCCGATGCGCGGGCGGTGCGTCATGAGGTTAGAAGGTGCGGATGTAGGCTTTGGCGCGGAGTTCGCGCGTCCAGTTTTCCACCATGCGGGCGCGTTGTTCCTGGATGAGAAGCGCCTCGATGGAGTCGCGCATTTCCGCGAGTGTCTTGGTGTGCGCGGGCTTGAAGTCGTCCACTTGGAGGATGTAGTAGCCGTGCTTGGTTTCGATGACGCGGCTGTACTGGCCTGGTTTGAGGCTGAAGGCGGCGTCGTTGAGTTCCTGCTGGATGGTGTCGCGGACGATCCAGTCGCGTTCGCCGCCTTTCTTGGCGTCGGCGTCCTCGGAATGTTGTTTGGCGAGGTCTGCGAACTTGGCGCCGGCGTCGAGCTTGGCGACGAGGCTTTCGGCGAAGGCGCGGCGGGCGGCGTCATCAGCGCCGGTTTTCTTGAGGAAGATCATGCGGAGTTTGACCTGGTCCTTCACTTTGTAGTCGTCGAGGCGCTGTTTGTAGTATTCCTCGATGCGATGGGGGGAGACGACGACTTCCTGCTGGGTTTTGCGGCCGCGCATGGCCTGGACGATGGTGCGCTCGCGGATTCTTTCGCGGTATTGGCCGAGGCTGATTTTTTGCGCCTGGAGGGTCTTGGTGAACGCGGTGCGGTCGCCGCCGAATTCGTTGGCGATGGTCTCGTTGATCTGCTGGTCGAGGATGCTGTCCGGGATGGTGTAGCCCTTGGTGTGGAACTCGCTCAGGATCAACGAGCGATCAATGAGGTTCTGCAGGGCGTCTATCCGCGCTGAGCGCGCTTTGTCGCGAAGGTCGTCGCCGCTGAATTTGCGTTGCAGTTCTTGGAGCACGGGCTGCGCGTATTTTTCGACTTCGCTGTAGGTGATGACGTTGCTGTTGACGATGGCGGCCACGCCGTCCAGCACCATGTCGGCGGCGGACGCCGATGCGGCGGTCAGAAGAGCGGCAAGCAGGACGGCGTGGGTTTTCATGGTTGTGACTCCTAAACGCGTGGACCGGCTTCCAGGATTTCCCGGGAGACGCCCTTGAACATTTCGAAGTTCTTCACGAACTTGGCCGCGAGATCCTTGGCGCGATGGTCGTAGTCGGCGGGGTCCTTTGCGCTGTAGCGCGGCGCGAGCAACTCGGCGGAAATGCCCGGCAGCGCTTTCGGCACTTCGAAGCCGAAGGTCGGGTCAATGCTGAATGGCGCCTTGTCGAGGGTGCCGTCGAGGATCTGGGTGATGTTGTCGCGGTTGACCTTCAGGGAGATGCGCGGGCCTTGGCCGAAGGCGTTGCCGCACCAGCCGGAGTTGAGGAGGTAACACTTCGCGTTGTGCTTCTTCATCTTCTCGGCGAGCATCTTCGCGTAGGTCTCCGGCGGCAACGGCAGGAACGGCGCGCCGAAACAGGTCGAGAAGGTCGGCACCGGGTCCTTGCCGAGGTTGGTTTCGGTGCCGGCAAGCGCGGCGGTGTAGCCGGCCATGAAATGATACATGGCTTGTTCCGGGGTCAGGCGCGCCACGGGCGGCAACACGCCAAACGCGTCGGCAGCGAGGAAGATGATCGCTTCCGGATGGCCGCAAACGGCGGCAGGCAACGCGTGCGGGATGTAGTCGAGCGGATACGCGCACCGGGTGTTCTCAGTGATGGAGGAGTCCTTGTAATCCGGCATGCGCGTCACCGGGTCCACCACGACGTTCTCGATGACGGAGCCGAACTTGATCGCTTCCCAGATCAACGGCTCGCGTTCCGGGGTGAGGTTGATGCACTTGGCGTAGCAACCGCCCTCGAAGTTGAAGATGCCGGTGTCGGTCCAGCCGTGTTCGTCGTCGCCGATGAGGTCGCGGTTCGGGTCGGCGGAGAGGGTGGTCTTGCCGGTGCCGCTGAGGCCGAAGAACAATGCGGCGTTGCCGCCGTCCTGGGCGACGTTGGCGGAGCAGTGCATGGAGAGCACGCCTTGTTTAGGCAAGGTGTAGTTCAGGACGGTGAAGATGCCCTTCTTCATTTCGCCGGCGTACTGGGTGCCGGTGACGAGGACGGTCTTGCGCGGGATGTCGAGGATGACAGCGGCGTTGGAGTTGAGGTTGTACTTTTTCTGGTCGGGCTGGAACTTGCCGGCGTTGATGACCACCCATTCCGGGGTCTGGGCCGCCAATTTTTCCAATGAGGGCCGGCGGAAGAGTTGTTTGACGAACAGGGCGTGCCATGCCTGTTCGGTTACGATGCGGATGGGCATCTCGTAACGCGGATCGGCGCCGACGACGGCGTCCACGACGTAGAGGTCGCGGCCATTGAGGTAGTTCAATGCCTCTTCGCGGAGAAGGAGATAGGTCTCTTCGGGAATCGGTGAGTTGACCTTGCTCCACCAGATTTCCTCGTGGATGGAAGGGGCGTCCACGACCCATTTATCGCGTGGGGAACGGCCCGTGCGCGGCACAGTCATGGCGTTGAGAGCGCCGGTGCTGGTAAGAATGCCTTCGCCTCTGCGAACAGCTTCTTCGATTAGTTGTGCCACCGAAAGATTCCATTGAACCTTCCCTGATTGCTTGATTCCGTGATGTTCTAGTCCGTAGCGATTCATTATTTGTTTTGCCTTTCGTTGGCCGCCGCATTTAGCGTATTTTGCCACTCCAACGCAACATAAAATTGAAGTTTCCGGCGGATTTCGCCGCCGGCAACAACGGGCGGCTCAACGGGTCGCCGATTTCAGCCACGCCGCGCAGGTTTCCGCCACTTTCGCTGCCGTTGCGTCGCCACGGTGGATCAGCAGGCGGTAGCGCAATGTGACGGGCTTGCCCGGTTCAAGAACAGCGGTTTCGAGCGCGGGCCACGTCGGGTTCAAGACGCCATAGTAGCGCGTCAACCACGTCGTGGGATGACTGGGGTTGTTCGGATGATCGAAAATCGCCGCGCCGCTGACAGCTTCGCCCGCGCCGAACTTGGCGGAGTAATCCGCCCACGGCGCGCTCACTTGCACGGCATCCTCCGCGATGCGACCGGTGGGCAGGGTAATGGAAGCGTCGCGACGCGGCGCAAACCGCAACGTGAAACCGCCGTAACCTTTGTTGCCGGTGGAGCGGCCCCGCAGCGTGACCGGTTCCGTTTCCGCCTCCAACGTCACGGCCACGTCCATGACGCGCTTCTGTTTGTCGCTGCGAAAAATCGTCGCGCGCACCGTCTCGCGCACGGCGGAACGGTCGCCGATGAACCAGCCGTTCTCGACTTCGAGCACGGCGCAGTCCGGCTTCGTCTCCCTTGCGATCCATCGCTTGAACCGCTGTTGCATTCCGACGCAGCTCCACGGATCATACTTTTGTCCGTCCACGATCACTTCCGGCCAACCCCAGAACAAACCGCGGTGATGATAATGGTCCTTCGGGAAATCATCGGTAATCACCACGCCGTCGAGGTCATAGATCGGATGAAAGTAATCGGCCCGGCGATATTGTTCCTTGACGCCTTCCTTGAGTTGCAGGCCGTGGTTGAAGACGAGCACGGGCTTTCCGTTCTCGGTCAACTCCAGCTTGCCGCCGGGTTGTTCGGTCCAGTGAAACGCAGCGAGGACAAGCGCGAGAATCATGTTCATCCGGGTATCAGCTCCATTGTTTTTTCATTCAGGGTTTTCATAACGGTTTCCTTTTTGAATTGACCGCCTCCCATGCGAGTTCTTGCAGGAGGCGGTTCAATTGTGTCTGTTCCGTTTCGGTCAAGGCGATGGCTTTCGCCCAATCCTCCGGCGAAGGCCGCCAGCCGAGTTTGCGGATGCTGACATCGGAGGTGAAGCGGCGATACGTCGCCAGTTCATCCGGCACCGGCAAACCGACGGGACTGCGGCGATAGATCACTGCGAAATGACAGTAGCTCGACAACACCGTGATGGGCGCCTGGGCATGGCCCCAGGGATCGCGAAACAAGTCCCACTGCGTCTTCAATCCCGGCGCCTGGCCGGCGGCGAGTTTCTCGCGCAACGCCAGAACGGCCTGCCCGACCGGCACGACGAGCGCAACATCCTTGCCGAGTTTCTTGTTGATGGCGCGGACGTAATCAGACAGGTCGCGCAGATACTGGCCCTGTTTCTTCCGCAGGTCCGCACGATCAGTGTCGTTATGATTCACCGGCTTGCGGGTATCCAAGGGATAGATCGGTTCGTACGTGTCGTTCGGCAGCCAGAATTCCTGCACCAGAACCCGGATGTCCGGATTGTGTTGGAAGCCGAGCTTGACGAAGTTCTCGATTCCCTCGTCGGGCAGCCAAATCGGCGAAAGCGTGAGCACGTCCACTTGACCGGCTGACAGAGCGGCTTTGGCTTTGTTTTTCTCGTCGGGCACATCCCAATGCTGGATGACGCGCGACCCGCCGATCGCCGACAAGCCGGCCATTTGATGGTCTGTGATGCCCGCGGCCTTTGCCATCTCGGCCACCATGCGATACACGAAAACGTGAAAACTGTGGCCACAGGTGAAAACGCGTTGCCCCTGGATCTTGTCGGACGCAAATAGTACCGGAGCCAGTGTGGCAGAGACCAATGCGCCAGCGCTCCGGGCGAGAAAGGCGCGTCGAGAGAATGCGCCTTGATCTTGCATGGAATCTCCTTTCGTCAACTGTGCCATCGGCCGCATTGTCGCCGCCCGGCTGCGGGACGCAAGCGCAAAACTGGGAATCTCCTTGTGCCGCCTTGGCGAGCGGGTCTACAATCACGCCCAACATGCCAGAGCTTTCTGCAAACCAACCGAAGGAGAGAATCACCATGCAGACAATCAATCGTCGTCAGTTCATCAGGAAATCCGTCGGCGCAGCGGCCGCGTTCGCGGTGGCAACCGGCCCCAAGGCCGCCACGGCTGCCAATGACAAGATCATCATCGGCGTGATGGGACTCGGCGGGCGCGGATCGTTGGTGACAAAATATTTTGCCGAGCGCAAGGACGTGGAGATCGCCTACGTGTGCGACCCGAACGCGAAACGATTGGGACCGATTGCCAAGACGATCGAGAGCACGCAGGGCAAACCGGTCAAACAGGTTCAGGATTTCCGGAAGATGCTCGAAGACAAATCGGTGGACGCGGTCCTCAACGCCACGCCGGACCATTGGCACGTGCTCGGCTCGTTGCTGGCGTGCCAGGCGGGCAAGGACGTTTATGTGGAAAAACCGATGGCCTACAACATCTTCGAGGGGCGCAAACTGGTCGAGGCGGTCCGCAAATACAAAAGGGTCCTCACGGTCGGAATGCAGACCCGCAGCGCGCCCTACGTGAAAGCCTGCCGCGACTACATCCAGTCCGGCAAACTCGGCGAGGTGCGGTTGGTGCGCGTGTTCAACGTGATGCAGCATTCGATGATGAAACCGGGCAAGGAAGAACCCGTGCCGGCGGACCTCGATTACGACATGTGGTGCGGCCCGGCGGCCCGGCTGCCGTACACGCCGTCGCGGCGCTGGCTGAACATGTGGGAATACAGTTGCGGCCCGATCCCGGGCGACGCAGTCCATCAGATTGACCTGGCGCGCTATTTGATGGGCGACCCGCCTTCGCCGAAGACGGTGACGCACACGGGCGGCATCGAGGTGCTCAAGGACGGGCGCGACACGCCGGACACGCAGTACGCGACCTACGAGTACGACAATTTCACGATGATGTTTCAAGGCGCGCTCTGGATGCCGTACATGCACAAGATCGCCAACGCCATCCGCGAGAGCGATCAATACCCGGACTGGCCGTGGTGCGCGACACGGGTGGAGATTTGCGGCACCGATGGATTCATGTTCTTTGGCCGGCACGGCGGCGGCTGGCAGGTGTTCGACAAGAACCACAAGATCATCGGTGAACTTCCCGGCCGGCCGGCGGACGCGATACACATCGAAAACTTCGTGCAATGCATTCGTTCGCGGCAGATGGCGAATGCCGACGTGGAGCAGGGCCATCTCTCGTGCGTCGTGTGTCACATGGCGAACATCGCCTGGCGCGTCGGCAACAAGAAACTGGCGTTCGACGGCAAGACGGAGAGGTTCACCGATTGTCCCGATGCCAATCAGTTCCTCTCACGCCGGCAATATCGCGCGCCGTGGATTGTCCCGGAGAAGGTCTGACCGACGGACTCGAATGGCATTTACTTCGTAAACGCGATTGTTTGTCCGGTCAGCAGGAAGTCTTCGCCCCAAAGCATCGGCATCATCTGCCGGTTGTTGAAGAGCTTTCGGTTGTTGCCGCCGAGCAGATGTCCAGTGCGATTGCCGCCGTGGTCATGTGTCATTTCGTATTCGTGCAGCGGCAGCCAGAAAAGCGGTTTTACCGCCTGCAATGCCGCCCGCAAGGAGCGTTCGCCTTGGAACTGTCCGAGCGACAAACGCACATTGGGCTTGAAACCGGCGGCGATGCCTCGTTGCAGCCATGCGTCGGCGGGAATGTGATTCTCCGCGCCGTGGATGAAGACAATTCCGCCGGCACGGAAGAGATACACTACCGTTTCGGAGTCCTTTGAGGGGTCGTCCTTGTTTGGGATGCCGATGCGCTCGGAGCCGGCGCCCGATGGCGCATTCTTTGAGTATTGGCATCCGAGCATGGTGAAAATTTCAACCGGGCCGAACTGTTGCGCAGTGCCATAGGTCGGCACGGTGATGTTGCCGGCGAGGTCTTTCCAAAGCTCCTTCAATTGCGCCGGGCCGACAACGGTTTTGTGTTGGGCGATGAGCCGTCGGGAGAGTGAATAATCGGCGTGGTCGTGATGGCGGTGTGTGATGAGCGAGACGTCCACCAGCCGCGCAAGCCGGTCGCGCTGGACCGGTGTCAGGTGAAACCCGCTGCGGTACTGGTCGCGTGTTTCCGGTTCGCCGCCGTTGTTGATTGGGCCTTGGCAGAAATCCACTGCCACCACACCCTGTGCTGTCTTGAGCACGAATGACGACGAATAGAACTTGAAGACATGAACGCCGCTGGCCACCGTCGTTTTCTCCAACTTGTCCAGCGCGGCGTCCACGCGTTTCAGGTGGAACTCATGGAGCGGTTTGAGCCGGGCGCGGTCCTCATCGGTAAGGTTTTTGTTGATCTGGATGTTGATGTGTTGATCGAGCGACGCCATGATTTTGGCGCGCTCGTCGCCGTATTGCCAGCGGGGCGGATACGCTTCGAGCGCGGCGGCGATTTCCCCGAGCGACATGGACTCGGAGAGGCGCGGTTTGTCAGCGCCCAACACCGGCAGCGCCAGCATCAACGCCAACACAAGCGTCTTGCGGCTCATGGTTGTCGTTTCCAATGTTGCACGCATTCGCGTTTCACCGGCGCGACGGGCGCGGAAAGCGCCGTTATTTTTCGCTCAACGCCGCGACGCCGGGCAGTTCCCTGCCTTCGAGGTATTCCAGGGAGGCGCCGCCGCCGGTGCTGACGAAGCTGACTTTGTCGGCGAGCTTGGCTTTTTTGACGGCCTTGGCGCTGTCGCCGCCGCCGATGATGGTGATGGCGCCGTTGTTCTGCGTCACGTCGGCCACGGCTTGGGCGACTTCAAACGTGCCCTTGGCGAAATCGGGGATCTCAAACACGCCCATCGGGCCGTTCCAGACAACCAACTTCGCAGTGGAGACAACCTTCTTGTACTCCTCAATCGTCTTCGGGCCGATGTCCACGCCCTGCCAGCCGTCGGTGATGTTCGGGTCCTGGGTGATCTGCGTCGGCGCGCCGGCTTCGATCTTGGTGGTCTGAAGCTGGTCGGACGGTAGGTAGAATTTTTTGCCCTTGGCTTTTTCGAGGAGCGACTTGGCGAGGTCGAGCTTGTCGAGTTCGCAGAGCGAGCCGCCGACGTTGAAGCCTTGGGCTTTGCGGAAGGTGTAGGCCATCGCGCCGCCGATGAGGATGACGTCGGCGATCTTCAGGAGGTTCTCGATGACGTTGATTTTGTCGGACACTTTTGCGCCGCCGAGGATGCAGACGAACGGGCGCGCCGGGTTGGCAAGCGCCTGGCCGAGGTATTTGAGTTCCTTTTCCATGAGGAACCCGGCGGCACACTGGCCGCCGCGTTTCTTGATGAGTTGCGCGACGCCCTCCGTGGAGGCATGGGCGCGATGCGCGGTGCCGAAGGCGTCGTTGATATAAACGTCGGCGTTCCTGGCGAGTTTTTCGCTGAACGCCGGGTCGTTCTTCTCTTCCTCGGCGTAGAAACGCAGGTTTTCGAGCAAGAGGATGTCGCCGTCCTTGAGCGCGGCGACGGCGGCGTCCACTTTGTCGCCGATGCAGTCATCCACGAAAGCGACGGGTTTGTTGAGCAGTTTGCCGAGGGCGACAGCGCACGGTTTGAGGCTTTGTTTCGGGTCGCGCTTGCCCTTGGGCCGTCCGAGGTGGGAGCAGAGGATGATTTTCGCGCCCGCCTGAATGAGATGGTCAATGCTGGGTTTGGTGGCTTTGATCCGTTTTTCGTCGGTGATGGCGCCGGTTTCGTCGAGCGGGACGTTGTAGTCCACGCGCATCAGGACGCGCTTGGCGCAGAGGTCTTTCAAGTCGGTGATGGATAGCTTTGCCATGGTTCAATCTCCTGGGTTTTGGTAGGCGGAGAGTAGCGAATCGCTTCGTCGAGTCAAACTCAAAAGATGTTCCGCGCGATGGAGAACAATTGGATTGCGGCAGGCCGCGGGAATTGTGTACCAATGTGCGGAAGTTGCAGACCGTTGCGACGGATGCGCGATTGACCATGAGCGACATTCATCTTTGTTTTTGCGGTGACGATCATTTCGCGGCGCACCTGCGTCCGCTCCTGTGGTCTGTGGCGCGGCATCACGGGGACGTTCCGATTCAACTGCATTTTGTGCACACCGGTCCTGCTGGTTCTCCTTTCCCGTCGCGCGTGCGCGAGACGGCGGCGCGTTACGGATTGCGTTGTGCCAGCTACGAGCTTGGTTCGACGTTGCAGCAGGCCATACCGACGATGTTATCGCACCCGTGGTCAGCGGGGCTGCCACGCGGCACTTTTGGACGATGGTTTTTGCCGGACGTGCTTCCCGGCGACGTCACGCGAGCCATTTACACGGACACGGACGTGCTCTTCTGCGGTTCGCTCTTGCCGCTCTGGGAGGTTTCTTTGGAAGGCAACCCGGTTGGCGCGACTCGGGATCTGGTTGCGTGCTGCGCGGATGAAGTCACGTACAATCAGATTTTCGCTCCGCACTTGAAAGAGATTGGCCTGGCGGAACGGCGAAATGAGTTCTTCAATGCCGGCGTGCTGGTTCTGGACATGGAACAGTGGCGGCGGGACAAGCTGAAAGCGAGGTTGGTGGCAGCTTACAATCGGCTGGCGGCGAAAGGCGTCAAACTCTGGTTGCCGGATCAGGACGTGCTGAACATGGAGTTGCAGGGGCGCATCACCCCCTTGGCTGCCGGGTGGAATGTCATCACCCATGAATGGCTGCCGGATTCGTGTTGGGAGAACAGGGAACTTTCAGCGGCGCGAATCTGCCATTTTTGCGGCCCGAAGCCGTGGCACGGGCAGTGTTGGGCTGCGTTGCCTGCGCCGGCAGCGCGCGCGTATCTCGAAGCGTGCCGGGCATCTTCCACTGCCGACGAGGAGCAACGATGTTGGCGGATTCGCGAAACGCTTTATGAAACGCTTCTCGACGGCGGGAGTCCGCGTCTCCCGTATGCCCGTTGTCAGGCGCTCATGGCGTTCGCTGCCTTGTGCCCCGCTGACAACCGCGATTGGCCGGGGCAAGGCGGTGACGTTCTGGAGTGGGCCGCCCGCCACGCTGCGCCCGCAACCACCGTTTCCGTGGCGCGACGCTGCCTGGCAACGGCGCTGATGCAGAACAGCCGGTCCACAACGCGCGCCGGCGGGCGGGTCACGACATCCTGCATCGTCAGCAATTACAACTACGGCAGTTATGTCCAACAAGCAGTTGAGAGCGCGCTCGCCCAAACACTGCCTTTCGATGAAGTGATTGTTGTGGACGACGGCTCAACGGATGGTTCGCGCGAACTGTTGCAGCGTCTGTACGGCGGCCATCCGGCCGTGCGGTTGGTGTTCAAGGAAAATGGCGGGCAACTATCCGCGTTTCACGCGGGGATCGCAGCGGCAACCGGAGAAATCCTTTTCTTTCTGGATGCCGACGACTACTACGCCCCGTCCCGGGTGGAGGAGACGGTGGCCACGTTTGCCAGTCAGCCGGACTGCGAAATCATTTATTGCCCGGTGATTTTGTTCGGCCGGCTGAATGGTTTCGATTTTCTCCGGGGCGGGCGCAGCCGTCAAGTTGTGCTGCCTGCCATGCAAGGGATGGAGAGTGCGTTTGCCCGGGCCGGGCAGAGCATGGGACTGGGTCGGGGCAGAGTGGAAGCGTTGGTCGGCAGGGAGTGGAAAGGCGCCGCGACCTCTGGCATTGCATTGAAGCGCGAGTTGGCGACCCGTCTTCTTCCGTTGCGGGACCTCGAAAGCCAATGGAAAGTGCGGGCGGACGATTGCCTGGTGTACGGGGCGGCGATTGCTGACGTGCCGCGCTACTACCTGCACCGGCCGCTGGTGCACTACCGTGTTCACGACGGGAACGCGTGGTTTGGGCAGGCGAACCACAAGAGCGAAGTGCGCGCCTACAATCTGGCCGTGCGCGCACTCACGATCCAGCTCTGCCAGCGTTTGGGGATTGACTGGCGCGCGGCCATCGAAACGGGAATGATGCAGCGCTGCAAGGAAATGTGGGACTCCCGCCAGTATGGCGCCTTCAAAACATTCCGCCGATCATGGCGGATGCCCCGTCAACTCAAAGTCTCCCATTCCGTTCGATGGCGATTCCGTTGGAAACTGATCCAGCACGCATGGAGGATGAGAGTTTCTTCCCGATTGTCGTCGCCATCCACAACGCACATTGCTAGAATCATGGCATGAAAGCGTTGGGATTTCTTCTGTTGCTGACGGCCTTCGTCCGCGCCGAGACGACGCCGATGAATCAGGCGTTGCCGGAAGAAAAGGAAATCACCATCACCTGCCAGTTGATCGCCGTCACGAACCCGCAGGACATTCCCGTCTTCAACACTGCGAAGGACAGCGAAGCCGCCAAGGGCACCTACCACTACACGCTCTGGCTCCCCAAAGGCTATCACGCCGACCCGCAACGCCGTTGGCCGTGCCTGTTCATCGCCTCTGCCATCGGCAACGCGAAGATGGGTAAGATGGCCCCGTGGCTCAAGGCCAACGGCTATATCGCTGTCATGCTCGTCGAGTCCAAAAACGGCCCGTGGGAACCGATCGTCGGCAACTTCCTCGCTGCCCACGACGACGTCGTCCGCCGGGTCCGCATTCAGGAGGGACTCAAGTTCGCCACCGGCATGAGCGGCGGGGCGCGCGCTTGTTCTGTCTTCGTCCAAATCCGTCCCGGTTTCTCCGGCCTCATCCTCCAAGGCGCCGGCGGCGCGTTCGACAGCAAAGGCAACTACCACGTCGCCGGGCTGAAGCGCAACACCTCGCTCTGCGTCGCGATGACAATGGGCGAGACCGACAACAACAAAGGCGAAGTCGCCCGCGTCAAGACCGCGCTCGGCTCGATGAAGTTTCTGCCGCTCATGTTCAACGGCGGCCACACATGGGCGCCGCAGGAAACCTTTGAGCAAGCCATCGCGTGGATCGAGCACAACGTCTATGACGAAGGCCCCGTCAATTCCGCGTTGAGGCCGATTTACTTTCAGCGATTCAAGGCGCAGGTGGAGAAGTTACCTTCCGTGACCGACCCGCTGGAGCGCTACCGAACCGCCAACAACCTCCTGAAGCTCGCCCAGAACCGCAACCTCAACACCGATCCCGCCGTCGCTCCCATTCTCACCGGCTTGCAGGCCGAGATCGCCAAACTCCGAACCAACCCAAAAGTCGCCAACGAAATCATGGCGGAAATGACCCGCCGTCGTTGACCCAACCCCGAGCCACCATGAAACTCATTGTCCTTGCCTCCATTATTGCCAGCACGGTTTGCGCAGGCCCGACTGTGTTGTATGTCTCCGAAGGCGGAGACAAACGCATCGCCGTTTACACGATAAACGAAACCACGGGCGACCTGACCCGCGCCGGCGCGCTCGATCTTCCCGGCGCGCCGGGCAGCCTCGACATCAGCAAGGACCGCGCGCGCCTCTACGCCGCGGTGCGTTCGTCAAAACAGTTCGCGACCATGTCGGTGGACCGCAAGACCGGCTTGCTCTCCAATCCCGTCCTCAGTCCCGCCGGGTTCAACGCCGCCTACGTGCACGTGGACAAAACCGGCAACTGGCTCCTGGCCGCCTCGTACGGCGAGGGAATGGCCGGGTTGAGCCGGATCAAGAACGGCGTGGTCGAGGGGCCGCCCGTCGTCACGCTCGAAACCGGCAAGAAAGCCCACTGCATCCAGACCGACCCGGCCAACCGATTCGCGTTCGTGCCGCACGTCGGCGAGCTGAACAAAGTCGAGCAACTCCGCTTCGACCCCGTCGCCGGCACGCTCAAGTCCAACACGCCGCCCTCGATGCCCGGCGGCGAGGGACAAGGGCCGCGTCACATGCAGTTTCATCCCAGCGGACGCTGGGTCTATCTCGTCAACGAACAGGGCAAGAGCGTGACGTTGTGCGATTACGACAAGCAGACAGGGACGTTGAAGATTCGCCAGACCGTCACGACGATTCCCGCTGACTGGGACAAGACCAAGGGTTCCTGCGCCGACATCCACGTCAGCGCCGACGGGCGTTTCGTCTATGCCTCGAATCGCGGGCACGACAGTCTCGCCGTCTTCTCGGTCAACCCAAGCTCTGGCGAACTGAAGTCGCTCGGCCAGACGCCGACGGAAAAGACTCCGCGTTCCTTTTGTTTGATTCACAACTTCGTCGTCTCCGCCGGTGAAGGCTCCCATCGCCTCATCGTGTTTCGTCGCAACCCGCAAACCGGCGCGCTCACGCCGCTCAAGACCTACGACTGCGGCAAAGGACCGGGATGGACGCTGGGCGTGAAGTTTGAGTGAGTGAAACTTCAAGGAGAACTTACAATGAAAGTAAAATTTGGATGGCCTCGGGATGCCGCGACAACTCTACGGCGTGTAGTTGTGCTCGCGCTTGTCACCGTAATCTTAACCGGCACTGCATCCGGTTTTACGCTGTCCAAGGGTCAGGAGTGCGTCATTGTCATTCCGCGCAAACCAAGCATGACGGAAGAGTTTGCAGCCAACGAATTATGCCGGTATTTCGCGAGAATAACGAATAGCAAGGATGTCGCGGTCAAGCGTGAGGATGGGCAGAGAATCCAGGACAAGTGCATTTATGTGGGTACTACTGATCCGAGCCGGGAACCGGCAAAACAACTTGCGGGAAAAGACATGGAGTCTTTCGTTGTTTCCGTCCATGACGACAAGATCATTCTGGCCGGGAATTGTGATCGGGCCACTTTGTATGCCGTGTACACTTTGTTGGAGCAGCTTGGGTGCCGCTGGCTGGCGCCCGGAATAGATCACGTTCCCCAGCAAGAGCGAATTGCGATTGCGACTGGCTGCCAGATGCATTCGCCGGGGATGAAATACCGGGTATTGCGGTACATCAAAACATCAACATCCTCGGAGTCTGAAATCCAATGCACGGACTGGGCGGTAAAAAACAAAATCAACATGATTACGGAGCGAAAACTGGAAACCCAGTTTTCGCGGGAAATCATGCAACGGGGAAGTGTTCGAGGAATCAACAACACCCATATTTCCGGGTACATCCTGACAAACGAATTATACAAGAAACATCCCGAAGTCTTTGCCCGGGACACGAACGGCAAGGCGGTGTTGTCCGCGCACTCGCAACAATTCTGTTTTTCGGCGCCACAGGCTATTTCGGTGTACGCCGACACGATTGGCAAATACATCAACGTCCATCCCGATGTGGAGCTTTTCCCGATCACCCAAGCCGATGGCACGCGATTCTGCCAATGTTCCGATTGCCTGAAGTTGTACGGCAAGATGACGTTGTATGATGAATCGAGCGGAATCAGCGGCCAACCGAATGTGACGAAAGCATGGATGTCTTTTGTCAACAAAACCGCCGAAAAGATCACCCGAAATCGGCCGGGCAAGAAATTTTACACGCTGGCCTACAGCTCGGCCTCGGACCCTGCGGGCATGGACTTTGAAATGAACAAGAGCGTCATCGTGGTGTATGTCCATAGCATCAGCTTGTTTGATCAGTTTCACGAATACCAGAAGAGCCTGTCGAAACATCGGTTTCTGGACCTGTATAAGAAGTGGAGTGAGTCGGTGCCGGGTGGAGTCGGGGTGTACGATTACTATCCGTTCTCAAAGTACCGCTCCCTGCCGCTTGTGGCCATCGAGAAAGTGTCATCGGACATTCGAGCCGTGCATGCTTTGAATTGTCCGTATTTTGAATTGCAGTCCGGCACCTCCCCCGGGATGTATCTGCCCGTTTACTATGCCGGCGCCCGGACGATGTGGAATCCTGCCCTGAATTTGAGGAAGGAGATGGAATTGTTCTATAACGGAATGTACGGCAGCGCAGCGACTCACGTGGAACGTTTCTTCCAAGTATTGGAGAAGGCAAGGGAACGATATCCACATCCTTACAAGCACGACACACGTCCGACGGATCTCGCCGATGTATTGTCGTACCTGACAAAAGAGGTGGTTGACGAGGCGGAGACTCTCATGGAGAAGGCCCGGACAGCCGCCGCCGGGTCTCGGGAAACACAGGAACGACTGCAACCCATCGTGGATCACTTCAATTACGCCAAGTATTTGCGAAGAGGACGCGATGCATTCTCGGTATTTAAGACCACGGGTGACGTCAAGTTTTTGACAGAAGCTGTCAATTGTGGCAACGAAATCAAACGACTGGCGGAGGAAGCCGAAAAATCCGGTGGTGCTCGGCGCGCTCTTGGAATGATCCGGTCCGGCATATTGAACAGCGGTAGAAGCGGTGTGGGATACGAACTGGGAAGTTGGAAGTCAGTGCGACAGTAATTCCACGAATCCAAGGAGAGAAAAATGCAATATCTGATTCTCAGCATGGTGTTGTTCGTCACAAGTGTCACCGCTGCGGAGCAGTCGGGAAAAACATTCACCGTTTATCCCATCGGACAAATCCAAAAGCAGGACGGACGGATGGTGATCGTGCTCGACAAGAAATACCAGGACGGCCTGCTCGGCTTGGAGCAGTGGTCGCACGTGCAAGTCTTCTGGTGGTTTGACAAGAACGACACGCCGCACCACCGGGCCATGCTGCAAGTCCATCCGCGGGACGACAAGAACAAACCGCTCACCGGCGTGTTTGCCTGTCGCGCCCCGGTTCGCCCGAACCTGATCGCGCTGAGCCTCTGCAAAATCGTTTCGGTCAAAGGCAACGTCGTCGAGGTGGACAAGATTGACGCTTTCGAGGGCACTCCAGTGCTCGACCTCAAACCATACGCCCCCGGCCAAGACGCCGCTTCAAAGGTCAAGGTTCCAAAGTGGGCGGGACCGAAGTGAATGTTCAGAACCGCACGTCGGCGGCCACGATGAAGTTGCGGCCCGGCTCGTTTACGCCGGAACCGTGGACACGGTAGTCTTTGTCGGCGATGTTCTCCAGCGCGACGGTCAGGTTGGCGTATTGGTTGATCCGCCAGCCGCCGCGCACGGTAAACACGGCGTAGCCCGGCGTGCCGCCGGGCGGGATGCGATTGTCGGTCAGGTCGCCGGAGGCGAGTTTGTCGGCGGTGTCGGCCATCAACGTCACGGCCTCGGCCCAGAATCTCCTGTTCTCCGTCTCCCAGCGCACACCGATTTCGCCGCTCAATGGCATCACGCGGCTCAGGTACTCGGTCTGTGCCGTCGCTGACGACGTCGGGTAACCGTCCACCTTGCCTTCCATCCAGCTCACCCAACCGAACACCGACCACTGCGGCAGGAACCGGTACCGCGCGCTCAACTCGATGCCGTGCAGGTAGCCGGAATCGGCGTTGCGCTTGATGACCTCGTAGGTGGTGGGGTCAATCATGTTACCCGTGGGAGCGCGCACAATCATGTCCTCGATGGCACTGTAGTAGTACGATAGCTCCGCTTCGAATTTGTCATAGCGCGTCTTCAGGCCGATTTCGCCGGTGATGAATTGCTCGGGGCGCAGTCCCGGTGAGGGAACTTCGCCCTCTGTGCCGCCGCGCGCGACATCGAAACGGGTCAGGTCGGAGAGGTTCGGCGCGCGGAAACCTTGCGAGACGCCGGCGAAAATGTGCCAGTGGTTTTTCTCGTCCAACTGATAGATGACCCGTCCGCTGCCGACGCCGGAATGCCACTCATCGCTGATTGACATTCGAGTTTGTGTGACCGTGTTGGAGACTTTGCCGGCGTCAACGCCGGCGAAGGTGTAGCGGCCGCCGACAATGAGTTTCCAGCGCGCGGTGATGTCTAGCTCATTCTGCACATACAGGCCGAAGAGATCGTACGTGGCATCGTCGGCGACGGGACCTTGATAACTGACGGCTCTGAGCGTGCCGTTGCTGTTGTAGGTGGTCTGGCCGGAGTTGACCCAATCGCGGTAGAACTCGACGCCGTATGTCCATGTCCCGACCGGGCTGGGCGAGACCAATTGCGCCGACAATCCCATCGTGTGGACGTCCACCACCGACAACTCGCGGCGGTAATTGCTGCGCAACCGGTTCATGTCCTCGCCTTGGAACTGATACGACCCGCTGAGCTTGAACGAGTCCACCACGCCGCCGATGTCGTCGGCGTGATATTGGAGGTAGGCGAGGTCGCGTTTCTGGTCGTAAATCACCTCGCGTTCAGCGCCGATGGCGGTGCCGTGAAACGGAACAGCGTAAATCGTCCGATGCGTCCGCCACGCATCGTCCTGAACCACATGTTGCCACGCGGCAACCAGCTTGTGGCTGTCACTGATGCGGTACTCCGCCTTCAAGTCGGTGTCCCACTCGTCGTAGCCGGTTTTCGGCTGGTCGTTGAGGTCGCCGTATGATTTTACCGATACCCCGGCCAGCAAGCTGAACGGCCCGGCCTTGCCGCCGCCTTCGGCGCGGCCTGTGTGCGAATCTTCGGCGCTCGCAAACCGGTAGTAGGCGCGCCCGCTCAGGTGATCTGGCGGCGCGAGCGTCAGTGCGTTGACCGTGCCGCCGATGGCGTCGCTGCCGTACAGAACCGAACTTGGCCCTTTCACCAATTCGAGCCGTTCGACTGAGAACGGGTCAACGGTGTTCCAGTATTGGTTTGGCCCATCGCGGAACGTCGAGTTGTTCAGCCGGATCCCATCAATCAGCATCAGCGTCCGAAACCCCGTGAAGCCGCGAATGTACGGCGACCCCTGTCCGTGCGCCGTCTTCTGGATCATCACGCCCGGCACCTCCCGCAACGCTTCCGGCACCGTGCGCGAGAGGTGTTCATCCTGAATCACGTCGCGCGACAGCGACAGCGTCGAGTGTGGCAGGTCAAACGCCATGCTCTCCGAGCGCGTCGCAGTCACAACGACTTCCGGCAACCGCGCCGGCAAATTGGTCTGCGCCACGGCGGCTACCGCCGAGGCGACAAACATCAGGACAACAATCAAGGTTCTGCCGAGCATGGGAACGGGAAAATAACCGCGTCCCTGCCGATTATGCCATCACAAACTCGGTGCCCTTACGCAACCATCGCGCGGCGATTATTGCTGGCGGCCTTCGATGGCGCAGAGCAGGATCGCGGCGGCCAAGCCGAGGCGTCGGTCGAGCAGGTTCATCGTGTCCGGCGCGAAATCGAGAGCGATCTTCATCACGAACGGGTTGAAATTCTGCTTGAAGGCGCAGACCGTCTGGCCACGGATGGTACCGTGGTATTTTTGCGGGATGAGGTTGGATAGCAGCCGCCGCAAAGTGGCCAGCAGCCAACTGTCCTCCTGAATCAACCCCACCTCATTGTCGGCGGTGTCCAGCAACAGCCATTCGTCGCGGAGCACGGACTTCAATCCCTTGCGACGGAGCGCGCCGACCTTCTGGCCGGTGGTGGAGTCGAAGACGTCGTAAGTGGCGGAGATGTCGAGGACTTGGCGGGCTTTGATGCTGAGCAACTCGGTCTGTTTGTCCTCGCCGGTGTAGAGGCGGATGTCTTCCTTGAGCTTGAACGCTTTCATGTCGGCGAACAGGACCACTTGGCCGGTGGGGTCGAAGATGTGGAACGCGCCGCCGAACAGTTTGAACACCTTGCGTCGGACCACGTAGTGGGAGTGCTGGTAACGATGGTCAATCATGGCTTGTCTCCTTTGATTTGTCGCAGTGTGCTCTCCAGACGCAAGAACTTCAAGCACGTCTGCGAGTCACGGCTTGGCGAACCACGGTTTCGCGAGCGGGTCAGTGGTCAGGAAATCCAACAACAAGTTGGCCACTTTCATCCGACCAGAATCGCTGGGGTGGATGCCGTCGCCGCCGAAATCGCTCCGCTCCCAAACGAGCTTGTCGAGCTTGCGACCTTTTGTGCCCTCGGCCCAGAGATACGGACCCCAGAGCAGCAGCGGCGACTTGGATTCGGAAAGTTCGGGATCACCCTTGATCTGGCGTTGGATCAGCCAGCGGGCGGCGTAGGCGCTTTCGTAAGCGTACGGTTCGGGATTGAGCGCGCCACCGTAACCGCCATAGGTGCGGCTGCCGAGATAGGCGATGCGAAGATTCGGGAACAATGCGCGGGCGTTGTGCAAGACGGCCAGCGTGTCGCGTTCGAGCTTGCGTCCGTGCTCCTGCAACGAACCGCCCGGCGTTTTGTTGGCGAGCTTGATCCACGCAACCTGCACTTGTTGTGGCGAAACGCGCGCAGCCTCCAAGCGCCGCTTCGCTTCCGCCCACGGACGCGCATCGGGTGGCGCCCACTCGGCCATCGCCTGGCCGCCTTGCGCGCAGTCAACAATGGTCACCTTCGGTGATTTGCGCGGCGACTGGTCGGCGACTTGTTTGAACTTGGAGAACTCCTGCGTCGCGTTCGACATGCTGATGGCGACGAACCCGATCGTGCCCTTGTCGTCAGGCTGCCCGGCGGCATTGAGCGGACGGATGCGGCTGAGTTGCGCAAGTGCGGCTTTGCGATGCGCGTCGGGTGGCGTGTTTTGGCCCGCGCCATAGAGGCCGCCGTCTTCGCCTTCGTAACGGTCGGCAGCGGTCATGTCGCAGAGCGGCGGGAGACGTTCGGGCGCCTTGCGTTGGTTGGCGGGTCGGGCGCCGCTGCGACCGGCGCGCGCGGCCAAGGCGCGCTGAAGGTAGGCTTGTTCCTCGGCGGTCAACGTTTCGCCCTGTTGCCGTCGCTGGTGAAGCCGTTTGGCTTTCCCAAAATCAATCGGTTCGTTGACGGATTGGCCGCACAAGGAGCCGAGGCCGATGACGAGAAACAGGGCAAGAAGGGCGGAGAGTTTCATGCAGGATGAAACACCGGGCGCGCGCATCGGTTGCGCCAAAGCTCAACTTTCCCATTCAACTTCAAGAATTGGCTTGACCTCACGGCGCGTTGAGGGTTGACTTTGGACGCAAGGGGATTTGTTTGTGACCACACATGGGCATTCAACAACGGAGGCGTTGACGGAGCGCGAACGCCGGTTATTGGCTTTGCTGGAAAAGGCCTCGGAAATCCTTGCCATCATGGATGCCAACGGCAAGATCGTTCAGGAAAGTCCCAATCAAGTTCCCCTGCTGGGCTATTCCGAAGGAGACCTGCTTGGCCGCGATGCCTTCGAACTGCTTCATCCCGACGACAAGGACAAGGCGCTTGCCGCATTTCAAGGCCTCACTGCCCACCCCGATGCGAAACGGCAAATGGAAGTCCGGCTGCGAACCAAACAAGGGGAGTGGCGCTGGATGGACGTCAGCGCGACCAATTGCCTGAATGACGCTGCCGTCAACGGCATCATTTTCAACACGCGCGACATCAACGAACGCAAGCAGGCCGAGAGAGCCTTGCAATACCGGCTCGCGCTCGAACAACTCGTGGCGAGCACTTCCAGCCGGCTCGCCAACGTTTCCGCAGCCGAGCTGGACACGGTTACCAACGACGTGCTGGCCGGCGTTGGCCAGCTTCTCGAAGCGGACCGCTGTTACCTGTTCCAAATCTCTGACGACTTTGCCACCGCCGACAACACCCACGAATGGTGTGCGGCCGGCGTCCAGCCCCAGATCGCCGGCCTCCACGACGTTCCCACCGCCTCGTTCCCGTGGCTGCGACGACAGGTGCTCAAGGGGGAACCGGTGCACATCAGCAGCGCTGCGAATCTGCCCGCACAAGCGACAGCCACCCGTCGCCTCATGGAAGCAGGGCGCGTCCGGTCGGTGATTATCGTTCCCATCCGCCAAGCCGGCAAACTGACCGGCTTCGTCGGATGCGATGCTGTCACCGCCGAGCGCCGCTGGCTGGAGGAAGACGTCCGCCTGTTGCGGACAATCGGCGAAATCCTCGCCGATGCCCAAGCCCGCCGCCGGGCTGAACAGGCGTTGCGGGAATCCGAGGAACGTTACCGGCGACTGGTGGAAAATCTCAAGGGACATCATTTCATCTACCGGCACGACGCGCAGGGCAAGTTCACATACATCAGCGAAACCGTCACCGCCGTCCTCGGATTCACCCCGGCTGAATTCCTGGCTCATTACAGCACGTATATGACGGATCATCCTGTCAATCAGGCCGTGAAACAGCATACCGACTTGAGTCTCCAAGGGATTCGTCAGCCGTCGTACGAACTGAACATCTGGCACAAGGACGGGACGGACCGCTGGCTGGAAGTGCAGGAAGTGCCGATCTTCGACCCGGCGGGAAACGTCATCGCCGTCGAGGGTGTCGCGCAAGACATTACCGGGCGCAAACAGATTGAGGAAGCGTTGCAGAAGAACGAGGCGATGTTGCGGTCGGCGTTTGACAATGCGCCGTTCGAGTTCTGGGTCCGCGACCGCAACGGCGCGGTCATCTTCGAGAATGCGGCCTTGGTGAAACAATGGGGCAGCATCCACGGCTTGCGCCCCGAAGAGGCGCAGATCGCGCCGGAAACATTGGCCATCTGGCAGGAGAACAACCGCCGCGCCATCGCAGGCGAAATCGTCCAAGGCAAAGTCCAGTACACCCAACACGGCGTCACGCGCACCTTCCATAATGTTGTCGCTCCCTTCCGCGTCGGAGAGGAAATCCAAGGCATCCTCGGATTCAATATTGACATCACCGAACGCAAACAGACGGAGGAAGCGTTGCGGGAGTCGGAGACCAAGTACCGGCGGTTGCATGAGAGCATGACCGACGCGTTTGTCTCCGTGGACATGGCCGGGCGCATTCTCGAATTCAATACGGCCTACCACGCCATGCTCGGCTACTCCGCCGATGAACTGCGCCGCCTGACCTACGTGGATCTCACGCCGGAAAAATGGCGCTCGTTCGAGACGCGCATCGTGGCCGAACAAATCCTGCCGCGCGGACACTCGGATGTCTATGAGAAGGAATACCGGCGCAAAGACGGCACCATTTTCCCGGTCGAACTTCGCACCTTCCTGCTGTGCGACGACAAAGGCCAGCCTGCCGTCATGTGGGCCATCGTCCGCGACATCACCGAGCGCAAGCAGGCCGAAACAGCGTTACAGGAAAGCGAACGACGCTATCGTGAACTGGTCGAGAACGCCAACAGCGCCATCATCCGTTGGAAGCGTGACGGCACCATTGCGTTCTTCAACGAATACGCCCAGAAACTATTTGGCTACCGCGCCGATGAAGTGGTCGGCCAGCACGTCGGCATCATCGTGCCGGCAAGGGAATCCACCGGGAGCGATCTGAGTGCGCTCGTTGAGGAGGTCGCCGCGCACCCCGAACGCTTCGTCACCAACATCAACGAAAACGTCTGCCGCGATGGCCGTCGCATCTGGATGGCATGGACGAACAAACCGATCCATGACGACAAGGGACAGGTTTCGGAAATTCTCGCCATCGGTTCCGACATCACCCTGCGCAAACAGGCGGAGGATGAATTGGCGCACCAGGAGAAACTGCTCCGGAGCATGGGTGACAACCTGCCGGATGGAGTCACGTACCGGCTCATCAGCGTCCCGGACGGTCGGACGTATTTTGAATATGTGAGCGCGGGCTTCGAACAACTGTTTGAGTTGCGACAAGACATGATGCTCCAAGACGCCACCTCTCTGTACGCCATGCTTCATCCCGATGACAGCGACGAAGCGATGAAGGCGCAGCAACACTCCGCTGAGACCTTGACCCCGTTTCGTCACGAATGTTGTTTCAACCTGCCGAGCGGCAAGACACGTTGGGTTCGCTGGCATTCCATGCCGGAGCCGCTACCGGATGGCGGCATCGCATGGAACGGCGTGGCCATTGACATCACCGAGCGCAAGCTGACCGAGGAAGCGTTGCTCGAAAGCGAGGAACAGTTCCGCACGATGGCCGAGGCTGTTCCGCAACAAATCTGCGTCATGGGACAGGACTCGCGTCCCGAATACGCCAACCGGCAGCGTCTCGATTACACGGGAATCTCATTGGAACACGCGCAAGCCGTCGGTGGTTGGTGGGAAGCTGTTCATCCCGATGACCGGTCATCGTTGACACAGGTCTGGGACCAATCCCGGAAAACCGGCCTGCCGTTTGCCAGCGAATACCGGCTCCGCTGCGCGTCGGACGGCCAGTACCGATGGTTCCTCGGACGCGGCGTCCCGCTCAAGGATCCACAGGGACAGGTGCTCAAGTGGTTCGTGAGCGCCACGGACATTGACGAGCAGAAGCAACTCGAAACCATTTTGGAACAGCGCGTCAAACAGCGCACCGCCCAGTTGCAGGAGGAAACGCGCCAGCGCCGGCACCTCGAACAACAAATCCTCGAAATCACCGAGCGCGAACAACGCCGCATCAGCCAGGACCTCCATGACAGCGTCGGCCAACGCCTCGCCGGCGCCAAGTTCCTCACCAGCTCCCTCGGACGCCGGTTGGCCCGCGCCAAAAGCCCCGGCGCCTCGACCGCCGTCCGCATCCGCCGCGAACTCGACACAGCGATTGAGGAAGTGCGTGCCATCGCCCGTGGCCTGCACCCAGTGCGCCACGATCCGGAAGGCCTGGTGGCCGCTCTGTTCGACTTGACCAACAGTACCACGAGGCTTTTCCACGTCCGTTGCCGTTTCGAATGTCCGCGAACGATTCTTGTCCCTGACCAGGCCGTCGCGATGCACCTGTACCACGTCGCACAGGAAGCCGTCAGCAACGCCGTCCGCCACGCCAAAGCCAAACAGATTGTCATCAGCCTTCGCAAGGTTGACGCCGGGATTGAACTCCAAGTCCGCGACAACGGTCGCGGCCTGCCGTCGCCCTCGCGCCGCCGCAAGGGAATGGGGCTGGAAATCATGAAACACCGCGCCTCCGTCATCGGCGCCAGCATCACAATCAGCCGCGCCCGCAATGGCGGCACGATTCTCAATTGCCTCTTGCCGCGCCAGCAACAAGGACCCCGACATCATGAGCAAACTCACTGAGATCATCAAACGCGCCAAACTCCGCGTTTTCCTCGTGGACGACCATCCGCTCGTTCGCAAAGGCATCGCCGACTGCATTCGCGATGAGCCGAACATGGCCGTCTGCGGCCAAGCCAGCACGGCCGCCGAGGCGCTCCCGGAAATCGCCTCGCAAAAACCGGACGTGGCCCTGGTGGACATCACGCTTCCCGGCCGGGACGGAATTGAGTTGACCAAGGACATCAAAACGCACAGTCCCCAGACACAGGTGTTGGTGCTTTCGATGCACGATGAATCGTTGTACGCGCTGCGCGCGCTGCGCGCCGGTGCGGGCGGCTACCTGATGAAGAACGCGTCGGCTTCGACATTGATCAGGGCCATTCGCAGTGTTTGCGAAGGCCAAGTCGTTGTCAGCCCCGCCATGAAGGATCAGTTGCTCATGCGCGTCGTGAACAACGGAAAACAGTCGCTACTGGAGACGTTGAGCGACCGCGAGATTCAGGTGGTGCGGATGTACGGCGAAGGCAAGACGCGCGGCCAGATTGCCACCCAGTTGAACCTCAGCGTCAAGACCATCGAAACCCACCGCAGCAACATCTGCCAAAAGCTCGGCCTGCGGAATTCCACCGAGCTGTTGCGGTACGCCATGGAATTGGTCCGCAGCGAAAACCAAAACCCGCCCGCATCGTAGGAGCGCCCTTCCGGACGCGACCGGAAGGCGGGACTTGGGCGCGTTTGTAGTCACGCACGCAGTCCCGCGCCGTTTCGGGACGGAGTGCGGTTTGCCACGTAACGCCACTTCGCTTCGCTGCGTGGCTCACTACGAACTGGGAGCCGGCAGTGCTTGAAAGCGCCGTTCCGAAGGCGCATCTGATTTTTTGAACTGAATTGGCGCGAAAGTGTCTGTAGAATTGTCTCACAGTCAACCCAGGAGAACCCATGGAACACGGCATTGCCGCCATCAACGAACAAGTCAAACGCGAAAGCGAATTTATCCGCGCCCTCACCGGCGAAATCAGCAAGGTCATCGTCGGCCAGAAATACCTCATCGAACGATTGCTCATCGGCCTGCTCGCCGACGGCCACGTCCTGCTCGAAGGCGTCCCCGGCCTCGCCAAGACCCTCTCGGTCAAAACACTCTCGTCAGCGATCCAAACCAGTTTTCACCGGCTGCAATTCACACCCGACTTGCTGCCCGCCGACGTCATCGGCACGCTCATCTACAACCCGAAGGACGGCGAGTTCCGGATCCGGAAAGGCCCGATCTTCGCCAACCTCATCCTCGCCGACGAAATCAACCGCGCCCCCGCCAAGGTGCAGAGCGCGTTGCTCGAAGCGATGCAGGAACGGCAAGTCACCATCGGCGACCAGACGTTCAAATTGCCGGAGCCGTTCCTGGTGCTGGCGACGCAGAACCCGATTGAGCAGGAAGGCACCTATCCGTTGCCCGAAGCGCAGGTGGACCGGTTCATGTTGAAGCTTTCCATCGGTTATCCGAGCAAGACGGAAGAACGCGAGATCATGGACCGCATGGCCGAGACCGGCAAACAACTCGTCACCGCGCCCGTCGTCACGCCGGAGCAAATCCTCAAGGCCCGCAAGACCGTTGACTCGATCTACATGGACGAGAAGATCAAGAACTACATCGTGGACATCGTTTTCGCCACGCGCGACCCGAAAGCCTACAAGCTCGACATCGCCGGCCTCATCCAGTACGGCGCGTCGCCGCGCGCGACAATTTACCTCGCGCTCTGCGCCAAGGCATTCGCGTTCCTCCAGGGCCGCGGCTACGTCACGCCGCAGGACGTGAAGACCATCGGCATGGACGTTCTCCGCCACCGCGTCATCGTCAGCTACGAAGCCGAGGCCGAGGAAATGACCAGCGAGAGCATCATCAAGAGAATCTTTGATGAGGTGCCGGTGCCGTGAGGAGGAGTAGGTAGTAGGTAGTAGATGGTAGATAGGAGGAAAGACGATGGCGATTCAGAACTTTGAACAATTGGAAGTCTGGCAAAAGGCACACGCGCTGACGCTGGAAGTGTATCGCCTGACTGGCAAATTCCCGGCGGAAGAGAAATTCGGGTTGGTTTCACAGATGCGCCGGGCCGCGGTGGCCGTTCCGGCCAACATCGCGGAAGGATTCAAACGCTCCGGCAAGCCCGACAAGGCCCGCTTCTACAACATCGCCCACGCTTCGCTTGAAGAACTGCGTTACTACTTCATTCTCTCGCAGGACTTGGGACTGATAAAAGACGCCACCACCTTGAAGGCCGAGGCCGACGCTATCGGCAGAATGTTGACCGCCCTCAGCCGTGCCGTTCTCTCAAGCGCAAACTGACGCCGCCATGCCAACCCCACCTACCACCTACCACCTGCCACCTACCGTCGTTCGCCGCATCCGCCAGATCGAGATCCGCACGAACCGGGAAGTCACCGACGTGCTCGGCGGCCAATACCATTCCGTGTTCAAGGGGCGCGGCATGGAGTTCGAGGAAGTCCGCGAGTACATGCCCGGCGACGAAGTCCGCTCGATTGACTGGAACGTCACCGCGCGGTTCGGCCATCCGTACGTCAAGAAGTTCAAGGAAGAACGCGAGTTGACCGTTGTGCTCATCGTGGACGTAAGCGCCTCCGGCCAATTCGGCAGCGTGCAGCAGACGAAGAACGAACTCGCCGCCGAACTCGCCGCCGTGCTGGCGTTCTCCGCCATCCGCAACAACGACAAGGTCGGCCTCATCATGTTCACCGACCAGATCGAGAAGTTCGTCGCGCCGAAAAAAGGCCGCCGGCACGTGTTGCGCGTCATCCGCGAGATTCTGGCTTTTCAGCCGAAGGGGCGCGGCACGGACCTCGGGGCGGCGCTCGATTACCTCAACAGCGTCGTACCCCGGCGCGCCGTCTGTTTCCTGATCTCGGATTTCCAGGACAAGGATTACGAAAAGAAACTGCGCGTCACCAGCCAGCATCACGACCTGGTAGCCCTGAGCCTGCGCGACCCTCGCGAGGAAGAACTGCCAGCAGTCGGCTTGGTGGAACTGCGCGATGCCGAGACGGGGGCGCGGGCGCTGGTGGACACGTTCGACGGCTCCGTGCGCAAATCATTTGTCGCGAAAGCGAAGGCGCGGCTGGAATTGTTGCGAGTCGCGCTCCGCTCCGCCGGTGTTGACCACGTGGAAATCCGTTGCGACACCGACTACATGCTGCCGCTGATCAAGTTCTTCCGGATGCGAGGCCGGCGGATATGAACCCAACCAACATGCCCAACGATATTCTGGACATTAAGCCGGCGGTGCCTATCCCGCTCGACTGGTGGTGGTGGGCGGCGGCGCTGACGTCAGTCGCAATTGGTGCCGCGCTGTTCTGGTGGTGGAAACGACAGCAGCCGCAGGTTGTGACGCCGGCGGTTGCGCCGCTGACGCCGTACGAGATCGCAATGCGCGCGCTCCAGCAACTCCGCGAGGAGAACCCGGTAATCGAGATCTTCTACACGCGGCTCTCCGACATCGTGCGGCACTACATCGAGGAGCGGTTCGGCTTGCGCGCTCCGGAACGCACGACGGAGGAGTTCCTCGCCGAGGCGAACCTGCCGGCGGGGCAGATGGCGTTGTTGGGCGCGTTCCTGCAGGAGTGCGACTTGGTGAAGTTCGCGCGTCACCAGCCGGACGCCAGCGACCGGCAACGGGCGTTTGCGGCTGCTGAGAAATTTGTGGAGGAAACAAAGCCAATTGTAGCCGCGAATCTTATTCGCGGCGCTGAGGAAGGAGGCCGCGAGAAAGTCTCGCGGCTACAATGAAGTTCGCCTCCCCATGGCTGCTGTTGTTGCTGCTGGCGATCCCGATCTGGTTGTGGTGGGAGCGGCGGATGGCACAGCGCGGCGGACTGAAGTTCTCGTCGGTGACGGCAGCGCGTTCGCTGGCGTCGGTGTGGACGCGGCTCGGTCCGTTGCTGTTGCTGGCGCTGCGCGGCGTTGCATTGGCGCTGTTCATCGTGGCGCTGGCGCGCCCGCAAGTCGGCCAGCGCGAGAGCAAGGTCAAGGCGGAAGGCATTGACATCGTGCTGGTTGTGGATGTTTCGGGGAGCATGCAAACAACGGACTACGAGAAAGGGCGACAGCGGGTCTCGCGCCTCGACGCGGTAAAGGATGTCGTGCGCGAGTTCATTCGCGCACGGACCAACGACCGCATCGGCATGGTCGTGTTCGGCACGCGCGCGTACGTGGCCAGCCCGTTGACGCTCGATCATGACTGGCTGGAACAGAATCTCGACCGGATCCGCCTCGGCCTCGTCGAGGGCAACACCGCCGTCGGCGCCGGCCTCGGCACGGCGGCCAACCGCCTCCGCGACACGAAGGCCAAGAGCAAGGTGATCGTGCTGTTGACCGATGGCCGCGAGAACGTGCCGACGCCGCCGGCGATGGAGGCCGCGAAGGCGGCAAAGGAATTCCAGATTCGCGTGTACACCATCGGGGCCGGTTTGCCGCAACGGTTTGTCAGCGTCATGGGTCAGACGATTGCGGCGCCGAGCGACCTCGACGAGGAATTGCTCAAGCAGATCGCCGCCATGACCGGCGGACAATATTTCCGCGCCGCCGACACGGCGTCGTTGAAGAAAACCTACGCGCAGATTGACAAGATGGAGAAACAAAAGGTCGAGACCATCGTCTATGAAGAATGGCGCGAACTGTTCCCGTGGACGTTGCTGCCGGGGTTGGGTTGTTTGCTGGCGGCGGTCGCGCTGGGACACACACGATTGCGGAGGTTGCCGTAATGCAGTTCGGAGCCCCCACCTCCTTCTGGTTGCTCGCGCTCGTCCCGGCGCTGGCGCTCTTCCTCATCTGGGCGTTCCGCGCCCGGCGGCGCGCGCTGGAACAATTCGCGGCGGAACCGTTGGCGCAACGCCTCGCGGAGTCGGTCCGCCCCGTGGCGCGGCGCTGGAAGGCGGCACTCATCGTGGCAACGGTGTTGTTTGCCGTGCTGGCATTGGCGCAGCCGCGCTGGGGATTCGAGTGGCGCGAAGTGAAATACCGCGGCGTGGACATTGCCGTATTGCTCGATGTCTCCAAGAGCATGTTGACCGAGGACGTGCGTCCGAACCGGCTCGCGCAGGCGAAGTACGCCGTGCAGGATTTGCTGGAGAACCTGCGCGGCGACCGCATCGGGCTGGTCGCATTTGCCGGGACGGCGTTCCTGCAATGCCCGTTGACGGTGGACTACGAGGCGTTCCGGCTGACGTTGAAGGATGCCGACCCGCGGATCATCCCGCGCGGCGGCACGGCCATCGGCACGGCGATTCGCACGGCGTTGAAAGCGTTCGAAGCCGGCGAAGGCCGCGACCGGGCCATCGTGTTGATCACCGACGGCGAACAGACGGAAAGCGACGCGCTGGCCGCCGCCGAGGAAGCCGCGGAGGCCGGCGTGAAGATTTTTGCCATCGGCGTCGGCACCACCGACGGTGAGTTGATTCCGGTGCGCGAGGAAGGGAAGGGGATGGATTTCCTCAAGGACAAGGACGGCGCGGTCGTGAAGTCGCGCCTTGACGAGGAGACGCTCAAGCAACTTGCCCTGAAGACGGGCGGCATCTACGTGCGCAGCGCCGCCGGCGATTTCGGGATGGACACGATCTACCGCAAGGGCATCGGGCAACTGCAAGGCCAGGAGCAGGACACCCAGTTGCGGAAACGATACTTCGAGCGGTTCCAGTGGCCGCTCGGCCTTGCGCTGGCGCTGTTGCTGGTCGAATGTTTCGTCACTGACCGGAGGAAAACATGAACGTGGCGCTCTGTCTTGTTCTGGCTGCCGCAGCGCCGTGGCCGCTGCGTTACAACGACGGCGTGAAGGCCTACCGGAGCAACGATTTCGCGACGGCGACATCGTCGTTCGAGCAGGCGCTGGCCGCGTCCGATCGTTTGCTCCAGCAGCGCGCCTACTACAATCTTGGCAATGCCAGTTACCGTCAGGGCGAAGCAGAGCAAGCACAGGCGCAGCCGCTCTGGCAACGCGCCATCAAGAGTTACGAGAGCGCGCTGGCGCTCGACCCGAAGGACGCCGACGCGAAGTTCAACCTCGACTTTGTGAAGAAGAAACTCGAGGAACTGGAGAAGAAGCAGCAGGAGCAACAACAGCAGGACAAGAAACAGGACCAGAAGAAAGAGGACAAGCAACAACAGGATCAACAGCAACAACAGCAAGACCAACAAAAACAAGACCAGCAACAACAGCAGCAAGACCAGAAGTCAAAGGACCAACAACAGCAACAGCAGCAACAACAGGCCGAATCTCAATCCGACAAGCTCGACAAACAGCAGGCCCAGGCGTTGCTCGACAATCTCCGCGAGAATGAACAGAACTGGAATTTCTTCCCCGAAGTGCAGATGAAAGACTTGAAAGATCAAGGCCCACCGGTGAAAGATTGGTGATGATGCGGACCACCATGAATCAAGCGCGTTGTAGCTGCGCTTCTGTGAAGCGCAGCGGCGGCATTTTGTTGGTCGCGCTCTTGTTTCCCCTCGCCGCCTTCGCCCAAGTCTCCGTCACGGCGACGGTGGACCGCCCCCGGATCGGGTTCGGTGAATCGTTGTCGTTCACCATCACCGTTCAAGGCTCGCAAAGCACGCCGTCACCGGCGATTCCGAAAGTGGACGGACTGGTCTTCGCCGGGCCGGCGGTCAATACCAGCATGAGCATCGTGAACGGCGTCATGAGCCAGTCGGTCGGCTTGGCCTACCAAGTCACGCCCACGCGCACCGGCGAGTTCGTCATTCCCGCCATCGAAGTCAAACTCGGCGACAACGCGTACCGCACCGAGCCGATCAAAATCGTCGTCGAAAAAGGCGCGCCACAAACGGACTTGAGCCAGAAGGTTGCCGTGCGCATCCAGACCGCCTCGCAGCAGGTTTATCTCGGACAGACCGCTTCATTGAACGTGTTGGTCTTCGCGCGCGCCGACGTGCCGCTGAAAGGATTCGCCGGGTTCAACCACGAAGCCGACGGCCTCGGCTACAAATACGACCCCAACGTGAAATCCGGCACCCACGTCGAGGGGGGCGTCAGCTACAACGTCTTCATCATCGAGGGCGTTATTTCACCGACGCGCACCGGCAAACTGAACTTCGGCCCGTGCGTCGTGAAGGGGCAGTTGGCCGCCGAGCGACGCAGCCGGAGCGGCGATTTGTTCGAGCGGTTCTTCGGGCGGGTCGAGGTCAGCGAGGTGCCGTTCACGATGGACGCGGTCCCGATCGAGGTGCTGCCGCTGCCCGGCGAAGGCCGGCCGGCGGATTTCAGCGGGGCGGTGGGTGAATGGAAACTCGACGTCACGGCCAAGCCCGGCGATGTCAACGTCGGCGACCCGATCACCCTCACCATCAAAGTCAGCGGCAACGGCAACATTGACCTCGTGCCGGCGCCGAAGCTCACCGGGCTGGACGAGTTCAAGACCTACGACCCGACCACGAAGACAACAAAAAACGAACTCAACTCCGCCGGCGAACGCGTCATCCAGCAGGTGCTCGTCCCGAAGAGCGCCGGCGTGAAACGGCTTCCCGATGTGCGCCTCAGCTATTTCGATCCTGTCGCCAAGCAATACAAGACCGCGGCGCATCCGCCGCTCCAAGTCAACGTCAAGCCCGGCGCCGGCGGCCAGGCGGCAATTGTCAGCGGCGGGGGGCGCGTGCGGCCGGAAGAGAAACTCGGCCACGACATCGTGTATGTGAAAGGCGCGCCCGGTCCGATCGCATTGGTCTTTCCGCCGGTGGCATTCTGGTTGTTCAACGCGACACCGGTGGTCGCGCTGCTCGGCGCGCTGGCGTGGAAACGGCGCGTGGACAGGCTGCGCGGCGACATTGCGTATGCACGCCGCAGCCGCGCGGCGCGCAATGCGCGCAAGCAACTTGTCGCAGCCAGCGACTGCCAGCAAGTCCAACACGCGTTGCAGGCATATCTCGGCGACCGCCTGAACATCCCCGCGTCCGGCATCACCGCGTCGGTGGCCGGCGAGCGCGGGTTGCCGGGCGCGGTGCGCGAGATTTTCGAGGCGTGCGACGCCGCGCGTTTTGCCGGCGCATCGGCGGACGTGGCGTCGTTGAAACAACAAGTGGAGCAGGTGATTGATGAATTGGAAAACGCTGATCGTTAATCTGCTCATCGCCCTGCCGGTGCTGGCCAATGATTTCAAGACGGCCAACGCGCTCTACGATGCCGGCCGGTTCGCCGAGGCGGCCTCGGCTTACGAGAGGCTCACGCCAAAATCCGCCGGCGTTTATTTCAACCTCGGCAACGCATGGTTCCGTCAGGACAAACTCGGCCTAGCCATTCTCAACTACGAGCGCGCGCAGCGGCTCGCGCCGCGCGACCCGGATATTCTGGCGAACCTGAAGTTCGCGCAGCAACGGCTTGGTGTTGTCGAAATCAATCAGCCGCCGCAACCGCTCCGACGGTTTTGGGCGAACGCGGTCCGCAGTCGGACGCTCGTGGAATGGAGCTGGATCGAAATCGTGACGTTGTGGCTGGCGTTGCTGGCCGTGGCCGGCTGCATCTGGTTGCCCAAATGGCGGACGGGGTTCATCATCGCTGCCGTTGCCGTGGCGTGCGTCTGGGTGACGGCGACAGTGGCATTGATTGATCGCGTGTCGTCGCCGCCGGAAGCCATCGTGCTGGTGGCGAAATCGGAAGCGCGCTCGGCGCCGTTGCCGTTGGCCACCGTGCTCTTCAATCTGACCGAAGGCGCGCGCGTGGCGATCCGCGAGGATCGCGGCGAGTGGCTGTTCGTCGAGCGCGCCGACGGCAAACAAGGCTGGGTGAATCGCGCCGCCGTGGCCGGCGTCTGAGGAATACGAAGATGAACATCACTCGTCGTCAGTTTCTGAAACAGACCACCGTGGCTTGCGCCGCCGCATCGTTGGCGCGCGCGGAGGAGGAGTTGGATTTTCCGCTGGTGGATTTTCACGTCCACCTCGACAACAGCACGATTGACAAGGTGCTGGCCTTGCCCCAGGCGGGCTCGGTCAAGTTCGGCATCGTCGAGCACGCGGGCACGAAGGAGAACCAGTATCCCATCGTGCTCAGCAACGACGCGGAGTTGGCCGCGTACGTCAAGATGCTCGAAGGAAAACCGGTGTACAAAGGCGTGCAGGCGGAGTTCAGCGATTGGGCGAGCGGCTTCACGAAGGCGGGACTGGCGCAACTGGATTACGTGCTCATTGACGCGATGACGATGCCGGACAAAAACGGCAAGCGCGTGAAACTCTGGACGAAGGAAGCCGAGATCGGCGAGGCGCAACGGTTCATGGACCGGTACGTGGACTGGCACGTCGAGATTTTGTCGAGCGGCCCGATCAACATCCTCGCCAACGTGTCGTGGTTGCCGGCGGCGTTGATGCCGGACTACGACCGTCTCTGGACGGAAGCGCGGATGCGGAAGGTGATCGAGGCGGCGGTCAAGCGCGGCGTCGCCATTGAGATCAGCGCGAGTTACAAGCTGCCGCGGATGCCGTTCCTGAAACTGTCACAGGCGGCCGGCGCGAAGTTCACGTTCGGTTCGAACGGGCGCTACCCGAAGATGGGGCTGCTGGAGCACTCCATCCAAACGGCCAAACAACTCGGTTTGAAACGGCGCGACATGTTCCGCCCTGTCCGCCAGAATTTTTCTTCCCGGCGCGCCACCGGTTGATTATAGTCTGTGCCACTCGGAAGGAGACGCCGTTCATGGAGACAAACAAAAAACCGTACATTGAGCCGACACTGGAAAAACGCGAGCCGATCACCTCGGTCACAGAGGGGCTTGTTCCAGTTTCCGTTCTGCCCTGAAGCCCTGCACAAAGCCGCCGCTCAGTTGATTGTCATTTTCGGCAGCCAGCCGGTGTAGATTTGTTGCATCAACGGCACGGCTGCGGCGCGCCAGACAAACAGGCGGTTTACCAAGGATGGTGTCGCGCATTCCAATAGCTGCAACGCCTGCCGTTTTCCTTCCGGGGCGAGCAGGTGGTTGTTGTGAATCGCTTCCACCAGCCGGCGGCGATTTTCGGGCGCGGTAATGAACGGCGCGGTGTTGACGGTAAATGGCACCTTGTGTTTGTTGCGCCACAAGGCCTCGCAGCCGTGCTTGCGCAGGATGCGCCGGAGGATCGCTTTCGAACCTTCGGGGCCGACCTTGGATGACATGGGCAATCGTCGCGTCCACTCGACGACGCGATAATCCAAGAACGGCGACCGCGATTCGACTGAACAGGCCATGGGCAACCGGTCAAAGTTTCTCAGGATAATCGGGAGGGTGTCGCGTTCAAATCCCCGCCGCAAACTCTTCTCGAACTGGTCCCGGTCGAGCCGTCGGATGTCCCCTGCACCGGCCTTGAGAAATCGCAGCCAGAGGGGGGTTCGATGGGGGCGCTTCGTTTTCAGGTCGGGATGATACAGTTCCTGCCAGTAACAAAACATCTCAAACGCAGCCCGCAGGCGGCCGCGCGCCAGCAGCGTGTGCCAGGCCGCGCGCACGTGGAACGGATAGCCGCCCAGCAATTCATCGCCGCCGTGCCCTTCGAGCACCACCTTGCACCCGGCGGCTTGAATGGCGCGGTACACCTTCAGGTAGGCCGGCGGCGAGTGGTTCCAGACGGGAAACTCCAGCCAGTACAGCGAGTCCATCACGTCGTCCCACGACAAGTCGGCGGGACAGGCGACAGGTGTCGCCTCGTCGCCATAACGGGCAGCCAACGCGCGGGCGTTGTTGGATTCATCTTCGAGGAAACCTTCCCGCACGAGGGTGAACGGATGCAGCCGTGCCTGAAGATGTTCCTTGGCGAGCACGTAGATCGTGGTGGAATCGAGGCCGCCACTGAGCGTGATGGCGACCGGCACATCAGACCGCAATCGCACGCGGACGGCATCCGTCAGCAGTTCCTCAAAACAGGCATCGGCGTCCGCCGGCGAGCGCAGCGCCGCAGGATCCGGAGGCGCGTCGGCGCCGTGATACCAGCGGAACGTCTCCGCATGGCCGACGCGGAACCGCACGTAGTGGCCCGGCGGCACTTGAAAAATGTTTTCGGCAAACGTGCGGTGGTTGTGATCGGTGACGCCGCTGTCGAGGTACGTGCGAATCATTTCCTCGTCCCAGCGGAGCCGCTCTTGCAGGAGCAGCAGCGGTTTGATCTCCGACGCGAACGCGAAACCATTTCCCTGCGGCGTCCAGTAGAGCGGCTTGACGCCGAAACGGTCGCGCACCAGATGAAGCGCGGATTCGGCGCGGTTGTACCAGGCAAACGCGAACATGCCGTTGAGCTGGTTCAGGATCGCCAGGCCGTGGCGGTCGAGCAGATGCAGCAACACCTCGGTGTCGGACGCGGATTTGAGTTGCGCATCGGCGAGGTGGACGGTTCGGAGTTCCTTGTAGTTGTAAATCTCACCGTTGAAGATCAGCCAATTGCCATGCAGTTCCATTGGCTGGCGGGCCGCTGGCGAGAGGTCAATGATGGAAAGGCGTTGATGGAGCAACACCCAGTCGTCCACCACGACGCTGCCTTCCGCATCCGGGCCGCGATGGCGCATCAAATTCATAAACGCGTGATTGAGCGCGGGACGCTCCGGAAGATTGTAACCGGCGATGGAACACATAACGGTGCGGCGATTCTGCCGGGAAGAAAGCGAGGTGGCAAGTTTTTCCCTTTGGGACGAAGCGCTTGCGGGGTGAGGATTGTGCTTGGCGCGCCGTGCCTTTTGGCGGTTTAATGGCGCCGACATGCAATGGTGGTACACAATTTGTTACTCGCTCGGTTTCGTGCTGCTCAGCCCGGTCTTCCTGTACAAGATGTGGAAACGGGGAAAGTACCGGGAGAATTTCTTCCAGCGGTTCGGCTGTTATGCGCCGGATCTGTTCCGGCGGCTCGGCGCGAAGAACGAACAACGATGCTGGCTTCAAGCGGTGAGCGTCGGCGAGGTGAACCTCGCGTTCACCTTCATCGCCGCGTTGCGGAAACGGTTCCCCGCGCTGCGCATCATCCTGACCACGACGACTTCGACCGGCTACGCGCTGGCGAAGCAGCGGTTGCCGAAGGAAATCGAGCTTCTCTATTTCCCGCAGGATTTCCCGTGGATCGTCCGGCGCACCTACAACCTGATCCAGCCGGATGTGGTGGCGCTGATGGAGTCCGAACTCTGGCCGAACCACATCTGGGAAGCGGCGCGGCGCAACGTGCCGGTGTTTCTCGTCAACGCCCGGATGTCGCCGCGCTCCGCCGCGCGCCACGCGCGGTTCCGCTGGCCGTTCTGCCGCATCTGGCCGTGTTTGCGGCTGGTGTGCGTCCAGAGCCAGCCGGACTTCGAGCATTACCTTGCCGCCGGCGTGCCGCGCGAAAAACTCCGGCTCACCGGCAATCTCAAGTTTGACGCTTCCTTGTCCCCGACGGGCGAGCACGCGCCGTTGCCGCGCGTGGGCGACGGGCGGCCGGTGTTGGTCGCCGGCAGCACGTGGCCGGGCGAGGAGGAGATGCTGTTCGATTTGGTGAAACAAATCCCAAACCTGTTTTTGGTGCTCGTGCCGCGCCACGTGGAGCGGACGCCGGAAATCGTGGAACTGGCGCAGCGCAAGGGCGTGACGGTGGCGTTGCGCAAGGGCGAGCCGTCGGGCGGCGGCGATTGTTTGCTGGTGAACACCACCGGCGAATTGAAACGCTTTTACGAGATGGCCACCGTGATTTTTGTCGGGAAGAGCCTTGCGGGAAACATCGGCGGCCAGAACATCGTCGAGGCGGCGGCGAGCGGGCATCCGGTCCTGTTCGGCCCGCACATGGAAAACTTCAAGGAGATCTCGCGCCAGTTTATCGAGGCGGGCGCGTGCCGTCAGGTCACTGATGCCGATGGATTGCGCCGGGCCGTGATGGAGTTGCTTGGTGACGCCGCCGGCCGTGAACGAATGACGGCAGCCGCGCGCCAGGTGATTGCCGCCAATGCCGGGGCGACAGAGCGAACGGTGGACTTAATCGCCGCGTCCATGAAGCAGTTAAAGGTGTAAACTCTTTTGAGACGATCGTCTCAAAAGAGTTTACAGTACGACACTTAATTGCCCCGAAGGCAAAGCAGGCTCAGGCGTAACGGATCACTTCGCAGCTTTCAACTTAACGATGACGAAACGGCTGGCGCCCTGGCTCTTCACCAGCATGAGGACGGTCTCTTTGCCCTTGGCTTTCTTGAGGGCGGCCTGGAAGTCTTTCGGCCCGGTGACCTTCTCGCGGTTGACCTCGGTGATGAGATCGCCGATGCGCAAACCGGCAAGGGCGGCGGGACCGTTGTCCTCGACTTCGCGCACGAGCGCGCCCTGCTCGCCCTTGTCCAGGCTGAATTGCTTGGCGGTGGCGGCCGTCACGGCTTCGACCGTGATACCGAGCGCGGCTGCCGATGCTTCATCTGCCGCAGCGGCCGCTTCCTCTTCGCTTTCGTCGGGCTTCAATTCGCCAAGCTGGGCCGTGAGTGTTCGCTCTTTGCCGTCGCGCAGGACGACGAGGTTGACCTTGGTGCCGGGCGCGGTGCCGGCGACGGCGTTGCGCAGGGCGCGGACGTCTTCGACTTCCTTGCCGTTGTAGCGCACGATCACGTCGCCGACCTTGACGCCGGCTTTCTCGGCTGCGGAATCTTTGTTGACTTGGGAAACCAGCGCGCCCTTGGTCGTCTTCAACTTGAACTGGTCTTTGATGTCGGGATCAATGTTCTGGATGATGACGCCGAGCATTCCGCGGGAGATTTTGCCGCCCTTGGCGAGCGTGGGCCAGATGCTCTTGACCATGTTGCTGGGAATGGCGAAGCCGACGCCGGCAAATTGCCCGATGCGGGTGGCGATGGCGGAATTGATGCCGATGATTTTGCCGTCGAGGTTGACGAGCGGGCCGCCGGAGTTGCCGGGATTGATGGCGGCGTCGGTTTGGATGAAGTCTTCGTAGTTGTCGCTGCTGCTGAAGGTGGAGCGGCCGGTGGCGCTGATGATGCCTTGTGTGACGGTCTGCGCGTAGCCGAACGGCGCGCCGATGGCGAGGACCATTTCACCGATGCGAACCGCGTCGGAATCGCCAAGCTCGGCGATGGGCAGGTCGGCGGGGACCTTGCCTTTGATTTTGATGACGGCGAGGTCGGTCTTCGGGTCGGTGCCGATGACCGTGGCCTCAAAGGTGCGCTTGTCGGCGAGGGTCACCTTGATTTCGTCCACGTTGTCAACGACGTGGTTGTTGGTGATGATGTAGCCTTCCTTGTCAATGATGATGCCGGATCCCATGCCGCCCTGGTGGTAGCGGAACTCGCGTTGGCGCGGCTGCTGGGGTTGCTGACGGCGCGGCGATTGGTTCCCCTGATCGCCGAAGTAACGGAAAAATTCCTCGAAGGGCAGATTGAATTCCGGCCGGCGGAGCTTGATGACTTTCTCGGAGTAGATGCTGACGACGGCGGGGCGGACGCGCTCGGCAACGGAGACGAAGGCTTCGTTGAGCTGGCGCGCCGTGGCCAGCGCCGCATCGGGCTTGTCGGCGGCGAGAGTCAGTTGGGTGGCGATGACGAACGCAGCAGCGAGGATCGGGAGTGTTTTCATGTTCAATGTTGGTTTCCTTTCTATAACTTCACACCATCTGACACCGCAAACGGATTGAGTGTTGAATTGAAAGTGAAGTTCTGCCATATTGGGCGCGGAGTGTGAACGGGACAATGCGATTCAAGCTCGAGAAGCGGAAAGTCCAAAACGTCAACCAGCCGCACGACACGGCGCAACACGCTCCCCAACCCCAAGGAGGTCGTCTCTTATGATCACCCGCCAGCAAGTGGACCAATTGCTTCAATTCCAAAATGGACGATACCTGGTCACCAGTTGTTACCTCAATCTTGACCGGACCAGGGTTTCGCCGCAGGCGCTCAAAATCCGCATCAAGGATCTGATCCAATCCGCGCGCCACAGTCTTCAGGGAAAATCCGGCACCCACGAGCAACGCCAGTCGTTGCAGCGCGACTTCGAGCGGATCGAGGCATTTGTGCAACAGGACATTCTCGGCAACCGGCACAAGGCGCTCGCGTTGTTTTCGTGCGACGGCGAAAAATTCTGGCAGGCATACCGGCTGCCGCGCGTCGTCCGCAACATTCTCATTGCCGACCACGCGCCGTACATCCGCCCGTTGAAAGTGATGCTCGCGCAACAGCGGCGTTATTGCGTCGCGCTCGTGGACCGCGCGCACGGCCAGGTCTTCGAGATTTACATGGGCGAGATTGTGGAACACAAGGAGTTGCCCGTCGATCTGCCGCGCTGGGCAAGCGAGGGCGGCCAGGGCGGCCGCGAGGAACGCAACATCGAGCGCAGTTACATCGCCGCGGTGCACCAGCATTTCCAGCGCGTCGCGGATGCGGCGTTCCACTTGTTCAAGCAGCATCAATTCGACGCCTTGCTGCTCGGCGGCCACCGCGAGGTGCTGCTCGACTTCAAGGAACATCTCCACGCCTACCTGAGGGAACGGCTCGCGGGCGAGTTCACCGCCGACCCGGGACGCACCAGCGCCAGCGAGGTGTTGCAGCAGACCGAACTGATCGAGCGGCGCATCGTTGCCGACCATGAACAACGAATGGCCGGGGAACTGGCCCGCAACGCCCCGTCGGGGCGCGCTGTCAGCGGCATGGCGGCCACATTGGCGGCGCTCCGCCGGGGCGAGGCGCAATTGCTGCTCGTCGAGGAGGGGTTCGAATCGCCGGGCTACGTTTGCCGCGGCTGCCGGCATCTGAGTCTTGATGCGGCCACCTGTCCGCATTGCGAGCAGCCTTCCGAGCCGTGCGCCGATGTTGTGGACGAAGCGGTTGCGCTGGCCCTGGCCCACAACTGCCGCATCGAACACGTGCAAGGCGCCACGCCGTTGCGGGACGCCGGGCGCATCGGCGCGCTGTTGCGCTATTGATTGCCATTGAACCGCGCGGCGGGCGGGCGTATAGTCGCGCCCACAACAACCGAGGTGCCCGATGGCGGATGTCGCCAACAAATATCCCGACAACATTCCCGGCCAATTCTACGTGGACAGCCAGTGCATTGACTGCGATTTGTGCCGCGAGACCGCGCCGAACAATTTCACGCGCAACGAAGAGGGCGGCTACAGTTACGTCGCCAAGCAACCCGACACGCCCGCCGAGGAATTCCAGTGCCAACAGGCCAAGGTGGATTGTCCCGTCGAGGCCATTGGCGACAACGGCGCTTGAACGCATGACGCCCTCCCTTCGATCCCAGGTTGTTCGCGAGTGGCAGCCGTTCGCCGCCGAACCGCCTCCGGCCGCGCCGGCGCTCGCCCAGATCGTGCCCGGCGTCATGAAACGGCTCGGCCTGCACCAGCGTCTCTGGGAATCGCAACTGTTCACGCGCTGGACCGAGATGGTCGGCGAGTTCAACGCCCGGATCTGCCAACCCACCTCGCTCCGCAAGGGCCGCCTCACCATCACGGTCTCGCACCCCGCCTACATTCTGGAACTCCGCCCGCACAAGGCGCTCTTTCTCCAGAAAATCCACCAGCATCTCGGCAGCAATTCCGTCCGCGACATCATCTTCCGCGTCGGCTGATATGCGCGTGACCCTGCTCGCTCTTGTTCTCGCTGCCGGTTGTTCCACGCTCCCTGCGCCGCGCCCGTCACTGCCGGTGCCATTTGTTGCGCAACAACCTCAGTATTGCGGTCCTGCTGCGCTCGCGATGATCGCGAACTACTACGGGCACCGCGCCACGCAAGACGAAATCGCCGCCGCGATTCATGAACGGGGTTTGCGCGGCGTCCTCACCACCGACCTCGCGGAGCACGCCCAACGCCTCGGTTTCTGGGCGCGCGCGTATCGCGGCAACAGCGCCGACCTCCGTCAAAAACTCGCCGCCGGCGCGCCGTTGATTCTCCATACGCAGTTCGGAGAACGCGATCATTTCCTCGTCGCCATCGGCGCTGATCAATTCAACCGTACCATCACCGTCCACACTGACGCGCGTCCCGCGTTGACGCTTTCGCAGGATGAGTTTCTCCGGCGCTGGGAGCGCAGCGGACGATGGACGCTCCTGGTCTGCCCGCCGGAGCGCGCGAACTGGCGGCTCAACGCTGACGAACACAACAGCCTTGGTGTTTTTCTCGAACGCACCGGCCGGCACATGGCCGCCGCCGGGCGCTACCAACTGGCCGCACAGATCGAGCCGCAGAACGCCACCTTCCACTTCAACCTCGGCAACGCGTTCCTCAAACAAAAACTCTTCGCCGAGGCCGCCGCCGCTTTCCGTCGCGCAGCCGATCTTGCGCCGGACAACGCCGACGCGCTGAACAACCTCGCGTGGGCTTGGTGCGAGTTGGGCGCGAACCTCGATGAGGCCGCCGCGCTCTGCCGCCGGGCCGCCGCGTTGCGCCCGTCACAGCGCGCCTATTATCTCGACACGCTGGGCAGCGTGTTGTTGCGGCAGGGCAAGCGTGACGAAGCGCGCGCCGCGTTTCAAGAAGCGCTCGATGCCACGACCGACCGGCAATCGGTGTTGCGCGAAACAATTCGCAAACGTCTCGCCTCGCCCTGACACCATCAGACGGCAAACGCGGCGAACAACGCGCGGAGTTCTTCCTCGACTTGCGCCGGGTCGGCCAGCGTCTGCGCGATCTCGTCGCGCAGCAGGTGCCGGTAACGCTGGCGAAGCCGGTGAACGGCGGTGCGGACGGCGCCTTCGTTCATGCCGAGTCTTGCCGCGACGTCGGGGTACGGAATCGCGCTTTTGCCGACCATCAGGAACGGACGCAACTGCTCGAACAATAGTGCTTTGCCATCGGCAACGCATTCGTCGCGGAGCCGGATGATGACACGTTCGAGCAACGTCACCGCCCACGCGCGGTCGTAGAGTTTGTCGGGAGTGAGGTTGTCCGGTGGATCAATCTGGTAACGCGAGTCGGCGTCCTGCCAGTCGAGCGAGAGCGGTGTCATGCCGCCGCCGCGTTTCTGGCGTTGGGATTTGTCCCATTCGTTGGCGAGGAAATGTTTGAGGGCGGCGAGCAGGAAGGCGCGGAACTTGCCGCGTTCGCGGTCGAGACCGTCGAGGTAGTTCTTTTCGAGAAACCGCGCGAAGAATGCCTGCGTCAAATCCTCGGCGTCTTCCTTCGACCGGCCATGCCGGCGGACGTAGGCGTAAAGCGGGAACCAGTAGGTCCGGCAGAGTTCTCCCAGCGCCGCTCTGGCTTGCGGAGCGCGTCGTTGTCCGGCGGCCAGCACGACGGTCCAGCGTGTCGTGGCAAAAACATCCTGCGATGAAAAAGGCTTCGTCATGACGGTGTTCCGACAATTGTGCCAGAGCGTAACGATGCTATGCAGTGGCCAGATTGCCGAGTTGTTTCCATGGCAACACCGTGATGGTTTGGCGCGTCTGTGCGCTGTTGCCGCCATAAACGAGATACGCCGGCCCGGCCCGTTTGCCGGCAAGCGACCACCAGTTCTCCAGTCCATCGAAGAAACTGGCATTGACCGTTTCACCGGACTTGATCTCCAGCGGCAACAAGGCGGAGGCGTTCTCGATGAGCACGTCCACCTCGTTGCCGGTGCGGTCACGCCAGAAAAAGAGGTTCGACGGCAGTGCCCGGTTGTAGCGGAACTTCAACAACTCACCGATCACCCATGTCTCGAACAAAGCGCCCCGGTGGGCGTGGACACGCAACGTGGCGGCGTCCTTGATGCCCAGCAACCACGCCGCGAGGCCGGTATCGAAGAAATAAAGCTTCGGCGTCTTGATCAGCCGCTTGTTGAAATTGCGATGGTGCGGCGGCAGGAGATGGACGAGGTAACTGGCTTCGAGGACAGAAATCCAAGCCTTGGCGGTGTTGTGGGTGATGCCGCAGTCATTGGCCAGCGCCGAGAGGTTGAGCAACTGGCCGGTCCGTCCTGCACAGAGCCGCAGGAACCGTTGGAAGCTCGACAAGTCGCGCACATTGACCATTCGTCGGACATCGCGCTCGATGTAGGTGCTGACGTAATTGCCATACCACAGCCCCGGCTCCAACTGACGGTCGTAGATGGGCGGGTACGAGCCGGTGACCAACTGCTCATCAAGCCGGCTGGGAGCGCGTTTTGCTGTGGCCAGTTCATCCCGCGTGAAGGGCAACAACGGCAACAGCGCCACGCGACCGGCCAGGCTTTGTGTGATGTGCGCGTGCAGGTCGAACTGTTGCGACCCTGTCAGGATAAACTGGCCGGGCTGGCGCGCCTCATCCACGCGCGATTGCAGATAGGACAGCAGGTCGGGGCAGCGCTGCACCTCATCCAGAATCGCGCCATCGGGATACTGCGCGAGGAACCCGCGCGGATCGTGGCTGGCGAACTCGCGTTGGTCGAGTTCCTCCAGCGAGACATACGCTTTGCTGGCAAAACAGTTCCGCACCAGCGTCGTCTTGCCCGATTGGCGCGGTCCGGTCACGGCCACGACCGGATAACCGGCCGCGAGTTTTTGCAACGTCATTTCGGCTTCACGCGGAACGAGCATGGGTGAGATTAACGCCGGGTTGTGGCTGATTGTCAATTCAATTTCCAATCAGTCGCACCGGCGGCTCGACCGTGGGATTGAATGCGGACGCGCTTGCTGCGTCTGCCGTTTGCCGGCGGCAAACACGACGGTCCAGCGGGTTGTTGCAAAGATGTCACCTGGTTCGCCACTCGACTGGGTGGAATCCTGTGTGATCGAATCAATTGTTTGCGTTTTCTTCATCAACTCCGCTGGGCGCATTGCTTGGTATGGAGGATAGATCTGGGGGATAGTGCCAGTTCAAGTTCCAATGGAAAGGTTTAGTGTGGGTAATTCTGCACCCTTTATATCCCAAATCCCCAAGACGATTGCCACGAGCACGACTGTTAGAGCGAGCGCGACTTTTCCTCCATTGCCCGTCCGTTGGTCATTCGGTGCAGCAGCACTTGTTTTGTTCGAGTTCACTCCAAAGATGTCTTCGTAGGCATACACCAGCGCAGCCATGGTGACGGGGATAGTGGCAATAAGGCCGACGTAGCACAACATGTAACCAAGCACGTTGAGCAAACCCAGCACAATCAGGAATCCAAGGAGCTTCCACCAGTGTTTGCGTACTGTTCGACGGCTCAACTTCATGGCCGATGAGAAACTCAGTCCTCTGTCCGCTGCAAGCGGGATGGCAAATGTCCATGCCACAAAGAAGTAAATGCCCGGTAGGATCAAACAACAAAATGCCAATAGCTTCAGCAAACCCATGACGAGATAGGTCAAGCACAACGAAACGAAGGTGTTGCCAAAACCGGAAAACGCTGTATTCAGCGTGGAGTGTTCACCGCGTACTCGTTTCAGATAGTACACCCAGAGTCCGCCCATCAATGGTCCGACCACAAAGGAGCCAATCACGGTGCTAAATGCCGCTTGTGACAGCAACTCGATCAACAGTGTCACTCCGGCCACACGCCAAAAGTCTTTCATCACGAGGTTCCATCCGCGTTGGAGACAGGAGCTGATATTCAACTCGTAATCGCGGGAAAGAATGGCCTTGGAATATGCCTCCGCTTCCGTGGAAGACACCGGTGATCCCTCATGTGACGGCGGTGTCGTTGCTTTGGGAAGGTTGCCCGAAGCAGGAACATCAACGACCGGAGGAGGTGATGACCTGCCGGAGGCGGGTCTCGCGTGGCGATCCAGTTCGCAACCGCACTTGGGACACGTCCAGCCGCCCCGTAGCGCCTGCGATATCGTTCTTGGGATCCTGATTTTTGGCAACTGCGCGCGGCATTGCCAGCAGAATTGTTTGGGACACAAGAGAACGAAAATGAGGAAGAACAGTCCCACCCCTACGCCACTTGCGATTCCCGAAATTCCCACAATCAAGTTCCAAGGACGGGGTAAAACCAATGCCAACATGCCCACCACGAGTAACACTGCGAGCACAACTGCACCCAAACCCCACATGAACCACTGAACCTCCTTCGTCGGTGTGGTGGAATGCAATCTTTGTGCTGCGTCCACACAAGACGGGGAACCACCCGTCGGTGTCCCAACTTCAGGAGGCGCTGTCGTTACGATCGTCTCCACCACAGTCTTCACATCAGCGGCGGTCTGGTAGCGGAGTTCTGGCTTCTTCTCCAGCGCTCGCAACACCACTGCATCAAGACGCACATCAATGACAACTTTCTTTGATGGCGGATCGAGCTTCTTGCCAGGCAACTCGCCGGTAAGCATCTGGTAGAGGACGACGCCAAGCGAATAAATGTCGGCGCGATGATCCACATCCGCCGGGTTGTCGCGTTGTTCCGGCGCCATGTACTGCGGCGTGCCCATCACCTGACCCGCTTCTGTCGTTGCCGTGGTCGGTGCCGTTGCGCCGGGGGCGGGTGGTTCCGCTGTTCCCATCAACTTCGCCAGTCCGAAGTCCGCCACTTTTACGCGGCCTTGCCGGTCGAGCAGGATGTTTTCCGGTTTGATGTCGCGGTGGACGATGCCGGCATCGTGGGCATATTGAAGCGCATCACAAATCTGCGGCACAATCGCCAGCGCCTCCCGCGGCGCGACACGACCGGTGTGGAGTAATTGCCGGAGATTCACGCCGTCCACGAACTCCATCACGAAATAGAACAAGCCATCGGCGCGCCCGAAATCGTGAATGGCGACGATGTTCGGATGATTGAGCTTGGCCAGCGCCTTTGCCTCGCGGGCGAACCGTTCGGCAAACGCCGGGTCGTCGCTGACGACGGGCGGCAGGATTTTCACTGCGACAAGCCGGTCGAGTTCTCTCTGGCGCGCCTTATAGACCGCGCCCATGCCGCCTTTGCCGATGAGTTCGAGAATCTCCAGTTGCGGGAAAAAACGGCTGAGTTCTGACGGTGTCGGCGGAATGAATTTGGCGGCGGGTTCTGGCCCGGAATCCACCGAGCCTTGTTGGAGCAGGCAGGCAGGACAAAGCCCTGACAACGCGCCGGCCGGCCAGGGCAGACGCATCTAAACTCCGAGCACACGCAGGAGATAGGCGTGATCCCAGCCCGCGTTGAGTTGTTTGCCTTTGATGCCGCGTTTCTTCGTTTTCTCTCGTCGCAACAAGTTCAACGCCAGCCGTCGCAACGTCGCCAAGTTCTCCGCCGCGTACCCCGCCCGCGCCCGACTCTGATCTTCCCGAAAGCACACGTCCAGCACCCAGTGCAGTTTGTTCTCCACTCCCCAATGCCCCCGCACCGCCCGCGCAAACGTCTCCACCCCCAACGCCAAACTCGACAAATAGAAACGCCGCTCCACCGTCCGCGTTACGCCCACCTCTCGAATGCTTTCCACCATCCCCACCGAGCGCAGCCCTTCCCATTGCTTCCGATCCGCAAACCATTCCAACGCCGTGCTCTGATAGTAACGTCGCGTCTCGATGCGCCCGTGGTCTTTCTCCGTCGTCTCCCACACCCCCAGACTGGCGGCCGGCGCCGAAAGCGCCACACCCTTGCGCGGCGGCGCCAATCGCTCCGCCACCACGGCTTGCAGAAACGTTTTGACCTCTTCATGCGCCACTTCGTGATTGCCCTTCAGCGCCAACACATAATCCGCATCCGCTTCGATGATCTCCCGCGCAATCTTCTTCTGGCAACCCATCGCGTCCACCGTCACGATGCAGCCGCTCAATTCCAGCATGCGCAACAACTGCGGCAGCGCGGTGATCTCGTTGCTCTTGTCGGCCACCTTGAGTTGGCCCAGCACCAAGTGGTTGCTCTCCGCCCAGGCGCTGACGACGTACTTCACGCTCTGGCCCGCCGCCAGCGCACGGCGCAGCGCCTTGCCATCCAGCGCGACGATTTCTTGGGAAACGGCTTGGCGCAGGCTTTGAGTCCAGCGCAGGAAACAGTCCAGAAACTCCTTCGGATCAAGGGCGGCGAAGAGGCGATTGAAGGTGTCGTGGGAGGGGATGCCGTTGCGCAGGGAAAGGAAGGTTTTGAACCAGTCGAGTTTGGAGTGGCCAAAGTCCTCCATGTCATTGAAGGTTTCGCCGCCGCAAATCAAGGTGCAGACGGCGATGATCAGAATGTCAATCAACGCATGCTCCTTGGTGCGCTCGACGCGGGGGTCCGTGATGGATTGGAAGTGTTTGATCAGACTGAGTTGGGGATGTTGGTTTTGCATCCCCACGTTAAATCACAACGGCGCGATTTCCGGAATCAAAATCTTTCTCCGGCAAGTCATTGTGACCGACTTGCTTACAAAGCATTCCCCATTTCGCTTCCCCAAAATTAGATGCGTCTGCCCTGGCCGGCCGGCAAGGCCGCGCCGCATTGCGGGCACTTCTTCGCATCAGGCATGGACGTATTCATACACCCACCCCAGAAGCAAAGCCGAGATTTTGTTACAGGAAAAAATCCACAACTCCCAACCAATCCGTTTCAAGTTCGTCCACGATATGAAACACGCCCATTGCAGCTCCGCCTTGTCGTGGCGCGCCGGCGCAAGATCGCAAGCGGCTTCTCAAGCTCTGGTGCCGGGAACCGGGGACGAACCCGTTGCTGTTCGATCCGCCCAGCTCCTGCGCATCGAAATCGCCGGTGTTCCCCTCGCTGTCGCCCGGAGCAAGAAATACGTTTAGTAAAGCGCCGGCTTGCGCAGCGGTGTGAACCGGAATTTCTGGCCGCCGATGCTGGCCTCGAACATCAGGCCGCCCTTTGCGATGGTAAACACGGCCACGCCTTTCTGGTAATCGGCGTCGGCGGAGGCGCCTGCAGAGGCGGCGACTGCGGTGGCTTGCGCGCTAAAGGTGAATTGGTTGGCGGCAAACTGATCCAGCGTGGTTTTGTCCTGAAAAAAGATGACCTCGGAATACTCCTGGCCGCCCAGTTGCAGGCCGATGGTGACTTGGGTCATCGTGGCGGTGCCGATCTGTTTGCTCTTGGCGAATACCACGCCGTCGCCGTGCGCCGCGCCAATGCCAATGCCGCCCTTGGTGACGGTCGGGAAGACGACGTACCCGGCGGAGTTGTTGAAGAATTTCTCCATGTCAGGATCCATCCGCTTGAACAACGCGATGGCCGCAGCCGTTTCCCGGTCGAGCGTGCCTCCGGTCATGTAGGGTTCCGTGGCGCACCCCCCCAACAGCGAAGCCAACGCGACACTAACAATCAATCCTGCAAAGCAACGACGATTCATGGTGTGACCTCCTTGAGCTGCATTCTAAAACAATCCGCCCAAAAGTCCAGCACAGTTCTACGGGTGGCGCTCGGCGTGGAAAAGATACTGTTGCGCCCAGCCGGCGTACGGGCCGAAGTCAGTGCGTCTTTTCACGCGCTGTAACGCGCGTTTCATCCACACATCCACGGGGAACGCCTCGTTGTGACCGCAAGAAAATAGCAACACGCAGTTTGCAATCTTCTCGCCGACGCCGTGTAGCTTCAGCAACTCCTCCCGCGCTCGCTCATACTCCATCGTCCGCAACGCCGCGAGGTCAAGTTGGCCGTCGGCTACGCGACGCGCTGCCGCGTGCAGGTACGCAGCACGGAACCCAAGCTTGCAGGCGCGCAAGTCCGCGAGGGTCGTCCGCGCGATTGCCTCCGCCGACGGGAACGCGCGCGCTGCGCCGATGGGTTCGCCGAAACGCTTGGCCAGCAACTCGACGATTTGACGTATCTGGACAATCTGCTTCGTCGAACTGGCGATGAACGAGGCGAGCGTCTCCCACGGCTCTTGCCGCAATACGCGCAAGCCCCAGTGCCGCTCAACGGCATCGCGTAACGCCGGGTCCGGCGGAAACGTGGCGACGATTTTGCGAAGCGAAACATCGAGCGCGAGGTAATGCCGGTCCACGTCGCCTTCGAGCGCGTTGCCGGTTTGCCGGAGACGGAGCACGCGTTTGGCGACGACGCCGGTGAACCAGCCGTCGGCATCGTGACGCCAGCGGAACGCCTGGCCGCATTCGAGCGTGGCGGTGAGATTGAAATCTGTGACGTTGATTCGCGAGGGCATTTCTGGTACGAACGCTAGCCGTGTTGACCAAGGAGGTCAAATCGGTTCATTTCGTCGGCATCTGCGGCACCGCCATGGCGGGCGTCGCAGCGATGTGCCGCGACCGCGGTTACTTCGTCACCGGCAGCGACCAGAACGTTTATCCGCCGATGTCAACGTTCCTCGAATCGCGCGGCATCCGGATCCTCAACGGCTACCGCGCCGAGAATCTCGACCACCGGCCCGACCTCATCGTCATCGGCAACGCGATGAAACGCGGCAACCCGGAAGTCGAACGCGTCCTCGACGAGCGGCTGAACTTCTGTTCTGTTTCGGATTTCCTCCGCGAGTTTTTTATCCGCGGCAAACACAGCGTCGTCGTGGCGGGGACGCACGGCAAGACGACGACCACGTCGTTGCTGGCGTGGGTCTTGGAGTCTGCGGGGTTCGCGCCGGGGTTTTTGATCGGCGGCATCCCGAACAACTTCGGCACCGGTGCGCGGGTGGGGAAGGGGCCGCACTTCGTCATCGAGGGCGACGAGTACGACACGGCATTCTTCGACAAGCGGAGCAAGTTCGTCCATTACCTGCCGGACACGGTCATCCTGAACAACATCGAGTTCGATCACGCCGACATCTTTCCCGATCTCGCCGCCGTCAAGCGCGCGTTCCGGCAACTGGTCGCCGTGGTGCCGCGGCGCGGCTTGATCGTGGCGAACGGCGACGACGCGAACACGCGCGAAGTTGTCGCCGGTTGCCAGAGCCGGGTCCGGTTCTTCACACTGACTGACTTCGCGGGTTACACGATTCCTTTGGCGGGTGAACACAACCAACGCAACGCGGCTGCGGTCGCGGTCTGCTGCGTCGAACTCGGTTTGACGCGCGAGCAGATCCAGCGCGGTTTCGACACGTTTGCCGGCGTCAAGCGCCGGATGGAAGTGCGCGGCGAGGCGGCGGGCGTGACCGTGCTGGATGATTTCGCGCATCACCCGACGGCGTTGGCGGAGACGATCCGCGCAATCCGCGCGAAATACCCCGGCCGGCGGTTGTGGGCGTTGTTCGAGCCGCGCAGCAACACGACGCGTCGGAACATTTTCCAGCGCGAACTGACGGAGGCGCTGGCGCTGGCCGACGGCGTGTTTGTGGCGCGCGTGGACCGGTTGAACGAGTTGCCGGAGTCGGAGCGGCTCAACCCCGAGCGGCTGGTGGCCGAGTTGGTGGCGCGCGGCAAGCCGGCGATTTACGCCCCCGGCGCGGACGAGATTGTGGCGGCGGTTGGGCCGCAGTTGCGGAGCGGCGACGTGGTGGCGGTGTTTTCGAATGGTGGATTCGGCGGTGTGCACGACAAGCTGCTGGCGCGGCTGCGTCAAAGCTCTTGATTTCCGTCGGTCGGCGGGTATTCTACGGGACGTTCTCGGTGCCCTCATCGTCTAGTGGCCTAGGACATCAGATTCTCAATCTGAGAACAGGGGTTCGATTCCCCTTGGGGGTACCAATTCATTTTCCCCGTAAGTGTAAAGAAATTGAGGCTGGTGACTCTATTGCATAACACACACCCGTATTTACGGCTATCCACAGGTATCTGTTAGCGTTTCAACGATGCAACTGGATTTCCTTTTCAACCCATTGCGGACAGTTGGGACATCGCCGCACAAGCTCAATGTTGCCGGCCGGGAAGTTCCAATTCTCTTTGTCCGGAATCATCGAGCCAAGCGTTACATTCTCCGTGTCAAGAGCGGCTCCGTACGGGCAACTGTACCTCGTGGTGGTTCTGTTGAGAAAGCCAGACGATTTGCTGAGCAGAACTTCGCATGGATTGCCAAGCAACTTCAGAAACCACAACCGACACCGTCTCACGCATGGCAACACGGCACGGAGTTCTTCTATCGTGGAGATGTCGTTGCGCTGCATGTTGAACCAAGTCACAACGGCAACATCGTGACGTTTGGGGATCAGATCATTCGAGTCGCTCACGCTATTGATCTACGGGCGGCAGTGGAGTGTCATCTGTGGCGGTTGGCCGCCAAGGAACTGTATCAACGGACGATGGAACTGGCAAAGCTGCACAACGTCATCATCCACCGAATTACAGTCCGCAACCAACGTTCTCGATGGGGTTCATGTTCAAGACGCGGGACAATCTCGTTGAACTGGCGATTGATTCAGGCGCCGGTATTTGTTCGAGACTACATCATCCAGCACGAACTGATGCATCGCCGTGAAGCGAATCATTCCAAGCGATACTGGCAACATGTGGAGGAAGTCTGTCCCGGTTACGAGAAGGCTGAAGCTTGGCTGAAGCAGCATCGTCGGTTGTTGCGGTGACTCTTCACTCATGATGGCAGACACTTGCCACTGCATTTGGTTTCCATTACCCTCCTGACCAATGAAAACCAATTTGACGGATCTGATTGCACGCCGAGTAAGTTGTCGGGCTTACAAACCTGACCTGGTGCCGCAAGAACATATCCAGCAGATCTTGGAAGCTGCCCGGCTGGCTCCCTCTGCCTGCAACCAACAACCGTGGCGGTTTGCCGTAGTACAAGACCCGACTTTGCGACGGCGGATTGTCGAGGATGGTTTCCTGCCGGGACTCAGCATGACGTGGGCAACTGTTGCGCCTGTCCACATTGTTATCGGAATGGAATTGTCCTTCCTGCCGCACCGTTTTGGAAAAGAGGTGTCCGGGGTGGATTATCCGTGGATTGACATTGGCATTGCTGGTGAACATCTGATTCTAGCCGCCACGGAACTTGGCCTAGGCACCTGCTGGATTGGCTGGACCAATGCCCAGGCTATAGCCAGGATTGTGGGCTGGCCGAAGTCAATCAAACCGGTGATTGTGATAACGGTTGGCTATCCTGATCCTTCGGAGGAACGACCACTTCCAGCATCCCGACGCAAGTCGCTTGATGAACTGGCGAAGTGGCTGTAGAGATCTGCGAATCACAATGTTTCTTCCTGGCGAAAAAGTTGTCTGCGTTGATGACGTCTTCAGTGAGGCCATCAAGAAGTTCTATTGGAAGCTGCCGGTTAACGGTGTCACCTATACCGTTCGCGACTTGATCCCCGGCATTGATCCGAGTGGTGAGCCGGGGGAGATGTGCGTTTACCTCGTCGAACTGATCAACCCGTGCAGCGACAAGCCGCCGTATCCAGAGCGGGGCTTCAAGGCTGAGCGGTTTCGCCCACTGCAGACCGACACCGAAACTGAGTCGCTGTTGGATGATGTGCCGAAGGAAATGCCAGAAGTGGTTGCGATTTGAGGCGGACACTCATCAACCTTCGTCTCCATCGCTATTGACTAGCCCAGATGCCTGTGGCAAACAACCACGCAATTGATGTCGGCTCATGGTTGAGTGAGCATTCCTAATGTCATGACACCGGAACGAAAAGCTAAACTGGCCGAAAGCAGCATGGGACGCATTGTCCTCCACCTGCTCACTATGCATCGGAGCGGAGAATTCCGATGGCATTGTGCCGGTGTATGGCGTGAGCTTCGTGATTGGCTCTTCTAATCCACCCGTAGATCACGTTGGAATACAGGCAGGTCCTGTGGCTGTGCTGACGCTTGCAGATTGATCAAAAGACCGGAGACTCAGCAAATCTCTTTGAACTGATCCCGTTGCGGGTGTCCTTTGCGGTCAAACGATAGCTTGCCCAAAACGATGGTGGTTTTGCCGGCTCTCAATAAAAACCGGCCTCGTAGGCGGCGTCGTACATTGCGACGATGTTTTTCGCCGGGACGCCAGCCTGGATGTTGTGGACGTTGTTGAAGATGTAGCCGCCACCCTGCTTGAAAAGCTCGACGTTGCGGCGGACGTGCCGGGCGACTTCCTTGGGCGCGGCCACCGGGAGAACATGCTGTGAGTCGCAGCCGCCGCCCCAGAAAACAATCTGTTTCCCGAACTGCGCTTTCAGCCTGGCCGGGTCCATGTGGGCGGCGCTGATCTGGACGGGGTTGAGCGCGTGGATGCCGTTGTCGAGCAGTTCCGGAATGTACGCGTTGCAGTTTCCGCAGGTGTGGTACCAGATTTTTGCCTTCGTTCGGGATCGGATGTATTGAACGAGTTTCTTGTGCCGGGGCTTGACGATATCCCGGTACAGTTCCGGATTGAACAGCGGCCCGTCCTGCCCGGCCAGATCGTCGCCGATCATGATGACGTCCACCACGTCGCCGGCTTCGTCGAGGAACAACCGGAACCAGTCCATCCAGAATTTCAGCGTCTGGTCAATGAGCGCCTCGCAGAACGGTTGGTCGGTGAGCAGGTCGCAGAACCATTGCTCCAAGCCGCGCATGTACCAGCAGATTTCATAGACAACGCCGGAAATGCCGCTGACAACGGCATAGGGCGTTTCCTTTTTCAGCGCAAGCGCGCGCTCGCGCACCCCGTCGAACCGCGTCGGGTCATCGCCCTTCGGGAACGGATACTTCTTGATGTCCTCAATGCCGGCATTGGCGAGTGGATGATGGCTGATGTCCATGTACAGCGGCGAATCGCCGCACATGGACCACGTGACGCCGAATTCATCGGTGAGATCGTGCCAGAGTTTGCCGGCGCGCCGGTTCTTGACGATGCCGCCCTTCCAACTGGCCGGTGCGCCGGCGGCGATGTAACGGGTGTCAATGTGGAATCGCTCCAGCACCGCCTCGCACGGCTTGGCAAGCTGCTGGACGGCGTCCATCAGGACAATTTCGTCCTTCAACTTCAGGTGTTTCAGGAGATTGGCGTAGGCGACGCGATGAATGCCGGTTTGGTTGCCGCCGAGGTCCATCGGCACGCGGTCGGGGATTTCATGGTTGAGCGCCGCGAGGACGCGCTGGCGCGATGTCATCGTTTCCCGTTTGGTCATGGCGTGAGGATACCGTCAACCGGTCGATTCTCAATCTGAAACTTGGGACACAGGTTGGTTGCCGATTGACCGGTGCGTTTTCAGAAACCGCTCGATTTCCCGCCGTGTTGGGGCTGACGGCTGCGCGCCGAGTCGCGTGACGGAGATGGCAGCAGCGGCGTTCGCAAAACGAACCGCCTCCTCCAACGGCTTGCCTTCCGCCAACGCAACGGCCACCGAACCGTTGAAGATGTCGCCGGCGGCGGTGGTGTCCACGGCTTTCACTTTGAAGCCGGGCACCAGTCGCGTGCCGCTGGCGTCGGCGATCAACGCGCCGCGCGCGCCAAGCGTCAGGATGACCGTTGCCACACCTCGCGCGCGGAGTTTCGCCGCAGCGGCTTCGCCCGTTCTCCCGGTCAGCAATTCGGCTTCCGTCTCGTTCGGCGTGATGATCGAGATGCGTTTCAGCAACGCGTCCGGCAATGGCTGCGCCGGCGCAGGATTGAGAATCACGCGGACACCGGCTTTCGCAGCTAGGTCAGCGGCGGCCTGCACCGTCTCCAGTGGCGTTTCAAGCTGCATCACAAGCACGCTCGCGCCGGTGAAAGCGGCTTTCGCCTTTCGCACGTCGGCGGGCGACAGTTTTGCATTTGCCCCACCGGCCACGGCGATGCTGTTCTCGCCGTCCTTGGCAACGAAGATGAGAGCGACGCCGGACGGGCTGGTCTTGTCGCGGGAAATGTGCTTCACGTTGATGCCGTCGCGCACAAAACCCGCAACAGCCTGCTCGCCGAACATGTCCTGGCCGACGCGCGCGATGAACGTGACCTGTCCGCCGGCGCGCGCGGCGCCGACGGCTTGGTTGGCGCCTTTGCCTCCGGCGGCGGTGACGAATGCGCCGCCGAGAATCGTTTCGCCGGGCCGCGGTATCCGGTCGAGCTTGATGATCATGTCGGTGTTGCTGCTGCCGAGGACGAGGATGCGCGGTTTCATGAAGCCTTCCATTTCGCGCCGAGCCGATGACGGTATTGGTCCAGAATCACCGCCGCAATGATGACGAGGCCGGTGATCAGACGCTTGGTTTCGTCCTTCGCGCCGACGGCCGCCAGACCGGTGTTGAGCACGGCAATGATGAGCACGCCGAAAAGCGTCGGGACAACCGAGCCGCGTCCGCCCATGAGGCTGGTGCCGCCGATGACCGCCGCTGCGATGGCCTGTAATTCAAAACCGGTCCCGGCATTGGGATTGGCGGATTGGAAACGCGAGGTGTCAATGATGGCCGCGAGCGCCACGAGCAACCCGGCCAGCAGAAACACGGCGAGCTTGATTGGCCGCGGGTCAATCCCGCTGAGCCGCACGGCTTCCTCGTTGGTGCCGATGGCGACGAGGTAGCGTCCGAACACCGTGCGTGTCAGCACCAATTGGGCGACGACTACGATCACCATCGCGAGCAGGAACGGCAACGACAGCCCGAAGATCGAGGTGCCGGCGATGGCTTCGACACTGGAGCCGATGTACTGGGTCTGCGAGCGCGTGACAGCGTGCGCCGCGCCGCGCCCCATTTCCAACATGCCGAGCGTGACGATGAACGAGGGCAAGCGCCAGCGTAGCGAAACCAATCCGTTAAACGCGCCGCAGACGAGGCCCGTGCCCACCGCGGCGAGGATCGCCAGCGGAAGCGGCCAATGCCATTGCGTCATTGCCACGCCGAGCACCGCGGTGCAAAAGCCCAGCACGGAGCCGACCGATAAGTCAATCTCCGCGATCACCAGCAGATACGTCATCGCCGTGGCAACGAGCACTGCGGACGGAATCTGGTTGGCAATGGTGCGGAAGGTGGTGGCGCTGAAGAAGTGGTCCGTGATGAGGCTGAAGACCAGCACCAGCGCCGCAAGGGCGAGTGTCAGGCCAAGATATTCAGTCGGGAGAGCACGCTTGTTCATTGATTACCCTTGGTTCGGCGCAGGTCTCCAGACCGCGCCGTAGCATCTGACCGTAAGGTCTCCTCGACCGGCGCGCAGTGGGAGACCTTCGGTCGAAAGTTGTGCGCGGTCAGGAGACCTGCGCACAACAAGACCTGCGCACAACAACGGAGACCTGCGCACAACAACGTTGGAAGTCGTGTTCATTGATTGAGGTAGCCGCTCAACGCGGCGGTCATGATTTTGTCCTGCGTCCACTCGCCGCGTCGGAACGTGGCCGCGATGCGCCCGCCCGACATCACGGCGATCCGGTCGCACAACGCCAACAGTTCCTTGAGATCGGACGACACCACGATGACGGCCTTGCCCTGCGCCGCGAGGTCAGCGAGCAACTGGTAAATCTCGAACTTCGCGCCGACATCAATCCCGCGCGTCGGTTCGTCGAAGATGAGGATGTCGCAATTGCGGAACAGCCATTTGGCGATCATCACCTTCTGCTGGTTGCCGCCGCTGAGTTCCGCCACGCGTTGCTCGTACGAATGACAGCGCACCGACAACGCCTGTCCCCAGCGCGTGGCTTCAGCCAGTTCGGCGGCGGCGCGAATCCAGCCGCCCGCGCGGCTCAGTTGGTCGAGGCAGAGAAACGTGATGTTGGCGCGAATCGGCAGCGGCAGCAACAACCCTTCCTCCTTGCGATTCTCGGTCAACAGCGCGATGCCACGGCGGACGGCGTCGCGCGGCGAACGAATTCGCGCGGGCTGTTT
>VHCW01000018.1 GCA_016871575.1 Verrucomicrobiota bacterium
TGAACGGGCAGACCTGCACCACGCTTCTGAAGGACAGGAACCTCGCTCATGACAGACTGGACCTCTTTAGCGAAGGCGGCACGGTCCGCTGCACGAAGCTCGATGTCTGGAAAATGAACCGCACTGAGCCGAAATAGGAGAAACCATGAAACACACGCTTGCCCTCCTCACCGCCCTGCTGCTCGCGCCGCTGGCCCCGCTGCCCGCCGCTGACAAACCCGCGAAACCAAACCCCGACCAGATTGTGGGCATCGACCCCAGTGACGGCGATCCGGCATCCGCTCGTTCGGATCCGCCGATGTTGATTCCTGATCCGAACGGCACCGCAGACTACGCCCGCGCCAAACGCACCTGCACCGGCGTGCCCAGTATAGCCGTTTCGCGCGGTGGGCGCATCTGGGCAGCTTGGTATTCGGGCAAGACGCCGGGCGCGATCATTGAGCGCTGCCCGCATTCCTACACGGTCGTCAGCACCAGCGGCGACGGTGGCAAGACCTGGAAGGAAGTGCTCGCCATTGATCCCGATGGAGCCGGCCCGCTCAAGGCCTACGATCCGCAACCCTGGGTCGATCCCGATGGAAAGCTCTGGGTGTTCTGGCATCACACCGGGGGCAGCCAAGCGTGGGCCATTACCGCCGATGACGCGGAAAAAGAAAACCCCACTTGGTCGCAGCCGCGCCCCATCACCTCTGGCATCATGATGAACAAACCGGCCATCCTCTCCAACGGCGACTGGCTCTTTGCCGTGAACCAGCGGAAGACCGGAACAATCAGCCTCGTGAAGGCGCTGGTCTCCAATGACCAAGGCCGCACCTTCACCGAGAAAGGCAATCTGGAGATCAGCTACGACCTCAAGCCCTGTGAACCGATGATCGTCGAGCGTAAGGACGGTTCGCTGTGGATGCTGACGCGCTCGCAACAAGGCATCAGCGAGAGCATCTCCACCGATGGCGGCACGACATGGGGTGAGCTAAAGGCGCAGGCCATCAAACACACCGCCTCGCGATTTTTCATCAGCCGCCTGCAGTCCGGCCATTTGCTGCTCATCAAGCACATGGGCCTGGATGTTGATTTGGAAGCCGTGGGCCGTTCCCAGCGACGGGAACTGATGGCTTTCATCTCCAAGGACGACGGCAAGACGTGGTCGAAGGGCCTCATGCTCGACGACCGCAACGGCGTCTCCTATCCCGACGCCCAGCAGACCGCCGACGGCACTATTTATCTCATCTGGGACTTCGCCCGATCCAAGGAACAAGAGATCCTCATGACCACTTTCCGCGAGGAAGACGTGCTGGCCGCCAACGAGGACGCCATCGCCCGCGTCAAAGCCAACCGCCGCCTCGTGAGCAAAGGAGGAACGACGGAATGAACACACCCACCCTCACAATCCTCACCGTTCTGTTGCTCGCGCCGCTGGCCGCGCTGCATGCCGCTGCCGCACCCAGCCTTCTTCCGCCGGGTTGGGATACGGCTCTTGCCGGCGATACGGTGATGGAGCGGCTTATTCCAGTCACCGCGCCACAGGTGAAGGGCGCTCACGATTCCGACTTGGTCTTGGTTGATGAACACGCGTTTATCGTGGCGATGGTCAACGACGAGAAACCGGGCGAACATCCTGCGTGGCCGGAGATTTACGATGTGCTGGCCATCGTGAACCTCTCCACGCTGAAGGTCGAATCCGTCATCCCCTATGCCAGATCAGGGCAGGCATTTGACAATGAGACGCTGCCCGTGGGCGCGTGTTTCGTGCCGCGTATCGTTCGCAAGGACGAACGGACGCTTCGCTGCTACTTCGCCAGCGAAGAACCCAGCGCGCGCCATTCGCAGATGTACATCCGAGACTTCGACCTCGTGACGCGGACGTTTGATCGGCGCATCCAACGGGCAAAAATCAAAACCTCAGCGGGCGTGTTCGACATGCAACCACGCCACCTCTACGACGATGCCGCCCGGCACGGATTTACCAAGCCGGCCAAGGATTTCGGTCTCTATTTCATAGATTCGTTGAAAACTTTCGGCAGACGGACGTATGCGGTGGTCAACAATTTTCCCGGCAAACAGAACGCGTGGGCGCTGGTGCACGATGATTTCGTCACGTTCGAGATTCTCGGTCATCTCAACGAACCACAGTCGGTGGACCTCAGCGAGGCTTCGGTCAACTGCCTGCCCGATGGGACATGGATGGCCATCTGCCGGCAGGATGGCGGGAATCGGAATTACTATTTTACAACCAGTCGCGACGGCAGGAAATGGAGTGTCGGCAAGGAAATGCCTTTCGTGCCCAACGGTGGCAACTCGAAACCCACCTTCGACAAGTTCAGCGGCCTCTACTATCTCGGCTGGCAGGAAAGCACGAAGATCGAGGGCGTGGGGCGGAGCGTGTTCAACATTGATATTTCCCGCGATGGCAAAACATGGGAACGCAAGTATCGGTTTGAGTCGCGGGATACATTTCAATACCCGACATTCCGCGAACACAACGGCGCCATCTGGTTCAGTGTCACCCAAGGCCGCAAAGAGCGCATCATGTTCGGCAAGCTGGAGAACACCGGCCAGTTCGAGTCTCAGACCGGCAAAACTCGAAAAGCGATGCCGCCACCGGCGGCCGAGGAGCCGGCCGTCATGAAGCCCGGCGTGAAATTGTTCACCGACCGCAAGTATGTCATCGAGGAAATCCCCAATCTCGTGCGCGGATTGCCGTTTCTGCGCGCCAGCATCGAACAACTCGACGTAGAAGTCACCAAACCCGGAACTCTCTACGCGCTGACGCCGACGATGCGTCCGCGCGCGGCGAGTCAGGAGAATGCTTTGGTGCAGGCAGGCTTTACAAAGGTGAATATCCCGGAAACGCAGCTTTTCCCCGGCGAGATCAATCGCGTCAGTCTCTATCGGAAAAACGTAACGACAGGCGAGCGACTGCGCTTCAGAACATTTGTCGTGCTCATTACCGACAAGGCAGAAATTCAACTCCGTCCTCCCAGCAAAGAGATGTCAGGCGCAATCTTGACGATGCCTCCGATCACCAGACGCTACGATGCTGGCATCCTTCCCAAAGACTGGGATCCCAAGGCCGCTGCCGACAAGGTAATGGCCGGTCTGGTCAAGATCACGGCGCTGCATGTCAAGGGCGCGCACGATGCGGAGTTCGTGTGCGTAGGCGACCGCGCTTACATCGTCGAGCACGACAACGACATCCAGCCCGGTCACGGCGCGGGCGCGGCGCAGTATTGTGTGTTGACGGTGGTGAATCTCAAGACACTGGCCGTCGAGAAAATCATTCCGATGGCGAAGTCGGAGCAGGTTTTTGACAACGTGACGCTGCCGAAGGGCATGTGTTTCGTGCCGCGCATCATCCGGAAAGACGAGCACACGCTGCGTTGTTACTTCTGCAGCCAGCCAGCGAAGGAGCAGGCGATCACTTGGTATCGCGACTTCGACCTGCGCACGCTGGCCTTTGCGGGCAGCATCCACAAGGCGAAGCTCAAGACAGCCGCCGGGGTGTTCGACATGGAGCCGCGTCACTTCCACGCCGACGCCGCGGCGCAGGGCTTCACGAAGCCGCCGGTGAACATCGGCCTCTACATCTTCGATTCCTTCAAGGAGTTCGACGGGCGACGTTACGTGGCCATCAACAACTTCCCCGGCAAACAGAACGCGCTCGCGCAGTTGCATGACGACTTTGTCACGTTCGAGATTATCGGCCACTACAACGAACCGCAGTCGCAGCAGCTCAGCGAGTCAGCCGTGAACCGGTTGCCCGACGGCACATGGATGGCCATCTGCCGCAACGACGGCGGCAACTACCATTTCACCACGAGCCAGGATGGAAAACGCTGGACCGTTGGCGAACCGAAACCCTTTGTCCCGAACGGCCTGAACTCCAAGCCGACGTTCGACAAGTTCGGCGGCGTCTATTATCTCGGCTGGCAGGAGAACACGAGCATCGGAGGCGGCCGGCGGAGCGTGTTCAACGTTGACATTTCACGCGACGGCAAGAAATGGGACCGCAAATATCGCTTCGAATCGCCCGACTCGTTCCAATACCCGACCTTCCACGAACACAACGGCGTCATCTGGTTGACCGTCACACAAGGCCACAAAGGCAGCACTGACCGCATCATGTTTGGCAAACTGGAGGACGTCGGGCAGTTCAATTCGCCCAATCAGAGAACCCGCGCACCACTTACAGACAAATGAAAGAATCAACCATGAAACACACCCTCACAATCCTCACCGCCCTGCTGCTCGCGCCGCTGGCTGCGCTCCACGCCACCGATGTGCCGGAGCAAACACCCAACATCATCCCCGTCGGCTGGGATCCGATTCAGGCCGCCAACCGTGTGATGGCGCGACTGGTCAAGGTGACCGGTCCGCAGGTGAAGGGCACGCACGATGCGGAGTTTGTCTGTGTGGGCGATCGCGCGTACATCGTCGCCTCCGCCAACGATGTGCAGCAGGGCGAGAACCCGGAGTGGCCGTTCATGTATGTGACGATGTCCATCGTGAACCTGAAGTCGCTGAAACTGGAGAAGTTCATCGATTTTGCGAAGAGCGAGCAGGCGTTTGAAAACCAGACGCTGCCCGCCGGGGCGTGCATCGTGCCTCGCATCATCCGGAAGAATGACGGCACGCTGCGCTGCTATTTTGACAGCAATGATCCGGGCAATCGGCAGTCCCAGGTCTGGTATCGCGACTTCGATCTGAAACGCGGCGAGTTCGCGCCGACCCTTCACAAGGCGAAGCTCAAGACCGCGGCGGGCACCTTCGACTTTCAGCCGCGGCATCTTCATGCGGATGCCGCCGCCCAAGGATTCTCGCGCGTGGCCAACGATTCAACCATCCACATCTTCGACTCCTTCAAACGATTCGATGGCAGGATCTACGTCGCCTTGAACAATTTTCGGGGGAAGCAAAATGCGCTCGCTCTGGTGCATGACGATCTGGAAACGTTTGAGGTGCTCGGGCACTTCAACCAGCCGGAGAGCGCGGCGCTGAGCGAATCCGCCGTCAACCGCCTGCCCGACGGCACATGGATGGCGGTCGTTCGCAGCGATATTCCGGTCAGGGACGGGGGCAACTATCACTTCGCCACGAGCCGGGATGGCAGGACATGGACGGCCGGCCGTCCGATGCCGCAGGTGCCGAATGGCCTTGGCTCCAAGCCGACCTTCGACCGGTTCGGGGACATCTATTACCTCGGCTGGCAGGAAAGGACGCGCATCAAGGACGCGGCGGGCCGGCTAGTGAACCGTAGCGTGTTCAACGTGGACGTCTCCCGCGATGGACAAACCTGGGAGCGGAAGTACCGCTTTGAGTCGCCGAACTCGTTTCAATACCCGACGTTCCACGAGCACGACGGCAGCATCTGGCTTACCGTGACGCAGGGCGATGAGGACATCTCCCGAAAAGAGCGCATTATGTTCGGCAAACTGGAATAGCGGGGCAACTAACCCAGCACCGTCAATGTGCCACTCGTGACGCCCAGTTGGTCTGCGACTTTTAACCTACGCGCCAGTTCGACGGCGCGCAATTGCCCGGCCAGCAACGCCCGATAGCTTTCCAGCGTCAAGCGGGTTTGCGCAGCATCTTCGTGGAGCAATTCAAACCGAAAGGTTCGTGCGCCGGCTTCCGTAAACCGTTTCGCCCACTCCGCGCCGCTTTGCGCCAGCGCGTGAAACACTGTGTTGCGGCAGCCGACATCCGCCTGCACCGGATGCCGCGCGCCGACGCGATCGCGCAACTCCACCTTGTGCCGCTCACACGGACGCCCGCAGTTTGTCGAGTCGGTTCCGCCAGTGAGGAATGCCGCAAACAGGCAGTGCTCCATGTGAAACATCGGCAGATGTTGGTGAATCACCACTTCAAACCACTCCGGCGGCGCGCTCCGCAACAGCGACAACACTTGATCGCCGTTGAGGTCATACGACACCGTAATCCGCTCCAACCCGGCGCGAATCAACAATTCCGCCGACAGCGCATTGACCACATTCAGCGAATAGTCCCCCACCCTTCTCCCCAGCCATTCGATGCTGCCGAGACTCCGAACGAGGATGCCGTCACCCTGCGAAATTGTTTTCAACAAACCCTGCTCACCGGGTTTTAGAATGCGCGGTGTTGCGAGAAAAAGCTCCGCCCGATTGCGCGCCAGCGTCACCGCGTCCGCATACCGGCGAACATCCTCAAAATCCGCGTACACCGTCGCGCAGCCAACCTCAAGCGCCGCAGCAAGCTGTTCCATCGTCCGGCAGAGTGCGATGAGTTGCGGTTTCTTGTCCGTGCTGTAGCTGCGAGCCTCCTCGCGGCAGCTTGTGATCAGCGCCGTCTTGTGCGGGCCGCGAGCAGGCTCGCGGCTACAGACCGGCAGTTTCGCAATTAGTTCCCGTCGCAACCGGTTCAACTCGCTCACCGGCAATATGACTTGTCCGACCAGCTCGTTGCGCAGTTCACCGAGAACAAACGGCGTGTCCCCCAGCCGTCCCAGTTGATCGCGCAGCGCCGTCTCTGTCAGCGGCCGCTTGAACGCCGTCTGCAACGCCATCTGCGAATGAACACGCACAGCACCGCACTCAATCGTCAACGGGCGGTCCGCCGCGCCTCGGACCACCAAGTCAATCGGTCGCCGGGCCAACGGAATCTCCCCGGCAAATGTACGACGCAGTTCCTTTTCCAGATGCGGGTCGCTTGTCTTCCAAAAGCGGTCACCGGGCTTAAGCGCTTGAAAATCTATCTTGCCCCGCTCGAAGTACAAACTCGCGCCCCGCACTTCCCAAACCCGGCCGCCTTGTTCTTTCTCACCCTCGAACAAGATGCCGTCGCCAGCCCGGACCGCGCAGCGCATCTCCACTTCGACGTGATCGAACGATACATTCCGAATCTCGCCGACCAGCGGCCCGCGTTTCGTCCCGAACCGTCCCTTCACCAACTCCTGATGGTTCACCCCGTGGAGCCAGCCCGTATGGAGGCCGCGCGAGAATGCCATCTCCAGTTTGTACCAGTCCTCCTGTGTGGCCATTGCGCCGTCAATCGCCTTGCGATACACCTGCGTCGTTGCCGCCACATATTCCGGTGATTTCAGTCGTCCCTCGATCTTGAACGCTGAGACGCCAAGTCGGATCAACTCCGGAATCTCCCGTACTGCGGCGAGGTCCTGGGGTGAAAGCAGATACCGGCGGTCACCCAGATCTTTTATAGCGCCATCCACCACCAGTTCATACGGCAACCGGCAGGCAGCGGCGCATTCGCCGCGATTGGCGCTGCGCTGGCCAAGTGCCTCGCTGGTCAGGCACTGACCAGAGTACGCCACACAGAGCGCGCCGTGGACAAACACCTCCAACTCCATCACAGCCGGATCAAACTTCGCCAACTCGCGCAAAGCCAGTTCGCGGGCAAGCACGACGCGTTTGATGCCGAGTCGCGCGATAAACTTCACGGCCTCAGGATTCGCGATGGTCATCTGCGTCGAGGCGTGAATCTCCATCCGCAGACCGAGCCGTTGCGCCAGCGTCGCGACACCCAAGTCCTGCACCATCACGGCGTCCACACTGGCGGCGTCGAGCAGAAGCAACTCGCGTTCAGCCTCAGCCAGTTCGTGTGGGAACACGAGGATGTTCAGCACCGCAATCGCGCGACGATTTCGCTCATGGAGAAAACCCACCAATTCCGGCAACTGTTCCGCTGTGAAATTGTCCGCCCGCATCCGTGCGTTGAACCGCGGCAGGCCGAAATAGACGGCGTCCGCGCCGTTGGCGACAGCGGCGCGGGCGCACTCCAAGTTGCCGGCGGGAGCGACCAGTTCGGGTTTGCCGTTCACGGGCGGAACGGTAACACAGTTGTTCGGATTGCCAAGCCAGTGCTTTTGCGGTACGCTTTTGCCCATGAAACAATTTCTCGTTCTTGCCTTTCTACTGGCCTGCGCATCGGACGCACTGTTCGCGGCGGACGATCCCGGCGCGCAATACGTGGATGCGTTCCTGTTGATTCAAGAAGGCGATGCCGCGAGGGCAAAGTCGGACTGGAAAACCGCTTATACGAAGCTCACCGCCGCCCAGCATATCCTGCTTGAGATCCGAGAGAAATCCCCCGCTTGGAATGCGCATCTCATCCAATTCCGTCTGGAACACTGCCTGGAACAACTTGACGCCATCAAGCCGAACCTTGCGCCATCAGGAAGCGGACTTTCCGCCACGTTTGTGGCGCCGCCCAAACGAGGCGCTGACTCCACGGAGGTTCGCCAACTGCGCGCCGACCTCGCGGATGCGATGAACCAAATCGAAGCGTTGAAGCGCGAATTGCAGAACGCAAAGACAACCGCGACACCAGAGGCCGCCGAACTGGATCGTCTTCGCACCCAGTTGGCCGAGGCAAAGACCGAGATGGAACGCAGCAAGGCAGCCCACTTGACCGCTCAGGCAACGCTCAACAAGAAAGAGGCAGACGAAGCCGCCCGCATGGCGGAAGTCAACCAGAAGATCGCCGAACTCCAGAAACAGGCCAGCGACCGCAACCGCAAACTCGAAGAAATGGAAAAGCTTCGCGCCGATCTCAACGCGGCAAACACACGCGCCGGCAACCTCGCCCGCCAGAACAAACAGCTTGCCGCCCAGCTCGGCGACGCCAAGAGCGCCGCCGAACGCGCCAACATGACCGCTGCGGAACTGAAAGCGGCGCAGCAGGCAAATGCGGATTTGCAGGCGCAGTTGACCGAGGCGAAACGCCTCGCAGGAACCGGGTCGCGCGATGTTCAGGCCTTGCGCGCGGAACTGATGGAAGCGCGCGCCACCGCTGACCGGTCCATCCGTCAACAGTCAACACAACTGGAACAATTGAGAAAGGAAAACCAGACACTCGCCCTGCAATTGGCGGATTCCAAGCGCGCCACCGCCGCCGATTCCGCTGCGTCCGCAGAACTTCAGGTTCTGCGCAGCGAACTGGCAGCCGCCCGCACCGACACGGAGCGCGCACGCGCACTCAACGCCAGCCAGCTTGAGGCATGGCAGCGCGAACGCGCCAGCCTGCTGGCGCGCGCCCCCGATGGCGACAGGCAGTCGCCTGTTTCTTCTGAGCGCAACAGGGGAGTCATCTACGCCAAATCGCCGGGCGCCGGCAACACGATCATTGACGAAACGTTGCAGCGGCAGAACAGGGAGCTTTCCGAGCAGTTGTCCAGCACCACCCGCCAACTGGAAAAGCTGCGCGCACAACTTGCCGCTGACGCGCGCGCCAATACCACGCGCAACCGCAAATTCAGCGATGAACTTTCACTGTTGAAAGACCAGAACAGCGACCTCGCCCGCCAACTCGCCGAGGCGCGTCCCGCAGACGGCAACCGCGGCGTGCTGTACCGCAAATCTTCTTACACGCCGCGAAGCGAATCACAATCCCGGCTGGAAAAGGAAAACGAGCGGCTCGCCGCGCAACTGTCCGACGCTCGCCGCCAAGTCAGCACGCTTCGCAGCGAACTGACGGCAAAAGACAAAACTCTGACCGTCACCGCCGCCCCCGACACAGGCAAGAAGGAGTTGGAGCTTCAAATGCAACGATTGCGCGAGGAGAACGGGCTCTTGCGCCAGTTGTTGAACCGCTACGCTCCGCAGCATCCCGAACTGAAGCGCGAGGCTACCGGTCGCTCTATCTCGCTGTCGCCGCGCAAACCGTAACCGGGCTGTCGCCGCGCTCCTTGTCCGGCGCAGGTCTCTGACCGCGCCGTTCCTATGACCGAAGGTCTCCGCACTGCGATGGAAATCCGCGATCAGCCAATTGTCCGCAGTCGGGAGACCCGCGCACAACCGAGGATTGCCGCGAACAGGCTCGCGGCTACAGTTCACCGCGCCGGTAATGTGCGAATCCAGATGTTGCGGTAACGAACCGGATTCTTGTGATCCTGTAGGATCAGCGGCCCTTCCGTGGCTTCCCCGCGCAGTTCGACGTTGTCCTGAATCAGAATCCCGTTGTGAACGACGGTCACGCTCGCCGATACAGTCATTTTGCCTTGGGCATCAAAACGCGGTTGCCGCAGCGTAATGTGATAACTCTGCCATTCGCCGGGTTTGCGACAGGCGTTGACCAATGGCGGATACATTGCGTAAATCGCGCCCGCTTGACCGTCGGGATAGGTGTCGTTCTCATAGGAGTCGAGAACTTGGACTTCTTGGTGCCCGGGTAGAAACACGCCGCTGTTGCCGCGCCCCTGCCCCTTGCCGCTGACCTCGACTGGCGTGGCCCATTCAATGTGAATTTCGCAGTCACCGAATTTCTCCTTGCTAGCGATCGTGCCGCCTTTCGGAACGATTTCCATGTAGCCATTCTCAACCTTCCACTTCGGCTCAGGTGATTTGTCCGCGTCCTTCGGGCCGGGGCGGCGCACCCATTTCGAGAGGTCTTTCCCGTCAAACAGCACAATCGCATTTGGTGGCGGGGGTCTCATTTCACCGGGTTTCGGCGCACCGGGATCAACCACCTTCGGACGCGGCCGGTTCATGTCCTTCGGTTTCCACGTCTGCTTGGGTTCAGCGCCGAGTGCAAACGACGCACTTAGTAAGCCTGCCAGAAGAAAGATTTTCATGACGGGAGATGATACCGAACCGGGTTCCGGATGCGAGTTCGATTTTTGGCGGTTCGATTTTTGGCGGTCCGGCTGCTACACTGATACGTCATGAGTCCCCGCCCCATCACCGACTTCCACTGGCCGTCGCGCCAACGTATCCTCGTCCTTGCGCCGCATCCTGACGACTTCGACGCCGTCGGCGTCACCATGCGCTTCTTCCACCAACGCGGCGACACCCTCCGCGTCGCCATCGTCAGCGGCAGCGCCAGCGGCGTGCTCAACAGTTTCTGCGCGCCGGCGGAAAAGGCCGCCGTCCGCGAACAAGAACAACGCGACAGCCTCCGCTTCTTCGGCCTGCCCGACGATGCGCTCACCTTCCTCCGCCTCCCCGAGGACGCCAACGGCGACCCCATTGAGGACGCCGACGCGATTCAACGCGAACTCGACGTCGCCCAGCCGAATCTTGTCGTCCTCCCACACTACCACGACACCAACGTTGGCCATCGTCGCGCCTACGCCATGTTCCGGAAATGCTCCGTCTTACCGGCGTTGCTCTTTCGCGACCCGAAAACCACCGAGTTCCGGTGCGACCTCTTCACGCCGTTCGACGAAGCAGCGGCGCAATGGAAACGAAAGCTGTTGTTGCATCATCGCTCACAGGAACAACGGAACCGCCAGCAACGCCGTCGCGGTTTCGACGACCGGATTCTCGATGTGAACCGTCAGATCGCGGCGGAGATCGGGTGTCCGTCGCCCTACGCCGAAGCGTTCCAAGTGGACGGTCATGTCCCCTTCCCAGTCGGTTGACGAGACCTTCCGCACGTCGTCGGCAAGATCGCTTTTTCAGCGTAGTCCGCTTTTGACTGCCGCCGAAGCTGGCCAGACGCCTGTTTCTTTCTTCGGCTCACGAACCATCGCTTGCAGAAAGCTCCCAGCAGCACCCTTGAAGCTCTCATCCACGACAGTAACGCCGCCGAGCGGCTGCCATCCTTGTTTCATGTGAGCGTTGACCGCATCTTCCAGAGATTTGGACGTCCCCTCTTGCACAAGCATATATTCCAAATATTGAGCCATCTGTATTTCCTCCGCCCGACCTTTTACCGCCGATACCCCCCAAAAAGCACGCGGAAAAAAAGTTCAAGAAAGTGACACGGAAAGAAGGGAAGGTGCTCCCTTTTCTCGAAGTATAAAGCGTGAGAGCAAAGAGGCAAAACCAAGTCAACTTCCGTCTGCGGGCCTCGGCGGCCTTACGTCGTTGTTCCCCGCCGACGAGTCAGCCAACTTGTCTCCCCTGCAGGCGACTTTCCAGAGAGGCACTATGAACGAACCCCAAACCACCACCCTGCTTGACGCCGTCGTCAACGTCCTCGCTGATCGTGGCAAGTGGACCACAAAGCCGGTGCTGCTCAGTCTGCTGCAAGACCGTCTCGGCATCGCCATCCATGAGCGGCTTGACCGATTGTATTTCATTCGTTGCCATGCGCGACGACGGACTGACCGATGCGCTCACCGCAGACCACCACTTTGAGCAAGCCGGTTTCCGCGCCCCGCTCAAGACAAAGTAGCGAAATTCAGTTCGAGAACCGCACGAACGAAGCGCCGTGACTCGGTACGGTTGTCTCGGATCGGCGCTCGAAGGTGCCGAGGTGTTTCTGTCGCCAGAGATCACGGACGTGTTGTCGGCCGGTGATCCCAAGTTCGTTCCATGTGGCGGAGAGTTTCGCCGGTTCGTTGGCGAGGTTGAACGAAGCGTGAGCGTGCGGTTCGAAGTTCTGCTTAACGAGAGGAACGCCGCCGTCTCGGCGGTCGCAATCCAGCACGAAACCGCCGGGACGGCGGCGTTCCTGCCCCACACATCGAACTGCGCTTGTTCACCCGCGCCATTGACAGTGGTGGACTAACCGGGCTAAGTTCGCGCCATGAAATCGGTAAATGTTCACGACGCCAAGACTGGTTTTTCCAAGCTCCTGTCCGAGATTGAGGAGCGGGGCAGTCGGTTCATCATCTGCCGGAACGGCCATCCCGTGGCTGACCTCGTGCCTCATCAGGCTGTCAACCGGCTCCAGCCTGACAAGAAACTCGGCGCGTTGCGGATCAAGTACGATCCCATCGAGGAACTCGCTCCTGCTGATTGGCCGGACGATGCGCGATGATTCTCGACACCTGCGCCTTGTTGTTCCTGCCAAGCGGCGATACGCGCCTAACACCGCCCACCCGTGAACGGTTGGCCAGTGCGTCATCTGTTTTCTACTGTGCCATCAGCGCCTTTGAGATCGCGCTGAAAGTCCGCGACAAGAAACTCGATCTGCCACTGTCGCCGGCACGCTGGGTCCGTGCCGTTGCCGACCGCTATGGACTGGTGGAGGTGCCGTTGGACACCGGCCTGTGTGTGGCTGCGACGGCACTGCCGTTGATTCACCGCGATCCTTGCGACCGCTTTATCATCGCCGCCGCCAAACATCTGTGCGTGCCGGTGGTCACCATTGACCCGCGCTTCCAAGAGTACGGCGTCGAGGTAATCGCGTAGAAGGGACACCATTCCGAAACGGGCGGGACGCCCGTTCCACTATTTCACAGCTTCCCAAGCATGGTAGGAACTGCGGACGAGCGGGGCGCTTTCAACGTGGCGGAAACCGAGCTTCTCCGCTGCCGTCTTCAACTCGGCGAACTCTTCCGGTGTCACGTATCGAGCCACCGGCAATTCGCGCGCCGTCGGACGCAGGTATTGTCCGAGGGTGAGGATGTCGCAGCCATGCGCGCGCAAATCGCGGGCGACAGCCAGCACTTCCTCGTTTGTCTCGCCGAGGCCGAGCATCAAGCCGGACTTCGTCAATAGGTCGTCGCGCAGTTCCTTGGCCAGTGACAAGATAGCCATCGAACGTTCGTACACGGAACCGGGGCGCACGGGTTTGTAGAGGCGCGGCACGGTCTCGACGTTGTGCGCCAGCACTGTCAATGGCGTGGCTGCCATCCGCGCGAGGCCGTCGCGGCGAAAATCGGGGATCAGCGCCTCGATGCCGCATTGCGGTCGGCGTTGGTGGATGGCATCAACGGTCGCGGCGAAATGGTTTGCGCCTTGGTCGGGCAGGTCGTCGCGGTCAACGGAAGTCAGCACGACATAATCGAGGCTGAGTTTCACGACGGCATCGGCGACGTTCGCCGGTTCGGCAGGATCGAGCGGCATCGGCTTCCCCTTCCCCACCGCGCAGAAATGGCAGCGGCGGGTGCAGATGTCGCCCATGATGATGAAGGTTGCAGTGCCGTGGCTCCAGCACTCGCCGCGGTTCGGACACTGCGCCTCTTCGCAAACGGTGTGCAGTTTCAGCCCCTTCAACGTGTCGCGCACGCGACGAAAGTCCGCGCCACCGGCGACGAGGGAGCGAATCCATTTGGGGTGTCGAGTCGCCGGTGCGGTCACAGGGCAAAGAACGGGTTGTGAAGTTTTTCCTCGCCAACGGTCGTCATCGGGCCGTGGCCTGGACAGATGATGGTATCGTTGGGCAAGCTCAGGATTTGTTCTCGGATGCAGGCGAGCGCTTCTTCATAGGCGGACGGAGCGCCGCCGATGGAGCCGGCAAAAAGAGCGTCGCCGGTCACAATGACAAGCCGAGAGAGGCCGCGCACGAGATAGCTGGTTCCGCCGGGGCTGTGGCCGCTGGTGCGGCGCGCCTCGATTTGAAGCGAGCCGGCGTGGAAAGACCGACCGTCAGGAAATGGCTGCACACCTTGAACCGGTTCATGCTCGGAGATAAACGCGCGCGTTTTCATACGATGCAAGGCGCCGGCATGGTCGGGGTGACTGTGCGTCAACAGGAGCAAGTCGAGCGACAGGGAACGGCCCCTCAGAAAAGCAAGCATCGGCGACGGGTCCGCACCGGTATCGAAGGCGACCGCACGCGAAGCGTCGTGGGCGATGTAGGCGTTGACTGTCGAGAGGCCGTAGCGGGTGCTAAACATGGCCAGGCCGGGCAGCATGACGGGCGCGGGATGCCAATTCCGGTCAGCCAGCGCGGCGAGGCCAAGGTGGAGCCTCTCGGCGAGGTGCTCGATGCACGCGCCGCGAAGTGAGCCATCACGAATGCCGAGGCCGGCTTTGGCCTTGGCGATGATATCGTCAAAATTGTCTTCGAGAGGAATCATGGTGATTCTTGGCTACAAGATGGGTTATTTCAGCGTGAAACTCAACAGGAGATTCGTTGGAAGCAGTTGTTTCGCGAAAAGGCCGTTCTCGCCGGCAACCTTCGAGCAAACGCGGAAATGACAGAAAATGTTTCCGAGATCGGTGGCCGTTGCGCCCTTCTGAGGCGCAGCGACCGGCTCAGGCGACAACTTCGAGCAGCAGCCCCTTGAGGTATTCTGTTTCCGGAACGCCGAGCAGGATCGGATGATCGGGGGATTGTGCCAGCGGCTTCACCAGGCGCACCATCTTGCGAGCGTCAGCCGCAGCGTCCATCACCACCTCGCGCAACAACTCCGCCCGAATGTGGTGTGAACAGGTAAACGTCGCCAACAAGCCGCCCGGCGAAAGCATCTTCAGCGCGCGGAGATTGATTTCCTTGTACCCGCGCAACGCGTCGTCCACGTGTTGCTTCGTGCGCGTGAAGGTCGGCGGGTCCAGCACGATGACATCGAACTGCCGTTTCTCGGCGTCGTACTTCTTCAGCGTGTCGAAAGCGTTCGCACACACGAACTCGATCTTGCCAGGCAGGCCGTTCAACTCAGCGTTCTGTCGGGCGCGCGCGACGGCGACTTCGGAGATCTCCACGGCCTCGACGCTCGCCGCCCCGGCCTGCGCAGCGCAGAGCGCGAAACCGCCGTGGTAGCTGAAACAATCGAGCACACGCTTGCCGGCGCAACGATGGGCGATGTCGGCGTAATTGTCGGCTTGATCGAGAAAGAAACCGGTCTTCTGGTCGTCAAGCAGGTGTACAGCGAATCGGACGCCGCCAACCCGGACGGTTGCGTTCCCGTCGGATTCCCCAAAGAGCACCCCCTTGGATTCCGCCAGTCCTTCCAGTTTCCGCGTCGGGACATCGCTGCGCTCGATGATTGCCTTTGGCTGAAACAGTTCGCAGGCAAGCTCGGCCAACATTGCTTTGCGCTGGTCAATGCCGAGCGTCAACGCCTGCAAGACGAGGTTCTCGCCAAACTTGTCGAGGATCAGACCGGGCAATTGGTCGCCCTCGGAAAACACCAGCCGTTGCGCGTCGCCCGTCGGACGCAAAGCAGCGGCCGCCTGCAGGCGGCGACGAAAGAAATCCTTGTCGAGTTCCACTTTGTGCGCAGCGAACCGGCGAACGACAATCTGGGAATTGCGGTTCAGCAGCCCCACGCCGAGACTGCGTTTCCGGTGATCGAGAATCTCAACAGTGTCACCATCCCGCGCGTCGGCGCTGATGGCGGCAATCTCGCCGGCATAGACCCAACAATGGCCTGCGACGAGACGGCGGTGTTTGCCGGGCTTGAGCGCTATGGCGGGCATGGGACGCATTCCTCGTTTCGCTCGGGGTATTCGTACAGTTCGCCTTCGTGATTGCGAATGAGGACGCGCTGCTTGTCGTGAGCGGCGACCGTGACGGGACCGACGGGAATTTTCCCGCCGCCGCCGGGGGCGTCAATGACGTATTCGGGGACAGCGTAGCCGGTCGTGTGGCCGCGCAGCGACTCCATGATCTTGATGCCTTGGCGAACGGAGGTGCGAAGATGATCCGTGCCGCGAACGAGGTCGCACTGGTAGATGTAGTACGGACGGACACGCATCACCAGCAGCTTGTGCATCAAGGATTTCATGACGACCGGATCATCGTTGACGCCGCGCAGCAGCACGGTCTGGTTGCCGAGCGGAATGCCGGCATCGGCAAGCCGCCCGCAGGCGGCGGCCATTTCCGTCGTGGCTTCACGCGGATGATTGGTGTGGATGCTCATCCAGAGCGGATGAAACTGTTTCAGCATCGCGCACAGTTCGGGCGTAATGCGTTGCGGCAGGAACACGGGAACCCGGCTTCCGATCCGGAGAATCTCGACGTGGGGAATGGCGCGCAGTTCTGCAAGAAGATGCTCAAGCCGTTCGTCGCTCAACAAGAGCGGGTCGCCGCCGCTGAGCAACACGTCACGAACCTCTGCGTGGCGACGAATGTACTCGATGGCCGCGCTGAAATCCGTTTCGAGTTGCCGTTCCCCCACCCCGCTGACCACCCGGCTCCGGGTGCAATACCGGCAATAGGACGCGCATCGGTCCGTGACGAGAAAGAGCACACGATCCACATACCGGTGCACCAAGCCCGGCACCGGCATTCGTTCGTCCTCGCCGCAGGGATCAGTCAGTTCCCACGGCGCAACCGCGGTTTCCTCAACGCGCGGAATCACTTGCCGGCGAATCGGGCAATGCGGGTCGGACCGGTTAATCAGGTTGAAGAAATATGGTGTGATACCCAAAGCGAGCTTTTTTCCGGCTAACAGCGTGCCCTCACGTTCCTCGGTCGTGAGCGGGAGGAGCGTTTCCAGTGTTTCCAAAGTGGTGATGCGGTGACGAAGCTGCCAGCGCCAGTCGTTCCAATCCGACGGCGCGACGTCTGACCACAATCCATTACTTCCTCCGGATTCGTCGGCTTGCATGTTGGCGGAACTATAGACACGGGAAACAACGTGTCAAGCGGCAGGCTTGACGGCGCAACCAAGATGCTGTTTCCTCCCTGCATGAAAACGCGTTTGCTTCTCATGTTGTTCTTGCTGTGCGCTCCCCTGTCCGAGGCGCAATCCGTGCGGATCGGCGTTCTTGCCGACGCGCACTACGCCGACAAATCATCCACCACGAAACGCGCCTACCGCGATTCACTGAAAAAACTCGCCGCCGCCGTCACAGCCTTCAATGAGGCGAAGGTGGATTTCGTCATTGAACTGGGCGATTTCATTGACTCGGCGCCGACGGTGGAAGCCGAGGCTGGGCATTTGCGCGCCATCAACGCGGTATTCGCGAAGTTTCGCGGCCCGCGCCATTACGTACTCGGCAACCATGATGTCGAGGGCTTGACGAAGGCGCAGTTCCTCAAAACGACCGGCGCACAGGCAGCACACTACTCGTTTGATTGTGGCGGATTACATTGCGTCGTGCTCGACGCATGTTACCGCGCCGACGGCACGCCGTACGGAGCAAAGAACTTCACGTGGACCGATACCGACATTCCCCCGGCGCAGCGCGACTGGCTCGCCGCCGATCTGAAGGCCACCAACAAGAAGACTCTCTGCTTTATCCATCAACGACTCGACGTTGAAAACAAATACGCGGTGAAAAGCGCCCCGGTGATTCGCAAGATACTGGAAGGTTCCGGCAACGTATTGGCGGTGTTCCAAGGCCACGCCCATACCAACGACCTTGTCGTGATCAACGGAATCCGTTACTGGACATTGGCCGCGATGGTGGACACGCCGGGCGCCTACTCGATCTTGGAGATCAAACCCGACCACTCACTGCGCCTGGCCGGGTTTCTCGGCCACAAGAGCTACGACACAGCCGGCGACCGCTGAAAACGTCACGGGCGCTTCGGAACTTGTTGAATCAACCGGCGATTGATTTCCAGCAGCACGGAAGGATTCACCTTGATCTTCGCGCGGTCGTAGGCCAGCAAGCCGTTGACCTCGCCCTCGACATCGGTGGTCTGCGTGTAAACGGCGGCGGACAACCCCAGATCGTGTCGCATCGGGATCAATGCTTCCAGTTTCTTCTTGAGCGCCGCGAGGAATGTTGCCTCGTCCTGATACGTCTGGTAGCCCCAGTTCCGCATCGCGGGGTTCCACAAGTGACCTTCGATGGGCCAGCCCACGCCGCCGTACTCGCCAATCACGATGGCACGGTCCAATTTGCCCACCGGCGCAATCGGCACCTCTTGGTACGTATGGATGTCGTAGATGTCGCCTACGTTCCGGTCGAGCCACCCAGACGTGGCGTTGACCCAACGGCTCGGGTCAATCGCCTTGACCCATTGTGTCAGCGCAGCCGTTTCGTATTGGCCCCAGCCTTCGTTGTGGACGACCCACATGACAATGCTCGGATGATGGCTGAGCCGATTGATCATCCTGCGCAATTCGAGTTCGTGTTGTTCCGCGCTGGTTGCGAGGCGAACGGGGTCACCTTCATCCCGGATATGGTTTCGCAACGCTTGATTAAAGCCGCTCGGCATATCCTGCCAGACGAGCAAGCCGAGACGGTCGCAGTGATAATAGTATCGCGCCGGCTCGATCTTGATGTGCTTGCGGAGCATGTTGAACCCGGCGCTCTTCAGCCATTCCAACTCCCAAACCATCGCCTCGTCGGACGGCGGCGTCAGCAACCCATCCGGCCACCACCCCTGATCCAGCGGTCCGTGCTGGAAAACAGGAGCATTGTTGATTCGCAGCGCGGGCTGCTGCCGCACCGGCCCGGCGCCGATGGAAAGCTCGCGCATTCCGAAATACGAAGTCACTGTGTCCAACGGCGTCCCGATCACTTCTGCGCGCGCATAGGCGGCGCGTTCCTTTGCGCCAAACGCAGGACTGGGCGGCACCGGCTTGACCCGCACCAGTTCAGCGGTCAGGTCGTACAGGAATGGCGAATCCACCGACCACAAACGCAACTCAGACAAGTCCAGCCAGCCCTCGCGATTGATTCGCACGATGGTTGTCCCGACGGCTTTGCCCTTCGCTTTCGCCGTGAAACGGACGGCCAACGTATTGCCGGGGAGCGCCTCGTTGAGCAGTGCCGTCACGCGCAGCCGTTGGCTTTCCACATCCGGCGACAGCCGTAGCTCGGCCAGATAATGAGGCCGTGGCACCGGCTCCATCCAGACCGTCTGCCAGATGCCGGATACCGGCGTGTACCAGATCCCTTTGGGGTCAAGCTGCTGTTTGCCGCGCGGCTGTTCTCCGTTGTCCGTCGGGTCCGTCACGCCAAGAACAATCTCGTTGTCGCCGTCCTTGAGATAATCGGTCACATCAAACGCAAACGGGTCCGACCCGCCTTGGTGCGAACCGACCAACCCGCCGTTGATCCAGAGCACGCAGTCAAAATCCACCGCGCCAAAGTGCAAGAGCACACGGTTCTCCTTCCACGCCGGTGGAATTTTCACAGCGCGACGGTACCAGAGACGGTCGGCGGGTGTGAGTGGCTTGCCGACGCCGGAAAGTGCCGACTCGACGGCAAACGGCACCAGAATCTTTCCATCAAAACGCGACGGGATCGGCGCCGTGCGGGGCGCGATGGCGTACTCCCACAATCCGTTCAAGTTCAACCAACGATCCCGGACGAACTGTGGCCGCGGATATTCGCGCCACGCGGTATCCGGCGTCAACGCCTTGCCCCATTTCGTCATCAACTTCGGATTCGCCGGCTGCCAGGATGACTCGGCAGCTTGAGCAATCCCCGTCGCGAAAAAGATTGTCGCGAGCAACGTTGTGCGGATAATCGTAATCATGCGCGAAGATTAGATTTCCTCCGTCCGAATGTCAACAGCGACGGCCTCAGTTCCGTTTTGGGAACGTGTACAATTGCAGCATGGATGGCGGAGGGAGTTCGCCTTCGCGGGGTTTGTCCCGATTCGCGTCCAGCGTTTCCCATCGCAGGACATACCGGGCGTCGGATTGCCCGCGGTCCTCGGCAGAGCGAACGCGCATTCCGGGAAATGTCGAGCGAAGCGGCCCCATCGAAGTTCGTGGCGGACGGTATCGCCCGATGGGCTTCAGTGTTGCTTCGTCGAGAAACCAGCCCCCGGAGCCGTACTCGCGGTGACTCCATGTCTGCGCCAGTTTGCCGTCGCCGGTGAGACTCACCGGTGACACGCTGATACCGAAGCCGATTGTGCCGCCGCCGGAAAAGTCCCATCGCCACTTCCACCCGCTGGCCTGCACAATCTTCCATCCGTTCGCTTCCCGTCGCGCATTGTAAAGCTGTGTGTGGCCGTTGGTGTCGTGCTTGTGATAGCTGAGAATGACGCGCCCGGTGGAATCGAAACCGATTTTCGTGTTGCCGTTGATGATCCCACCCTTGACTGGGACCGGGTCCACAATCTCAGATGTGGCGGCCGTGATGGGAAGCGTGAGGTGTTTGCCATCGCTAGTCTCCCAATGAACAAGGTCTTTACTGCGCGCGTAACAGAGGTCGTGGTTCGTGGCGCAGTCCGGCGTGTCGCGCCAGACCCAGCACAGGTGGTAATCGCCGTCAGGTCCCTTGACCGGACCGACACTGTAGGCATTGCACCGGTTCTGGCCGTCGAGAAGCGGCGTGTCCAGCAATCGTTTCCATGTGCGCGTGGCCGGGTCGTAACGATTGTAGTAATCCACACCGTTGCCGCTGCGACCGTGCCGATAGGCGAAGATCAACTCGCCGGAGCCGCCGCGAAGAAAACGCGGGTAGGTGCAACGGTCTTCGTGGTCGCTAATCATCCTCCCGATCCAGGCGAGGCTTGTCGGGTCGCCGGGGCGTGTGGTGCGGAAATACACCAGCGGATGACAGTGCATGTTCCCCGTCACGTGCAACTGCCCGTCGGAATCCACGGCCATCGTCACGGAGTTGTGGCTGTCCCAGACCAGTTGGGTCGGACTCCATTTTCCCGGTGTGACTTTACCGGGGTCGGGAAACCGGTGAAGACGGAATGACGGCACGTCGAGCGTGCGCCACGCGATGGTCATTCGCCGTTCCTTGTCATAAAACGCAACATACTGCGTGTTGCCGTGCGTCAACAACGCAAAGCCGACCGGATGACCCGACCATACCTCGGCGATGTCAATCGGGGGCGACGCGGAAACCAGTGCGGCCAGCGACACGGCAGCCAATTGGGAGTTCCACCAGTTCATCACGCCGTTTTGTTTGGCCTACCGCTTTTTCTTTTTCTCAACTGGCGGCGGTGGAATCTTGATCACCGAGAGCGTGGCGGGCAGTTGATGTTTCTTGTTTTTGAATCCCGGAAACGGCCAGTCCATGTTCGAGACGACAATCTCATCGCCGCGCACCAACGCCTCGCACGGTTGGTCGAGCATTCCCTTGAGTTTGTCGGCGCTCGTCTTCGGGTCGCCATTGGTCACGAGCATCCGGACGTTGCCCTCGGGCGAAATCTCCTGCACGGCATTGGCGGCGGAGTCGGCTACATAGAGTTTGCCGCTCTTCGGATCCATGTGCATGCCGTCGCAATTGACCATGAACAACGACTTGGCGAACTCAGTGTTGGAAGCCACACGGCCGTCCCGGTCGAACGTCAACTTGTGCATCACGCCGTCGCCGAACAGCCCGACATAGAGATTGCCCTTGCTGTCAAACGCAATCCCATCAGCACCGAACCGCCACTGGTCCTTGTAGCTTCGGAACGTGGCAATGACACGCGGGTCATCCTGCAACGGCGTGCGCAAGACGATATTTTCGTCGTCGAGCTTGAACCGCAGCACGGCGCTGATCAACGGACGCGAATTCTCCACCAGGACGGACTCGGTGATGTAGATGTAACCGTCGCGGATGACAACGCCATTGGCGACATTAAGACCGCTCGCCACCAGCACCATGTTTTGCGGCTGGCCGCCCCTGACCACCAGTTTCCAGAGACGCGACTTCTGGTTCTTGTCCTTCATGTACTGCATGTCGGCGAAATACAGGTCGCCGTTCGGCGCCGCCACGATTCCCATCGGCGCGATCCGGTCCACGCCCTTCGCCAGCCCCGGATACGGCGTCGGAAACTCGTAGAACTTTTCCGCCTGGTTGTCCGCCGTCACGCGCATCAACAGGGGGGGCTTCGACTCGTCATTGAAATTCGGCACCGACACGATGATGCTGTTGTCCGGCAACAGCGTCATGCCGTCCGGCGTGTTGCAGTACTCCGGCAACGCCACCAGCAACTGCGCCTTTCCACTAAACTGAGTGACGGGCGTTTTGCATCCGCACATCAACGCCATGACGGCCAGACACGAGACTATTGCGAAACGTTTCATCGAAACCTCCTGTAGTTTGAAAACGCTGTACATGGCGCGGAGTTTACCAAACCGTTCCCATTTCGCCAGCGCGAATATTGTCGGCGAATATTGTCGGCAGCGGCGGTCATTGTTTGGCGGGAGCGACCGCACGGCGGATGTCACGGCCCAGCCGCCGCATTGCCTCGATTTCCCCAAACAACAGCAGGTCGTCAAAATACTCGCACATCCGATCCTCGGCGGCGACATCCACCCGGTGCTCCATCTCCTCGACCAATTCGCGCAGCATTGTCCGCCGCGCAGCCAATTCATCGAGGCGCGACATTTTCACTGTCGAATCCTTTTGACGGTCCCACATCGCGCTTTCCAGCGATTGCCCCGCCAGTTCCGCAACCAGAAACGTCGGCGCCGCCTGCATTGCCTTCGCTGTCTCCGCCAGGAATTGCTCCACGTACCCCTCATACCGGCCGCGACGCAGTTCCTGCGCCATCTCGACGGCGTACAGTTTCGGCAGAAAACCAATCCGTCGCGCCGCGTATTTCGAGTACCCGATGGCCTCCAAGATCCGAATCCGCGCCCGCGCCGCGCCGTCAGCGCCGTCGCGGAACACCGGGCCGGCGCCTGTCGGCTCAAAACGGTCCGCTTCCCCTTGTCGTCGCAATACCCAGAGTTCGATCAGCCACGCGACGCTGTTGGTCTTGTCGTGCCGCTGACAGTAGTCGAGCCAGTGCAAGGCGAGTTTGTCTTGGCCTTCGGATGCGGCAGCGCAGGCGAAGCGAAGCGCGACAGCCGTGTTTGTGCCGCTGCTGGTGATGGCGATTTCGAATTGCGTTTGTTTCTCTTTCCATCCAGTGAGCAATTCCGCGGCGCCCCATTGGAGTTCCCAGTCCGCGCGATGCTTCCTCGCCGCATCCACTATCCGCGACGGCTCGACCCGCAAGAGGCGTCCGATGGACTCGGATTGCCATTGGCCGGATTCACGGCGGGCACGGTCGGTTTCCCGAAAATCCTCAAACGACGGCAACGCCGCTGCCACGGCTATGGCCAACAATAGACTCACGCGTCTTGCCTTTGCCCGATCAGTAGATCGCGGATCTTCTTGGGGTCAGGCAGGCCGTACAACGTTTCGTCGGCCTCGACGGTCGCCGCCGTGGAGATCGTCAGATTGCCAATCCCGATAATTCGTCCCCAAAGCCCCTGGTCCACGTCAATCGAACGAATGTCGCGGATGAAAAACTCACTGTAGTTCTTCGTGAAAATGCCGCGTTCGACGGAAAGGCGGTCTTCGTACACCCGCAACACTTCCGATTGTCGTCGCAACCACGCAATGATCAACGGGATGCCCAGCCATGCGAAAAGAAGCAGCCAGAAATACGCCCACCATGACGGGCGCACCTCCAGCAGGAGTTTGTTTCCGAGAGGACGTTTCTTGGCTCCGGTCGGGAAACCGCAGGACGGGCAGGCCGCGGCCTCCGTCGAAACCCTTCCGCCACATTCGGGACACGTGATAAGCGCCATAACAGAATGAATGTATGCTGGTGAGTCACCGCATGTCAAAAACCAATTCGCGATTCGCAGTCATCCCGCGCGGGGCGCTCGGTTACTTGATTGCCGCTGAAGCGGGCCACGTTGCGTTCTTCGTGCGAACCGCTTCGAGGTAGCGTCCCGCCAAGGCAGTTTGCTCCGTGGTGAATCGCGCAATTGGGGCCATTCGCTCGACCCATCCCTTCAATTTCTCCCCGGTGTATTTCTCGGGATTGATGGGTTCGAGTTTGTGAGCGTGGCAACTGGCGCATTTCGTCAGACATAATTCCTGTGCCACGGCGAATTCGTTGGTGGATACTGCCGGTTGGCCGGTGGCCGGCAGGACAATGGGGGGGACTTTTACCCCGCCGGTTCGCCCAGCCTCCAAGTACGACGCCACGGCCATCTGTTCGTCGTTACCGAGTTTGGACATTGGGGACATCCGTGCGACCATTTCCCGCATGGCGCGTTGCGTATAGGCGGCAGGGTCATAATCAATCTTCTTGCGCTGATGACACGGAAGACAGCGTTTGACATAAACCTCCCGCCCCTCGGGAAATTCGCCGAGAACCGGCGCGGGAACGAGAAGCGCTGCCACAAACACGGCAACCAATACAATAACGATTCGCAACGTCATCGTTCGATGTGGTACGCAACAGCCAGGCAACGGTCAAGTTGAATCGCCGCAGGCCGTGGGCCGCACGCGGCCGACGCTCAGCATGACAACCCAAGCGGTTAGGTGACGGCCATCGCGCAACTGAAGTTCTGCGCCGAAACTTTTCGTGTCCTGCGGCAATCCCCTGCTCCCTTGTTGCGGGTGTCCCGTGCCGCAAGACAAATCCTGCGCTTGGCAGCGTGCGCGAGATGTGGGAGAAAGTGGGCCAATGACAACCTCGAACGACACCATCGGATCGCTCACTGCCGAAATCCGCGCCTTTCGGGATGCGCGTGACTGGATGCAGTTCCATGCGCCCAAGGAACTGGCCGTCGCCATCGCCGCCGAGTCGGGGGAACTCCTCCAGCATTTCGTCTGGCAAAGCTCGGAGCAGTCCCAACAGCGGGCGCGGGAGCGGCGCGACGAGGTCAGCAGCGAGATCGCCGACGTGGCGCTGTTGCTGTTCGAGTTGGCGGACAATCTCGACATCAATCTCGCCGACGCCATGCGGGCCAAGCTGGCCAAGAACGAAGTCCGTTACCCGGTGGCCAAAGCCCGCGGCTCAAACAAGAAGTACACCGAGCTATGACCGTCGAGGCAACTCCCCACCGACGCCGACCGCGTTACCCCGGCAAATATCCTCGGCGTTTCGAGCACAAGTACAAGGAGCACCAGGCAAACGCCGAAACCGTGGCGAAAGTGATGGCGTCGGGCAAGACGCCCGCCGGCACGCACCGGCCCATCATGGTGGCGGAGATAATCGACGCGCTCAAACCGCAAGTGGGCGAGGTCGCGGTGGATTGCACGCTTGGCTACGGCGGCCACGCGCGCGAACTGCTGAAACGAGTCTTGCCCGGCGGACGGCTCATCGGGCTGGACGTTGATCCCATCGAGCTACCGAAGACCGAAGTGCGCCTTGCCGGTGAGGGATTCACCGCGCACCGCAGCAACTTTGCCGGGCTGCCGAAGGTCCTGGCGGCGGAACAGCTTGCCGGTGCTGATCTGATTCTGGCTGACCTCGGCGTCTCCTCGATGCAGATTGATGATCCGTCGCGCGGCTTCTCGGTGAAATTCGACGGACCGCTCGACATGCGGATGAACCCGCAGCGCGGCCAGCCGGCTGCGGCGCTCTTGAAGCGGAGCAATGCCGTCACATTGGCAGCGCTGCTCGTGGAGAACGCGGATGAGCCGCGCGCGGAACTGCTGGCCGCCGCGTTGGCGGGGAAGCAATTTGCCACGACGCGGGCGTTGGCGGAAACTGTCCGTCGGACGCTGCCCGGATCGGTCCTTGATGAGGAGCGTGATGACACGGTTCGCCGTGTGTTTCAGGCGCTGCGGATCGCGGTGAACGAGGAGTTCTCGGCGCTCGACATGTTCCTGCGCAACCTGCCATCCTGTTTGAACGCCGGCGGGCGTGTTGCGATCGTGACGTTTCATTCGGGCGAGGATCGCCGTGTGAAGAAAGCGTTCGAGGCTGGATGGCGCGATGGTGTTTACGCGGATATTGCCCGCGAAGTCATCCGTCCATCGAGCGCGGAACGACACGATAATCCCCGGTCGAGTTCAGCCAAGTTGCGCTGGGCGATCAAGCCAGCCTGAGTGATTCAGCGGCAACCGTCTCACGTGGGGATGTTCGATCATCGAGCATCTGCTGAACCCAACAACGCCGGTCCAGATGCCGCCTCATTGAAATACGCGAAGCCGGTAAAAACGTGACGGCTCGTTGTTTGCGGTGGGATCCAGTATCTGGATGATTGAGTTGGTTGCCTGGAAATTATCCAGCAGGATTTGCCAGCCGTTGGTGCGCGAAAGGTGGGAGTTGTATTCGACCCGGTAGACCTTGCCGGAGACGGCGAGGAAGGTGATTTCCCAGCCCTCGGGAGAGAGTTGCAGCGTGGTGATGGCAAAGCGGCTGAGGGCGAGCCGCGGGTTGGTGCCGGCGATGTACTCTTGGCGATTGAGAAGCCCGTCGCCATCGGAGTCGGCGTTGGCATCAGCGGCGGTCGGGCCTCCGAAATGGTAGTCCTCCCACCAATCGGGCAAACCGTTGGCGTTGGTGTCGGCCGAGGCGGGGTAATAGACGGCGGTAGCGACTGTGTTGGAGTAAATATTGAAGGAGACGGGATTTCGCGGATAGCCATTCTCGTCCGCTTGTCGGAGACCGCCAACCTTCCAATGGCCGAAGATGGAGCCGCCTGATTGCGATGGCGCATTGGTGGTTTGGATTTTTGTGCCGTACTGAACGAAGTCGCTAATGGTGGGAATGATGTCAGGGGGACTGCTTTCGACACGGTAGAAGTATGGGACGAACACGAAGATCAACCCCGACGCACGACCGGAGATGCCGCCATCCAGAATCGCGTCCTTCACATTCGGATGATAGTCGCGATTGTATTCCTGCAACAGCGTGAACCCATCGGCGTCGGTGTCGCTGTCCGCGGTGACATTGGTAGCCGCATAAAACTGCCATTTGAACCAATCGGGCACGCCGTCGCCTGTGGTTTGCCGGCTGGTGGGCATGTAAACGGCTGTCGCGGTGATATCGGTGGCAACCATGATCGTCAATCCACCGACAGCGCGCCCCAAGGCGTCCGCCACGCGCACGCCGTTGGTTTGCCACTCAGCAAAGGCATACCCGAGCGCAGTGCCGTTTGTCCTGACATCGGGGAGCACGCGAAGCGTATTCGTCACCAGAATCAACTGATTGGCGATGATGCCCGGCGGATCGCTTTCCTCCGAATACCAGACGTAGCCGGGGTTGCGGAAACCAATCAGTTCTGAGGTGCGACGGGAAATGCCACCGTCAGCGATGTTGTCCACGAGGTTCGGATGCGTGTCGCGTGTGTACTCATCGAAGAGTGTAAGGCCGTCGGCATCCGAGTCATTCGTAGCGGAGATCGATGTTGTCCCGTAGTGGTGGAGCTTGAACCAATCAGGAACCCCGTCCTCAAGGCTGCTTGCCGTGGAGGAAAGAAAGATGGCGACAGCAGCGGTGTTGGAAGCGATGGTGAGGCCGAGGTTGCCGACGGAGCGGCCCAGCGCGTCGGCAACGCGGATGCCGTTCACCTCCCATTGGGCAAAACGGTAGCCGAAAGAAACGCCATAGACATCCGGCAACAGTTGCGTGCTGTTGGTGGCAACCGGTTGACTCAGGACCAGAACGCCTGGGGGGCTGCTTGTGGCCTGGTAAATGACGACGCCCGGATCTTGAATGACGAAGAAAGAAACACCACCTCGTTGTGAGATGCCGCCGTTCACGATCGTGTCCACGACATTCGGATGATAGTCGCGCCAGAACTCGTCTTGCAGCGTAATCCCGTCGCCGTCGGTGTCGGATGTCGCCCCGTGAGTCAACGAGCCGTAGAAATGCCATTCGAACCAGTCGGGGATTCCATCCATGTCTGTATCGTCAGTCGCGAGAATGTAACGGGCAACAGCATCCACCGGTTCAACAACCATGAATCGGACAGGATTGATGCCCCGGCCAATGGGATCCTGCTGGCGCACACCAGTAAACGTCCAGTGAACAAATTGATAGGTGCCGGTCTTCATCGGCGCCGACACGGTGGAGACCAGCGAGCCGGTGGCTACGAGACGGATATCGTTGTTAATCAGCGCCGGCGGGTCCGAACTCTGACTGAACTGTACTTGCACTTGTGCCACGGCGCCTCCGCACAATGCGAGACACGCCAGCAGACCGGTGACTGAAGTCGCAATCGGTGCAAATATGACGTCGCTGCGCATGGCCGCACCGATCAAGGCAGCGGCACAACCCACCACGCATTTGTTACCGTCAGCGTGAGATTGGTGCTGAACAAGCCGGTGTCGAATCCGAATTCATTTATTTTTTGCGGCAACCCGCCGATCTGCGTGCGGGGATCCCATTGCGTGACGCGCCCGGTGGTCCCGATTTTGGCGCGATAGACTTCCCCGGTCGTCGCCTCGCGAACGTTCAGCAGCGAAAATAGAAAACCACGTCCGTCTGCTGTGGTCAGCGTGTTGGTTCCAATCGTTTCTGCATACAACTTGCCGGCATCGCCTCCGGTTCCGTAAATGTTTCCCCCTGCGGAAAAGGCGATGTTGGGGTTGTCGCTCGCCACCAACCAAACCCAGACACCGAGGAAATCGCTTTGCAGGAAAGGACTGCGGCTGATGACAAGCGAATTGCCGTACGTATCGTCCGGAGGAAGCGTAAGAAAATGGCAGTCCATCAAGGAGCGATTGTCCTTCGCGAGCACGTTGATCTTCAAATAAAAGAAGTTTGTCGGGAAGTCCGCTCCCGCATCCCATGTCAGATGATACGGCACTCCCGTCGTCAATGTGCCGGGAAGGACAACCGTCGTGTCATTGGTGAACGTGGTCATCTTGATCAGCGCGCCCAAGTCTGTGCGCCCGCTGAGAAAGGCGACAGCCGCGGCTGTCACATTCGTGTTGTCGGGATCAATCACGGAAAAATCAATGTCAACCCATGTGGTGCCGGTGCGCTGGGCGCAATTCAACATCACCGGCAGCGGCACGGCATTCGGTGGAATCGTGCCAAATGTCCTGTACCCTCGCCGATACACGCGAATCTCTGTGCCGGTCAGCACGTACAGTTGTTGACCACCGGGGCTGTAGCAGAGACCATGCGCCAGACTGCCGGGGGAAAAATTAAACAACTGCCCCAACTCCGGCGACAACACAAACGCCAGCGGACTGGCTCCGGAGTCAACGACGCAAACCAACCCGTCCGCTGACACGGCCAGTTTCTTTGGGTTCCAATTGTAGTAACCCCCGCCTTGAAACTGCCCGATGAATTCACCCGTCGCCTTGAATCGTTGCACACGAGTATTGCTGAAGTCAGCGGCGCAGACCGTGCTGTCGGGACCAACGGCGACATCATAAAGGCCGTTGAACTCGCCCCCGGCGGAGCCGGATTGTCCCCATTGCCGAACAAAGTTTCCCTGCCTGTCGAAAACCTGAATCCGCCTGTTCCCGGTATCGGCAATGTAAATCAACCCATCACCGCCAAGCGCCACGCCATACGGCGACGCAAGGCTATTGGTGCCCCACTGCGCGAGCAGGTTGAATTCCATGTCGTAAATCCGAATCTGGTTGCTGGTGGTTGCGGAACAGACAATGACCTGGTTGCTCACCGGATCAAATTCAATATCGCGCGGACTGGTTACCGACAGATTCGTGATGACTGTCCCCGTCGCATCAAACACGCGCACGACGTTCCCAAACGTCATATAGCATCGGTTGGAAAAATCAACAGCGATTCCGTAGCCTGTGCTGTTATCAACGAGGTTTGTCCCGGTGTTCCAGCGGCTTTCGAGCCAGATATTGTCCTGCAATTGACGCTGTGACCAGCCGGTGGCGGCCAGCGCCAAATACATCAGGACGACGGCCATCCCGGTTGCTCTCCTGTTCGCTCTCATACGCCAGCAAAGATAGCACACACTGCCCCACAGAAAAGTGGAACTTCTGCGCGATTCCCTGTATTGATTCGCCATGATTCTCACATTGGGACCGCTCAGCATTTCACCGCCCTTGTTCCTTGCGCCGTTGGCTGGGTACACGAATTTGCCGTTTCGGCTGCTGCTGCGTGAACGGGGCGGGCTTGGCCTGTGCACCACCGATCTGGTCAACGCCCGTTCCCTTCTGGAACAACATCCCAAGGCGCTCGAATTGATTCGCACCGCCCCCGATGACCACCCTTTGGCGGTCCAACTCTACGGCGCAAAACCGGAAGAACTCCGCGATGCCGCCGTGTGGCTCGAACAGCAGGGCTACAATGCCGTGGACATCAACATGGGCTGTCCCGTCCGCAAGGTCTGCCGCACCGGCAGCGGCTCGGCGTTGCTCGACAACATCGCCGCCGCGCAACGCCTTGTCAGCGTTGTCGTGAACGCCGTCCGCATTCCCGTCACCTGCAAGGTCCGGCTCGGCACTCCCGAATTGGCGCGCGCGCTCGATGACGCCGGAGCCGCTGGAATTACCGTTCACGGACGAACTCGACAACAAGGCTTCGCGGGAAACGTCAATCTTGCCGGCATCCGCGCGCTCGCACAAGCTGTCCGACGCATACCGGTCATTGGCAATGGCGACATCACGACGCCGCAGGACGCGAAACGAATGCTCGACGAAACCGGCTGCGCGGGAATCGCCATCGGACGCGGCGCATTCTACAACCCGTGGATTTTCCAGCAGACCGCCCGTTACCTGGCGACCGGCGAAACGCTGCCCGAACCGGACTTTGAGCAGCGTGTCGCGTTCATGGCGCGACACCTCGACCGGATGATCGAATTGTACGGCGAGTTTCACGCCTGCCGTCAATTCCGCAAGGTCGCGCTCGCGTACATCAAACCGTTCGGTCCCGTCACGGAGTTTCGGCGGCGCGTGGTGCAGTTGGAATCCCGGAGCGAGTTCTCAGAAATTCTCGATGCCTACCGCCAATGGCGGGAACCGCGGCTCAAATCTTCATCCGCCGCCGCAAATCCGCGCTGAATCTCCCGGTGCAAACTTCCTCCACGGGACCGGTCATCACGAGGTTCAGTGACGGATCGAGTTCTATCGTCAGGTTGCCGCCTTCCATGTGGACAGTCACGTTGCCGTCCACCAATCCCTTGTCGTAACAAGCCACCGCGACTGCGCATGACGACGAACCGCTGGCCAGCGTATGGCCTGCGCCGCGTTCCCAGATCAACGCCCGCACGTCGCCGCGCCCCAACACCTGCGCAAACTGCACGTTCGTCCGCTTCGGGAATGCCGCGTGATTCTCGATCAACGGGCCGAGCTTGAACAAGTCCACCGTCGCAAGATCATCCACGATGGTCACGCAATGCGGGTTGCCGACCGACAACGATGTCACGGCCAGCGTCTGTCCGCCGACTTCCAACCGCGTCAGCTTTCGGTCAATCACCGCCTGTCCCATGTCCACCCGGACCGCCACGCACCGGCCTTGCTTCAGAATCAACCTCGACCGCACCACGCCGCCGAGCGTGTGAATGCTAAACTCCGTCTTCTTCGTGTAACCGTGGTCGAAAAGAAACTTCGAGTAAATCCGCAGCCCGTTGCCGGACTTTTCCGCTTCCGAGCCGTCGGGATTGAGGATGCGCAACGCGAAGTCCGTCCCCTTCCCTTTCGCCGAAACGTTCAACAGAATGCCGTCGGAACCGACACCGGTGTTGCGGTGACAGATGGCGCGAATCCGCTCCTGCGTCAGCTTGTACGGCAAGCGCGCGGCGTCCATGACAAGGTAATCGTTGCCCAGCCCGTGCGACCGCACAAAATCAACATGCTCTTGTTTCATGGCGTTGAGGAAAGCACAAACTCGCCCCGTCGGCAAGCCCGCGCGCGGAACAGCTTTTCCCCCGACGGAAAAGTGCGGGCACGGAACCGTTTTGTGTGTGCCCGAAAAGATTTTGTGGGCGCACACCACCGCGACGAGTCACAACAAAACAGCGGCGGGTCTGCGCGCCGGCGTTTTGTGTGTCCACAAAACGATCGGGGGTCTGCACGGCGTGGTTTTGTGTGTCCACGGAACGATTCCGTGCATACCCGAAACGGTGTCGGGTCTGCCCGAAACGGCGGCGTGGATGCCCGAAGGCATTTTGTGTGTCCCCGAAATGGTTTTGTGCCTTCACAAAATGATTTTGTGTCTCGACATAATGGCCGTGTTTGCAGCGGGTTAAGCTGGTTTGAGACCAAAACCGCCGTTTCTGCCCCCCGGAAAGAAGGATTGCCATCAAAAAGCCTTCCCGCTACACTCTGCCGACATGAACCGGCTTTACTACGGTGACAACCTTGCGGTGTTGCGGGACAAGTCGAGTTTTCCCGACGCCTGCGTTGACCTCAGGCTGCGGACGTTCAGGAAAGCTATAGACCCATCGATCATATCGTGGATGCGGAGGCAACGCATGCAAGAAACCCGTTGAACAATGCTTTGCGACCGTATGTTGATAGATTCTTTGGTGATATCGCCTCGCAAAACGCAATTGATGTGATCGAGCAGTGCTATGTCTGGACATCAGCGTGAGCGATCCGCCTACGCAATCAGAAGCGCAAGACATCCTGAACAAGCTCAATGAACTGATCAACGCGTTGAAGCGGTAGTCGTCAGCAAAGTTCTCCTCACGCTCCGCGTGAGGTTCATGCCTGCCAACATCACGCGGAGCGTGATGAATACTTTTACTTTGTTCGGCGCCAATCCCGTGCGGGGTCGGGAGACCCTCGCACAACTCGGGCGCCCGCACGGCGACAACTTTGACTGCGACACGGCGACTGCACCGCCGAGCGACACACTGCAAGTCCCGTCTCAGCGGCTAACCGGGAATCGGTCGCTTGACATGACCTGTCACAACTGGCTAAATCGCGCCGATGCCAACGCTGCGCTACGAAAAGAAAGCGTTCCAAAATGGAGCGCGCATCATTGCTGGGGTGGATGAAGCCGGACGCGGTCCGCTGGCGGGGCCGGTGGTGGCGGCGGCTGTTGTTTTGCCGTGCGAGTTCCGGCACAGGACGCTCAATGACTCCAAACAGTTGCGCGAGGAACAGCGCGAGGAGATTTACATCGAGTTGACGGGGCGCTCCGACATCGCATGGGCTGTCGGCATTTCCTCGGTGGAGATCATCGAGCAGTACAACATTCTCCGCGCGACGGAACGCGCCATGTACATTGCCGTCAGCGGGCTGACGGCGCAACCCGATCACGTCTTGGTGGACGGACATCGTTGCCGGGCGATCCTGATCAAGCAGACCTCGATCATCAAGGGGGATTGTAAAAGTTTCTCCATTGCTGCCGCCAGCGTCATTGCCAAGGTCACACGCGACCGGATGATGCTCGCGCTGGACCAGTCGTATCCACAGTACGGTTTTGCCAAACACAAGGGATATGGCACGCCCGAACACCTCGCGGCCATCACGGCATTCGGCCCCTGCCCGATTCACCGGCGCACGTTTGCGCCCATACGCAATGTTCTCGAACCTGTTCAACTGGATCTTCTCGCGCTGGAAACGGCAGCCGACGGACCCGCGCCAGTGGAAGCGTGAGTTGGGTGAGCGCGGCGAGCGCTGCGCCGCCCGCCATCTCCGCCGGCACGGTTACAAGATTTTGCTCCGTCGCTTCCGGAGTGCGTCCGGCGAGATTGACATCGTCTGCCGGGACGGCAAATGGCTGGTATTCGTCGAGGTAAAGACGCGCGTCAGCGAGGAGCTGGGCGCGCCAAGCGAGGCGGTGGATGCCACGAAACAACGGCATTTATCCAAGGTCGCGCTCGATTACCTGCGCCTGCTGGGTTATCCGGAGGTTTCATTCCGTTTCGACATCGTCGAGGTCATACTTCCGAAAGGCGCCCGGCGACCGGAAGACGTGCGCGTCATTCAAAATGCCTTCGAGATGAGCGAGCCGTACATCTACTAGCCTGATCTCACTCACGATAGGCGCGGATTTCGAAAACGCGGGCGGACTTGTCGCCGTTGGTCCCCTCAACGGTCAGGCGAAGCCTGGATGCGGTAACGACGGGGAAACGATGGATGCGATGCCGTAGGAAGTTGGATTTCACCACAGCCAAATCCTTCCAGCGTTTGCCGTCAAAACACGCGAGACGGTAATCCCGCACGCATTGTTCAACCAATGGGCCGACGGGAGCACGCGCATTGAGTTCGGTGTCGAACGTCAGGTGAACCGTGTTCAACTCGACCGGCGCGGGGAACGCCAGTTCGATCCATTGCGGCAACGACGCGCGCGGCTCAGACGCCCAAAGATGACTGTTGGCGCCCACGATGCGCGCGACGCCGTCAATCACGTTCTCAGGACGATGATCGGTTGGGAACCGGAGTCCGGGGTCCGTGTAGAACGCGTACTGTTGGTTGTTCACAATCGTCCACGATCGTGTTGCGTCGCCACCGTATGCGCGTCCGCTACCGGGGAAACGGCGTTCCATCAGATACCACGAAACACCCGGTGTCTTGGGGAGCATGAGCCAGACGTACGGTTGCGCGACCGCGCAGTCCACACGGAATGCGACATACTTGCGCCCACCGGGCGACAGCTTGGCGGTGGCGGTTGCCAAGTCATTTGTCGCCGAGAAATCGCCAAACGCGCTTGCGCCGCGCAGGCGCAATGTCAACTCCACCGGATCTTTGCGCGATGACGACAGCAGCAAGTGAACAACGCGAAACCGCTCGGTGTCGGCGCGGGGGAACATGACGGCGCGCGGTGTGTTCAGTTCGTGGCTTTCGGCGGCACGAACATTCTCGCGCGCAAACTCGGTGTGCGTTCTCGTGCTCGATGCGGTGGCCGCAGCCGAGCGGGCCAGGTCGGCCGGGTCTTCGTTCTTCAATTCGGGGATGTACTGGTCGTGCTTCAAGAGTGTCTGCTGCAATTCGCCGATGTGCCGCTGGCCGAGTTCCCGTGGAAAACATCGGCGTTGAAGACACAATCCGGCCGCCGTTCCGGCAGCCTGCCCCACGGTGGCCAGCGTAGCCTCGACCCGCACCGTGCCCAGCGCGATGTGCGTGACGCTCATGTTCCGACCGGCAAACAGGAGGTTGACGATGTTGGTCGAGTAGAGCGAGCGGAAAGGGATGCTGTAAATCGGCACGCGCGGATTGCAGTGGAACGGCCCTTCCTTCCCCGAATAGATTCCGCGCGCATGATGGACGTCCAAGCCCCATCCGCCATAGGAAATCCGGTCGGGGAACATGACGCCGGTCTGCGCGTCCTGTTGTTTGAGCATATAATCGCCCACGAGCCGGCGTGTCTCGCGCTTGGCGTTCATGTGCGGAACGTAAGCCAGCGCGTAGTTGCGGGCGCGCTGGCGGTCCTCCCATCCGTTCTTGATGTATCCCCAGTAGCCGAACGTGATGCGAATCAGTTCATCGCGGGCCCGTTCGGGATCGTTGAGGTCGTCAATCTCACCCGGATGTTCCAGCCACCATTGGCCGCTGACGAATCCTTTCATCCGCCGCCCGAATTCCTCCGGCGGCGGAAGCTTCGCAGCCCATGCCGGCGGCGTGTAGGCAACGGGCTGGCCCGCGTCCTCGGCGCGATACGACAACGTAAAGTTGCCCATGATGCAACCGCTCATGGTAATCGGGTCGGATTGTGGCGGCGCGAGGTCTTCCCCAAACTCGTCGCGTGACTCCCGTCCGAGGCGATACGTCGCGCCAGCGTAGTAGCCAAGCCAACCGTCGCCGGTGCAGTCAATGAACAACTGGCCGCGATAGAGACTCGGCTCCAACGTCAGCGTGTCCACTGCCCGCACACCGCCGATGGTGCGACTGTCTTTCATCTCCGCGGCAACGACGCGCTGGTTCAACAGCACGGTCAGATTCGTCTCTGCACGTGCCAGAATCTGGAACGCCTCGCTCCATTTCCGGAACTCGTGCCGGGCGCGTATCAATTGCGCCTCCTCGATGATGCCGCTTTCGCGCGCGTTCGGGTGCGACACGCTTGCCCCCTGGGGCGGCACGCCCAACTCCGTGCTCGCATTGCCGCCGAGCACCGGGCGATCCTGCACGAGCACGGTCTTCGCCCCCAAGCGCGCCGCCGCCAGCGCCGCGCTGCAACCCGCCGTGCCGGCGCCAACCACGATCACATCGTAGTTGTCCGTTGCCTTGAGCTTGTCTGAAACGCCCGTCAATCGTCGCCGTTCACGCGCAGTGTCATTGGGCGGCGCGTATTTCAGGTCGGTGGTGAGAATCAAGGCATCACACCGCGCGAAATACCCGGCACGATCGTGCAACGCGAGTTTCGTCGCGCCTTTCGGGAGATGGAATTCGCCCGCCGACTCCCAAATCCAGTCGCTCGTATTCGCCGCGCCGATAATGTGTTTCGACCGCACACCACCAACCGAGATCGTAAACTTGCCCGGCGCAAACTCCTTGATCCAATTCTTCGAGCGCACCCAGACCCGATACGTGCCGGCTTTCGGAATCTGAATCTCAGTCGTCGCATCCTTGATGGGCTTCCCCACGCCACCGGCCAGGAGGTACGGCGATCCCATGAACGCCACGAATTGTGTGTCCAACCGCCATTCGCCGTAGTCAGCAAAATCCTCCGCCTCGACCCACAGAAAGCCGTCGGCGGCCATTTTGATTTCGCGCACCGGTTTGCGAAACCGCGCCAGATCCTCCAAGCTCCCCGGCACAACGTCAGCCTTGGCGACAAGCGCCAACGCACAATAGATCAACGCAACAATCATGTTCTTCATGCGGAACAGAGTATGAAGGCAACGCATTCGAGGCGTCAAGCACGGCGGCGGGTACAACGGATTGCTACTCGCCGGGTTTGCCGCGAATACCGGGCTTGGTCACCGATGACAAGTCGAACAACTTGTCAAGTTCCGCCTGGCTCAGGCCAGTTTCCGCTGCAGCGATTTCACGAATGGTCTTGCCAGTTTCGTACGCTTTTTTCGCAAGCGCCGCTGCTTTATCGTAGCCGATGACGGGCGCCAACGGGGTGCACATCGCAAGGCTTCGCACGACAAGCGATTCGCACCGGTCACGATCCGCTTCAAGACCGGCCACGCAATTGTCGGCGAAGTTCCGGGCAGCAGCCGCGAGCAGTTCGACGCTCTCGATCAATTGCGCGCCCATCAGCGGCATCGCCACGTTCAACTCAAGGAAACTCTGCAAGCCGCACAATGTAATTGTCGCGTCCGCCCCGATGACCCACAGGCAGACCTGGATGGCGCTTTCCGCAATGACGGGGTTCACCTTCCCCGGCATGATGGAACTTCCGGGTTGGACGGCCGGGAGTTTGAGTTCCCCCAACCCGCAACGGGGGCCGCTGCCCAGCAGACGGATGTCGTTGGCAATCTTCGCAAGACTGACCGCAATGGCCTTGACTTGGCCGCTGGCCTCGACGCAAGCGTCGCGCGCCGAGGCGGCTTCAAAATGGTTGCGCGCTTCTGACAGTTTCGCGCCGAGCCGGGCGATGGTCTTCCTGGCGAAATCGGGATGCGCGTTGAGGCCGGAACCGACAGCCGTGCCGCCGAGTGGCAGTTCGCGCAACACCTCAATGGCACGGCGCGCCCGGCCGATGCCGTGTTCCATCTGCGCGGCGTAACCGCCAAACTCCTGCCCCAGCCGCACGGGTGTCGCATCCTGAAGATGGGTCCGCCCGATCTTGACGATATCGTCAAACTGCCGCGCTTTCCGAGCGAGCGCATCCTGCAACTGCTGGAGCGCCGGGATCAAATCCGCCTGAATGCCCTCGATGACAGCGATGTGAATGGCGGTCGGAATGACGTCGTTGGACGACTGACAGCGATTGACGTGATCGTTGGGATGGACCGGCGACTTGCCGCCCCGCTTGCCGCCGAGGATCTCGTTGGCCCGGCGCGCGATGACCTCGTTGGCGTTCATATTCGTCGAGGTGCCGCTGCCCGTCTGGAAAATGTCCACGGGAAACTCCGCGTCGAGCTTGCCGTCTGCCACTTCGCCGGCTGCGGCAATGATAGCGGCGGCGCGTTTCTTGTCGAGCAGCCGGAGCTCGAGGTTCGTCTGGGCAGCGGCGCGCTTGATGCGCCCCATCGCGTGAATGAGCCGCGACGGCATCGGCCATCCGCTGATCGGGAAGTTGGCGACGGCACGCTGTGTCTGGACACCATAGTACGCGCTGGCCGGCACCTCCACGGAGCCGAGCGAATCTTTCTCAGTGCGTCTCACAGTTCGCGTAGCGCCTCCTTTTTCGGCATTCCACAAAGCGCGGTAATCTCCATTGCGACTTCGAGGGCTTGCTTCGCGGCCTCGCCGGTGACGACGGGCTGCTGGTGAAGACGAATGGCGTCAATGAAACTTTGGAGTTCGAGCTTGAGCGGTTCGTCGCGCTCAATGGGAACCGGCTCGCGAATGATCTTTTTGCCGGCAAACTCGCTGACGATTGTGGCGTCCTTGCCGGCAAGCAGTTTTTTCAGAAGGCTCGATTCGCGGGCGTTGTCGCTGGCCATGCGGTACAGTTGACCTTCCTGGCGCATGTAATCGAGCGAAATGTAGGCGGCGCCTTGCTGGGTGCGACCGAAGATGCGGAGTTTCCGCATTCGTTCCGGGCTGACCCGGCTGGCCGTGATGTTGGCAACGCAGCCGTTGGCGAACTTCAGCCGGGCATTGGCAATGTCTTCGCTCCCGGCGCTCAGCACGGGAATGCCGACAGCGTCAACCGACGCAAGCGGTGACTCGACGAGCGCAAGGATGATGTCGAGATCGTGAATCATGAGGTCCAAGACAACCCCGATGTCGGTCGAACGCGCCGGGTACGGCGAAAGACGGTGCACTTCGATAAAACGGGCTTCAGTGAGGATGCTGTTGAGATAACGAAGGACAGGGTTGAATCGCTCGACGTGGCCGACTTGGAGGACGCAGTGGTGACGGCGCGCAAGCGCGACCAGTTCCCCGGCCTCGGACACCGTGCGGGTGATCGGCTTCTCAACGAGCACGTGTTTGCCGCGCTCAAGGAACACGCGCGCGACGGCTGCGTGTGATTCGGTCGGTGTGGCGACGCTCACGGCATCGGCGGCATCGGCGAGGGCTTCCAGTGTTGGGAAACTGGTTTTCTTTGGGTCCATGTCAAACGAGCCGACAAACTCCACACCGGGAAGTTCGCGGTAAATCCGGGCGTGATGCTGGCCGAGGTGCCCCACGCCGACTACGCCGAGCCTGAGCGAAGCGATCACTTGACCTCCACAGCGACGACTCGCAGTCCTTGTTTCTCCGCGGCGTCGAGCACCTTCTGCCGTCCAAGCAGGAGCGTGGCACCGGCCTCGATGGCAAGCACGGCGACGGTACCGGCGGCGCACGATTCGATGGTGCGAATCCCGACACAGGGAATGTCGAACCGGAAATCATGCCCCGGCTTGGCAACCTTTACCACAACCGCCCCACCCTTCTCTCCCGCAAGCGCGCCGCCCCGTTTGATCGCTTCGTCGCTGCCCTCAAATCCCTCGACGGCGAGAACCGTGCCCTGCTTGACAACAACAGTCTGGCCGATATCAAGCCGGCTGATTTCCTTGGCGATACGCAGTCCGAACGAGATGTCATCCTGTTGGTCCCGATCAGGAACGCGTCGCGTCAACGCGCCGGACTGAGGAACATGTTCGCCGAGAAACGGTCGCGGATCGAGGAGCGTCACGCCGTCCTTGCCCAATTCATCCGCAATCGCGCCGAAGATGGTCTGGGCATTGCGCACCTTGAGGCGCGCGGCAACGGCAATCATACGCAAGTCGAGGCTCAAGTTCTTGTACAGATTGGCGGGCGTGATACCGCCGGCCATGACGGCGCGGGTAATGTTGCGTTTTGTGAAGACTTCGATGAGACGGTTGAGTTGGCCGATCCGAACCCATTCGACTTCGTTGGCGGCTTGCGCAATTTGAGCGTCCGTTTCGCCCTCAAAAGCCACCGCGACTGTCGGGAGTCCCTGCTCCCGCGCGGCGCGGGCAAACAACAATGGAAATTCTCCATTGCCAGCAATGATACCGAGTGGGTCGGACATGGCAGGGCAACTCAGGCGTTGGCGGCCGCGAGCGGCGGCGCGGCGCGGCGCGCGAACCGCGTGCTGGTTTGCATGAGCGACATGAATCCGACGTACAAGAAGCCCACTTGGAACAAGAGAATGAAGATGGCGCTGATCCAAATGCCGTGTTCCAGCACGTCGTAGAGAAACCACGTGTAGTAAAGGCCGAAGGCAATTTCGAGGTACGGAATCAAGCCGCGGAAAGAGCGGTACTTGATGCTGCGCCACGAATCGTTCCGTTGCTGGACGCCGGCCTTGGGTGTGCGAACAAACTCGCTGCGGTGGTTGAAAATCGCCTCCAGAACTGCCCGGGCGTTGTTGACGCAGAGGCCGATGCCGACTGCCATCATCAACGGCATGTAGAGAATGCGTTTCCACCATTTCGCATGAAGCGCAATCTGCGGACAGAAGTAAAATGCCGTGACGGAGACAGACGCCGCGAGGAACAACGGCACGTCCACAAGAAACAACTTCGTCCACTCGTTGCCGCCGGTGGCTTCGTGCGTGCCGGCGTACGCAGTGGAACGAAGCACAAGACAGAGTGTGAACAACATCAAGTGGCCGAGGTTGCTGGTCAGGTGCATCGTGCCTTCGAGCTTGATCTTCAGCGGAAGTTTGGCGCGCCAGAGTTGCGGCAGCATCTTCTTCATGGCTTGCGCGGAACCTTTCGCCCAGCGATGTTGCTGCGCCTTGAAAGCGTTCATCTCGACTGGCAGTTCGGCCGGAGTCACGATGTCGGGCAGAAAAAGAAACTTCCAGCCCTTGATCTGCGCCCGGTAACTGATGTCGAGGTCTTCCGCGAGCGTGTCGTGATGCCAGCCGCCGGACCCTTCGATGCAAGAGCGCCGCCAGATGCCGCCGGTACCGTTGAAGTTGAAGAACCGTCCCGAACGGGAGCGAGCCGTCTGTTCGATAAGGAAATGGGCGTCGAGAATTATGGACTGGATCTGGGTCAGGACGGAATACCGCGCGTTGATGTGCCCCCATCGGGTCTGCAACATGCCAATCGTGGGGTCGGTGAAGTAATGGATTGTCTTCTGGAGCAGGTCGGGCTGCGGGACAAAATCGGCATCGAAGATGGCAATGAATTCGCCGGTGGCGGACTGTAGGCCGTTCTGCAACGCCCCGGCTTTGTAGCCTTCGCGGTTGGCGCGGTGAATGTACTGGACGTTGAAACCGCGACGGCGAAGGTCGTCGGTCTTGCGCGCAACAATCCCGGAGGTCTCATCCGTCGAATCGTCAAGCACCTGGATTTCGAGCTTGTCCTGCGGGTAATCGAGCGCGGCAATGGAGTCGAGAAGGCGTTCGGCCACGTACATTTCGTTGTAAAGCGGAAGCTGGACCGTGACACGGGGCAGCGTCGTCATTTGGCCGAGGGGTTCGAGCTTCTGCTTGCGGTGCTTGTAGTACAGGTAAATCATCCAGTACCGATGCAGGCCGTAACAAGACAAGCCGATCAACACCACGAAATAGATTGTTGTGCCCACTAAATGAAGAATATGCATAACCACTTCTACCTTGACCCAACGGGAGGCGTCAGTCATCCTTGCTGGCAACAGCTTTTCCCCGAATCCGCATGCAGAAGCAAGCCAAAAACCGCGCATCGAAACTCCTGACGCTGGCGGCAGCAGCCCGCTGGGCCGCCACTGCCCGCCGGCGCGGACGGCGCGTGGTGGCGACAAACGGCTGTTTCGACCTTCTCCATTACGGGCACGTGGACTACCTCTCACGCGCCAAATCGCTGGGCGATCTCTTGGTGGTCGGTTTGAACTCTGACCGCTCCGTCCGTCAACTCAAAGGCCCAACACGTCCCTTGGTGTGCCAAGCACATCGCGCAGCTGTCTTGGCAGCATTGGCTTGCGTGGATGCTGTCGTTATTTTCCCGCAGAAACGCGCCACGCGTTTCCTCGCCGCGGTGCGCCCGAGCATTTACGTCAAAGGCGGCGATTATCGGCCTGACACACTCGACCCGAAGGAGCGCGCCGTTCTGGCCGAGGCCGGAACCAAGGTGCGGCTTCTCCCCTTCGTAAAGGGGTTCTCGACAACGACATTGATTGAAAAAATCCGACAGTCGCTTGCAGCCGCATCCAAGGGGGGCTAGAATACAATCACCATGAAGAAGTTCCTGATCTTAGTGTTGCTGCCAATCTTGACCACCGGCTGCGCGACCACACCAAGACCGGCGGCAGTGTCGCTGGCGGACGTGATTTCCATGACCAAAGCGGGGTCGTGGGATGACGACATTATCCGACGGATCGAGTCGGCACGAACCGTCTATCGCCTGGGCGCCGATGACGTGGTTCGTTTGCGCAACGAAGGCGTCAGCGATCGCGTAATCAACTACATGCTGGAAACCTACACCCGCGCAGCCGTGGCTGAACAACAACGCCGCGACTATTACTATTACGGCAGCTACTACGGTCCCTACTACCGTCCGCACTGGTGGTGGTGATGGCGAGCGAGCTTGTGTTTCCCTCCCGGTTTGCGTAAACATTCGCCCCGATGACTACACCTTTGCGCATCGGCGTGCTCGGCTCCGGCAACGGCTCCAATTGCGAAGCAATCATGGAAGCCTGCGATCGCGGCGTCATTCCCGGTGCTGTCACGGTGGTGCTGAGCGATCACGCTGACGCGTTTATCCTCGAACGCGCCCGGCATCGCGGCATTCCAGCGGCATTCATTGGTCAGAGCCAATTTAAGACAAAACTGGAACCGGAACTGGAACAACATCTTGTGCGGCTGTTACAAGAGGCGCAAGTCGGGCTGGTGGCACTGGCCGGGTACATGCGGGTCGTGAAACGGCCGTTGCTCCATGCTTTCGCGGGACGAATCATCAATGTCCATCCGTCGCTGTTGCCGTCATTTCCCGGATTGAAGTCTTGGGAACAGGCCTTGAACCACGGCGTCAAAGTCACCGGCGTGACCGTGCATTTTGTCAACGAAGGCGTGGACACCGGGCCGATCATCCTCCAGGAAGCCGTCCCGATTCTCCCCGGCGACACCGCCGAGTCGTTGCACCAACGGATTCACGCCGTGGAACACCGGTTGTTCCCGGAGGCGATCCGTTTGTTCGCAGCAAACCGGCTGCGCATCAGCGGACGACGGGTGGATGTGACGAGCTAACTTTGTGCTCGCCAGAAACAGAAACAACGGGTACGAAATGCACTGACGGAATTACTATGGAGAATACACTGAACAAGTTGCGATTGGGTTTGCCAAAAGGCAGCCTGCAGGAGTCCACGTTCGCGTTGATGGCGAAGGCGGGCTGGAAAATTGCCTCCAGCAGCCGCAGTTACCTGCCGCGCGTGGACGATGCGGAATTGGAATTGCGCCTGATTCGCGCGCAGGAAATCAGCCGGTACGTCGAGCACGGATACCTTGATGCGGGGCTGACGGGCGCGGACTGGATCGCGGAAAATGACAGCGACGTGCATGTGGTCTGTGAAGTCGCCTATAGCAAACAGACGACCTCACCGGCCCGCTGGGTGCTGGCCGTGCCGAACGACTCGCCCATCCAGTCTGCCAAAGACCTCGAAGGCAAACGAATCGCGACGGAACTGGTCGAGTTGACGAAACGGTGGTTGAAGAAGCAGGGCGTGCGCGCCGAGGTGGAGTTTTCCTGGGGCGCGACGGAAGTGAAGGCGCCGGAATTGGTGGATGCCATCGTGGAACTGACCGAGACCGGTTCCTCGTTGAAGGCAAACAACCTGCGGATCGTGGACACACTGGTCACCAGTTTCCCGCAGTTGGTGGCCAACAAACAATCGTGGAAGGACGCATGGAAACGCAAGAAGATCGAAACGCTTGCGCTGTTGTTGCGCGCCGCGCTCGCCGCCGAGGAGAAGGTCGGCTTGAAGATGAACGTGCCGCGCGCCAAGCTCGATGGCATTCTCCAAGCGTTGCCTGCGCTTCGCAATCCGACGATCTCACCGCTGGCGTTGGAAGGATGGGTGGCATTGGAGACGATTATTGACGAGAAGGTCGTCCGCGAGATCATTCCGCAATTGAAGGCAGCGGGCGCGGAAGGCATCATTGAGTATCCGTTGAACAAAGTCATTTACTGAGCAAAAGGAGACCCTATGGGTTCATTGAAGAAACACCGCAAATCCAAGATCAATCGTCATAAACGGCGGAAACGCCTCAAGGCGATGCGCCACAAGAAGCGCAACCGCTAGTCTGTGAAACAACACATGCAGGAGTCCCGTTCGCATGAGCGGGCGTACATGCTGGCGGCGATGTTTGTCCTCGCCGCCGCCTGTGCTACCCGCACGCCCAAGACTGAAACGCCTCCGCCGCCGTCAGCAACGATAACCACGGAGTCGCCCGGTTTGCCGGACCCAAGCTCCGAGGCGCTTAGTCAGTATGCGGCCGGGGTGTCGCTGGAAACGCGCGAGGGTGCTGCGGCCGCAGTGCCGGCCTATGAGAAAGCATTCGAGCTGGACCCCCAAAACTCCGCGCTGGCCGGGAAACTGGCGCAGATTTACATCGGACGGAAGGAACGTGACAAAGCCCTCGCGCTGCTGGAAAAGGCGGCAAAGGCCACACCGGACTCTCCCGAACCCTGGTTTTGGATGGGTGTCACCCGACGGGCCGGCGATGAGCGGACAGAAGCGATTGTGGCCTTCTTGGAGGCATTAAAACTCAAACACGATCATCTCCCGTCCCTCCGTGCGGTGGTGGAGGTCTATTTCCAGAAAGATGAAACCGCCATCGTCCCGTCGTTGCTGGAGCGCGCCTTCAGCCAGCCCTCTGGCGATGCTTCCTTCTGGCTCGGCTTGGGCGACGTTTACCAATTCGTCCTCAAACAAAAAAAACAACTCGCCACCGAAATCACGCCAAGCCGGCCGGTTGACTGCTACGAAAAGGCGCGGGCCATCACCCCGCGCAACCCTGAACTGTTGCTGCGCCTCGCGGAAGCCCAGATGGCGGCGGAGAACTTCACCGGCGCGGCGGAAGTTTACACGGCGCTGTTGAAATTGCGGCCTGACCTCACCCAGTTGCGGGAACGGCTCGCGCAGGCGCTCCTGCGCGCAGACGACAAAACCAAGGCCATTGACGCCCTCAAGGTCATCGTCAAACGCGAGCCGTTGCGCTACGACGTCCACAACACCATCGCCGAGTTGTATCAGGAACTCGACAAGGATGCCGATGCCGTCGTTCACCTCCAACAATCACTCGACATCAATCCCAACCAGTTCGACGTCTGCGTCCGCCTCGCCCTCGTCCGCCTCCACCAGAAGCGCTTCACCGACGCGCTCCAAACACTCGATGCTGCCAGAAAGAAATTTCCCACCCGCTTCCAGGTTCCTTATCTCAGGGGATTGGTTTACTCCGAACAAAAAGACTATCCGAAAGCCGTCGCGGCCTACGCCGAGGCCGAACAACTCATCCAGGCCAGCGAGCAAGACAAACCCACAAGCGCCTTTTACTTCATGTACGGCGCCGCACGGGAACGAACCGGCCAGCACGACAAAGCGGCCACTCTTTTTCGTAAAGCGCTCGAACTCGACCCGAAAAATCACAATGCCGCCAATTACCTCGGCTACATGTGGGCCGACCGGAACGAAAACCTCAACGAAGCTCTCGACTTGATCAAGAATGCTGTCGCTGCCCAACCCGACAACGCCGCGTATATTGACAGCCTCGGCTGGGTTTATTACCGGCTTGGCCGCCATGAGGAGGCGCTCACACAACTTCGGCGCGCGGTCCAACTCTCTGCCAAGGAACCAGACGCCACCGTCTATGAGCACCTCGCTGATGTGCTCCACAAGCTCAATCGCCGGGACGAGGCCGTCAAGATGCTCCGCAAAGCCGCCCAACTCGACCCGCAAAACAAGGAACTCGACGGCAAACTGAAACAATGGACGGCCAAATAACCGTCACGGCTTCAGCGGTTCGACAATCTGGATTTCCAATTCCGTCATCGGTTCTTCCTCTGGCTTTTCCAGTTTCTCTGTCATCTTCTTTTCGTCCGTGGCAACCGCTGCCAGTTGGCGCGACCTCACCAGACCGGGACGGAGCCGTGGATCGGCATTGATCTCGGCCAACTGTTCCTTGAATTTCGCCACCAGCGCCGACGGAACCCGCACCCGCATCTGGTGCGGCATTGGACCGCCCTTTTTCACCTCAACCACAGCGCCTCGCAGCGGATTGAGCAATTCGCGCACGCGCTCCTCCGCCAACGATGGATTTACGGCCGCCACCAACACCGTCTCGCGCTCGATTAACATCCGTTGTTGATTGTCAACGAGAGCCAATGTTGCAGTGGCGTCCGTCCCGGACGCCCGCCCGGCATGGCCTCCTGCCGTCATTTGCGAAGCGTCTGCCCCGCGTTCAAGCGGTCGGCCCGCAGGTTCGGCCTTCAAAGCCAACGCGCGTTTTACCGCCGCGGGACTTGCCGGGGCAACAGGTTCTGGAGCACCCGACGGAGCCGGTGCTGTGTCCGCGACTTCCCGCCGTTCACTCAACTGCGACAAGGCATCGGTATCCTTCCGCGCCTCCAGCGTTGCGCTTGCCGCCGACACTTCGTTGGCCGTCGTGTAACAAATGCATGCTTGTCGTTTCTGCTGGTGTTGCGCCAGGAACATCACCCCGACGGCCACCGCCACCACGGCGACAGCCTCCACCGGAACCTTCAACCAAACGGGACGGAACACAACATCCATCCACGACCGTTGCGTGTCGTTGCCGGAAATCTTCCGGCGCACATCCGCCGCGAAACCCGGCGGCGGCGCCAACTGCGGCAATCGCGCCACGCCGTTGCCGAGTTGCTCCAACTGGGCAAGATGACGGCGACACCGGTCGCACGCGTCGAGATGCATCCGCACCTCGGCGCGCGCCGCGTCGGCCAATTCGCCGTCAATGTAGGCGGACAATTCTTTTTCGATTTGCCGGCACGTCATCATGGCCACTCATCTTTCATCGCCGCGCGCAACGCATCCCTCGCGCGGGCGATCCTCGATTTTACTGTGCCCACCGAGCACTGCAACACCGCCGCAATCTCCTCGTAGCGCAACGCCTCGACGTTGCGCAGCATGAGCACTTCGCGAAGGTTTTGAGGCAATTCCGCCATTCTCCGCTCCAACAGTTGCACAAATTCCAGTTTCCCCAGTTCCACGTCCGCCGGGTCGGACGCAGCCGCCATCTGGCGGTTCACCTCGCCATCGCCGCTTTCCACCGGCACATCCAACGACTCGGTTCTCTCCCGTCCGTGCCGCCACCACCAGCGGCGCTTGTTGCGGGCAAGGTTCACCACAATCTGGTGGAGCCACGTCGTGAATTCGCACTCTCCACGAAACCCGCCCAAACTCCGGTACATCCTGACAAACGCATCTTGCGCCACTTCCACGGCGTCCTCCTCGTTGCGCAATAATTGGTACGCAACATTGACCGCTCGACCTTGGTGGCGGCGCACCAGCACCGCGAAGGCGTCGTCATCGCCTCCTTGTGCCTGCGCAACCAGTTCGCGGTCAGTTGATGAGACACTTTCCATGGGAAAAAGTTCCCGAAATCTGTCGTTGCCGCTAATCGAATTCCGGTTTCGCCCCGCGCGCCATCAGGTCGCGCACCGCCTGGCGCGGGGATTTGTTGGTGTAAATCGCAGCGAACACTTCGCGGGCAATCGGCATTTCCACGCCGCAACGATGCGCCAGTTGCTGGACGGATTTGACCGTGCGGACGCCCTCCGCGACGGCTTTTGTGCTCCCAAGGATTTGCTGCGCTGTCTCGCCCTTGCCGAGCCGTTCGCCGAACGCACGATTCCGGCTGTGCCGGCTGAACGCGGTCACCATCAGGTCGCCGACGCCGCTCAACCCGGCAAACGTCTCCGCGCGCGCGCCGCACGCCAGCCCCAGCCGCGTCATCTCCGCCAGGCCGCGCGTGCAAAGCGCCGCCTTCGTGTTGTCGCCAAACCCGATTCCCTCACAGACGCCGGCAGCCAGCGCGACGACATTCTTCATCGCGCCGCCGAGTTCGACCCCGACGACATCATGGTGCGTATAGACGCGGAACCGCTCGTTCATAAAAACATCCTGCGCCTGCACAGCGCGCGCATCGTGTTCTGACGCGGCCACCAGCGCCGTCGGAATGCCCCGCGCCACCTCCTCGGCGTGGCTCGGTCCGGACAGGACGACGGTATCGAGCCGTTTCAGTTCCTCGCTGATTACTTCGCTCATCCGTTTGGCCGTGTCGTTTTCGATCCCCTTCGCCACGTGAACCAACAGCGCATTCCATGGAATGTGCAGCCTCAACCGCGCGCAAATCGTCCGCATCCCGTGTGACGGCACCGCCAGTACCACCATCTCCGCGCCGGAAAGCGCCGTCGCGTCGTCCATCGTGACAACAATCGCATCGGGGATTTTCACGCCGGGCAGCAAGAGTTTGTTTTCGCGGAACGCAAGGATCGGATCGACTTCCTCCACAACGCGTCCCCAAAGCCGCACCCGGCACCCGTTGCCGTGCAGCAACACCGCCAACGCCGTTCCCCATGCCCCCGTGCCGATGACTGTCACATTCATACTTTCTTCACTCCGATTCGGTTCTCCGTTCCGGCCAGCAGCCGTTGGATGTTCGACTTGTGTTTGTAAATCGCCAGCACGCTGAGGATGACAGTGAAAATGATAAAAGTCTTGTCTTGTGTGATAAGCCAAGTCGCCACCGGGAGCGCCGCCGCCGCCACAATGGAGGCCAGCGAGACGTACCGCGACGCCGCGAACACGATCCCCCACACCGCCAACACACACAGCAACGGCAACGTCAGCATTGCCAGCAACGCCCCGGCGCTGGTCGCAATCCCCTTCCCGCCTTTGAACTTCAACCAGCACGTCCAGTTGTGACCCGCCACGACCGCGACGCAAGAAACAATCTGCAGCAGCGTCCTGTCGAGTTCCGGAAAAAACGCCGGGGCAGCGAAGACAGGAACAAACCCCTTCGCTGCGTCAATCAAGAGGACCGTAACGCCGATGGGTTTGCCCAGCGCCCGCATGACATTGGTCGCGCCGATATTGCCGCTGCCGATCTTCCGAATGTCAATGCCGCGCGCCTTGCACCAAACAAAGCCGGTCGGGATCGAGCCGAGAAGGTACGATGCCGCCGCGCAGCCAATCCAGATTCCTGCCGTCATAAGGCTGCGACTCTAGCCGAAACATCCCGCTCGCATCAAGCGCGTTTACTCCGGCGACACGATGCGCGGTAGTAGGGCGCGCATTTCCGTGGCAAGCTGCTCGGCCGGCAGCACCCAACTGCCGAGCGACGCCCGGTGTTGCAGATTCCGAGAGGTAGTCGTCAGCGCCTCCGTCACCGTGGCGCCAAGTCTCATTGAAAGAATGACCAACACGTACTGCACCATCAGCAGCCGGTAGCCGGCCAGCACCGAGATGTCTTCGTCGCGCCATCGCCCGAAGTAACATTTCCCAAACAACGCCTGCAGCAGGAACCGCCGCAGCATCGCCTCCGCGTCGTTGTCGAACGTCACGTTCGGCAGCGCGGCCAACTCGGCAAACGTCACCGAACGCCCGTTGATCTCCAATCGTCGTTGCAGCACCGACACCACAAGCGGGCCGACAAATGCCGCGGAAGTCGTTGTTTGCAGGAACGCTTGCGCGCAGAGGCCTAGAATCGCGCGCTGCCGCCAGTTCAACGCGTCCACCGGCAGCGGGTCGCCGGGCGGGACGACCCCCGTCAACAATCCTTCCCCGGCAAGCAACGCCGGCCAGAGCGGTCCCACGATGGCCGCGCGAATGCGTTCCTCCAGGGCGAGGTAATCAGCCCAGCTTGTCCGTTTCGTGTCCGTCAATGCCACGTCCGCGCCCTGTTCGCGGTCGGGGCCGAGGCGTTCGCACAACGCAGCAAGTTCATCGCGCGTCTCGCCAAGTTCGCGACCGGAGTTCTCACACGCGCCGACACTGGCATACGAAAGACTCACATAAACGCCGGTGGGCGTCCGCACAAACTGATACGGGAACCGCTGGCATGTGGCCGGTTTGGCTTCTGCTCCGAAATGTTTGTGAATCAGGCAAAGCTTGTCCTCGCCAAGGAACCTGCACAATCCCGACGGTTGCAGCCCCAGCAGCGTTCGCGCACCGTCTTGACGGAAGAACTCATCGCGCGGCGGCGCGCCGGGCACCTGGCCCCAATCGAATTGCTCCAGACGCTCTTTCTCCGCCGCGTTGACCTCGATCCCCCATTGCCGGCAGCAACGGCCGCAGCAGGTGCAACTGAAGCGCAGCCCCGGCAACAACTGCAACGCGTCGTTCACGGTTGCGATTCCCTTTGCCGCAAACGCCAAACCATCCAGCCGCAAGCCAGCGAACTGATCAGCGCGCAGGCAGCCACAAACCAGTCGCCGTGCTGAACGTAGAACGTGTGCGCGTTACTGCTTACCAGCGGAACCGTGCAGACCAGCAGTCCTTCTTGATGCGCCGGGAGCCGGCGTTCGGGCTTGATGTAACCGAACTCGTCCACGACGCACGTCACGCCGTTGTTCGTGCAGCGGACCAGCGGACGACGCGTCTCGACGGCGCGAAACACGGCATTCGCCAGATGCATCTCGGCAGCCGGTGATTCCTTGAACCAGGCATCGTTGGTCAGGTTCACCATGAAATCCGCGCCGCGACGGACAAACTGCCGGTAGAGATCGGGAAGCGTGTCCTCAAAACAAATCACCGCGCCGAAGCGGGTCGCACCCAGTGCGAGCAGACTGACGGTGTTGCCGCGCTCAAAACTGCCGTCAATCGGCGTCAGCCATTTCATCACCGGCAAAATCTTCCGCAGCGGCACGTACTCGCCGAACGCGACGAGATGAATCTTGTGATACAGCCCGGCGATCTTGCCGTCGGGATGCACCAACGCCGCGGCGTTGAACCAGTCTGAGCCGACGACATCCATCGTACCGGTGAGCAACGGCGCATTGGCGAGCGCCACCAGGTTCGAGACGAGACGGTAGGATTCCAAATCGTACCGCAACGCGCCCGGTGTGGCCGTTTCCGGCCAGATGACCAGATCGGGTTTCAGCAACGCGGCCTTCTCCGTCAAGGCGCGGTACCGCTCCTCAATCATCGGTTTCTCGGTCGGATCGAATTTCACCTGCTGCGGAATGTTCCCTTGAATCAGCGCGACCCGCAGCCCCGGCACTGCGTCATCGTCACCCCGCAGCAATTTCAGCCCGTTGACAAAAGTGACGCACACCAAGGCCACGGCAGCGTACAATTCCCAACTCAGCCGCCGCGCCGGTTCATCGTTGCTCCGCAAATGCACGAACCGTCGGATGGTAAAAAAGATGGCGAAGTTGACAAAGCAGACGAGCGCCGAGACGCCGTACACCCCGGTGACGCTGGCGATTTGGATGATGGGCAGGGTCTGGTGCTGGCTCACGCCCAGCCCGTTCCAGCCGAATCCGCCGAAGATGATTTTGCCGCGCACCCACTCCAGCGTCACCCACCACGCGGTCCCCACAACGGCCAGCAACAGATTCCGCAACGCCGAATCTCTGGCCGCAAGCCTGCTCGCGGCAAGAGAGAAGATCATCGCCGCGACCCCGAAGTACATCGCCAGCGCCGCAATCAGTCCGACCGTCCCGGCAACGGTCACATGAATCGTCCACCAGACCGTCATCCCGAAGAAGACCAATCCCGCCAGCCACCCCCGGCGAAAGGCCGGCCAACGGTCGCTGCGCTCCAACGCAAACAACAACGGCACCAGCGCAATCCATGCACATTCCGCCCGGTTGAACGGCGGGTACGCCAGCGCCAGCAAGAGGCCGGATACGGCCGGCAACAACCAACTGTAAAGCAGCGATTTCACACGGACAATAAATCCGAAATCCGAAATCCGAAGCACGAAACAAGCACGAAATCCGAATAACCAAAACCTTCGAAGCGGGAAAATGGCTTTTTTGAATTTGCCGTCATTCGGGTTTGTTTCGGATTTCGAGATTCGAGCTTCGGATTTCTCCTAGGCGTTCTTGCCGCAGCATTGTTTGAACTTTTTGCCGCTGCCGCACGGGCACGGCTCGTTGCGCCCGACTTTGGGCGTCTCGCGCCGGACTGGCGTCGCGGCGGCAATCGCTTCCTCAACCATCTCGCCGCCGCCCTGCTGTCTGCCCCCGCCGCCGGCCGCCTGTCCGCCGGCTTGTTGGTAGGCGCTGCCGGAGGTGAGTTCCGGCCCGCTGAGTTGCATCGGGAGGGCGCGCAGGAAATTCTCAAACGCCTCAAGCGAACTGGCGGAGCGGAAGACGTTGGCGGCAATCTCGTCCTTCACGTTCAGCATCATGTCATCGAACATCGAGAACGCCTCGCTCTTGTACTCGACCAGCGGGTCGCGCTGGCCGTAGCTGCGCAGGCCGATGCCGTGGCGGAGTTGATCCATGTTGTAGAGGTGCTCCTGCCAGAGGCGGTCGAGCGCGTTGAGCACAATGAGCCGCTCGATGGCTTTCAGCGTCTCGGTATCTTCGTTGGAGGCCTTCGCGTGGTAGGCGCGTTGGACCTTGTCGAGGATGAATTGCTTGATTTCCTCGGCGTTCTTGTTGGCGATCTGTTCCTCCTGCAAGCCAATCGGGAAAGCGTGGTTGGCCCAACGCACCAATCCTTTCAGGTCCCACTCGTCAGCAGGCTGGTCTTCCTTGCAACAGGCGGCCACGTGATTGTCTGCGACCTCCTCGATGATCTCGAAGATGGACTGGCGCGGATTGTCGCCGTTGATGATCTCGTTGCGGAAGCCGTAGAGCACCTCGCGCTGCTTGTTCATCACGTCGTCGTACTGGAGCGTGTGTTTGCGAATCGAGAAGTTGTGCTCTTCCACGCGCCGCTGCGCTGTCTCGATGGACCGGTTCAGAAGCGGATGCTGCAATTCCTCGCCCTCCTTCATCCCCAGTTTTTCCATGATCTTGGCGATCCGCCCGCTGGCGAAGAGCCGCATCAGATCGTCTTCGAGCGAGATGTAGAACCGCGAACTGCCGGGGTCGCCCTGACGCGCGCAACGACCGCGCAACTGGCGGTCAATGCGCCGCGCCTCGTGGCGTTCGCTGCCGATAACGTGCAGGCCGCCGACATCAGCGACACCCTCGCCCAGTTTGATGTCAGTGCCGCGGCCGGCCATGTTGGTGGCGATGGTCACGGCACCGCGCTGCCCGGCGCGCGCGACGATCTCGGCTTCCTGCTGGTGATATTTGGCGTTCAGAACGTTGTGCGGGACGCCCTTGCGCTGGAGCATCCGCGACAACACTTCGCTGGCCTCCACGCTGACGGTGCCAACCAGCAACGGCTGTCCTTTGCGGTGACGCTCGATAATCTCGTCCATGATCGCGTTGAACTTCTCCCGACGCGTCTTATAGACGCGGTCGTTCTCGTCCTTCCGGACGCAGGGTTTGTTGGTCGGAATGACGATGACGCCAAGTTTATAAATGTTCTGGAATTCGGTCGCTTCCGTCTCGGCTGTGCCGGTCATGCCGGCGAGTTTCTTGTACAGGCGAAAATAATTCTGAATCGTGATCGTGGCCAACGTCTGCGTCTCGCGCTCGACGACCACGCCTTCCTTTGCCTCCACCGCCCCGTGCAATCCGTCGCTCCAGCGCCGGCCCGGCATCAGGCGTCCGGTGAACTCGTCCACGATGACGACCTTGCCGTCTTGTATGACGTACTCGACGTCCTTTTCAAACAGGCAGTACGCGCGGAGCAGTTGGGCGATGCTGTGGATCTTTTCACTGCGTTCCTCGCATTGGCGCTGGATTTCCTCCTTGCGTTTGCTCTTTTCGGCGTCGCTGGCCTCTTGCGACTCGATCTCCTGCAACGCGCTCACCAGGTCGGGAATGACGAACGCGTCCGGATCCTGCGGGTTGAGGAATTTCCGGCCTTTCTCGGTCAGGTCGCTGTCGTGCTGTCGCTCGTCAATGGTGAAGAACAGTTCTTCTTTGAGCGCGATCTTCTCCTTCTTGGTATTGTCGGCCAACACCTTCAACTCGGATTCATCGAGCAGCCGTCGGATCTCCGGGTCTTCCAGCATTTTCAGAAGCTGTTTGTTCTTCGGCATCCCCATCTTCACCTGGTAGAGAAGCCGCCCGGCGTCGCCAACGGGATCAGCATCCTTGTCCCGATCCTTGTCGTCCTTCTTGTCGAGCAATTCCTTCGCCTCGCTCACGAGCCGGTTGCACAACATCGTCTGTGAGCGCACCAACTCCGCAACCTGCGGCTTGTATTTGTCGAATTGATGCGACGAACTGACGACCGTGGACGGTCCGCTGATGATCAGCGGCGTGCGCGCCTCGTCAATGAGGATCGAGTCCACTTCATCCACGATGGCGTAGAAATGGCCGCGCTGCACCTGCGTCTCGGCGCTGGTGGCCATGCCGTTGTCGCGCAGGTAATCGAAACCGAACTCGGCATTCGTGCCGTAGGTGATGTCGCAGGCGTATTGCGCCCGGCGCACTTCGGGCCGTTGATCGTGCTGGATGCAGCCGACGGTCAACCCGAGAAACTTGTAGATTTCACCCATCCACTCGGAGTCGCGCGCGGCCAGGTAATCGTTGACGGTCACGAGATGAACGTTGCCGGCGAGCGCGTTCAAGTAGAGCGGCATCGTGGCCACCAGCGTCTTGCCTTCGCCGGTCGCCATTTCGGCAATCTTGCCGGAATGCAGGACCATCCCGCCGATCAACTGCACATCGAACGGCACCATGTCCCATTTGTACGGACGCCCGCGCACCGTCCATTCCTGCCCGCAAAGCCGGCGGCAGGCATTCTTCACCGCAGCGAACGCCTCGGGCAGAATATCGTCGAGCGATTCCCCTTTCGCCAGACGCCCGCGAAACTCCGTGGTCTTGGCGCGAAGCTGGTCATCGGAGAACGACTGGTATTGTTTCTCGAAGTCGTTGATGATATCCACCACCGGCCAGAGGCGCTTGACCTCGCGCTGGTTCTTGCTGCCGACAATTTTCTTTAATAGCCAACTAACCATAAAATCAGCTTCCCGGCTTCACAACCGGTATTCCTTCCTTGCACATCGGACACACCGACGGCTCGAACGTTTCGATCTCCAACTTCAACAAACTCACCAACGGCGCGCCAAAGCCAGCCTTCCCGCCGGAACGATCCACCAACGTACCCACGGCAACAACATCGCCGCCGCGCGCCTTGATAATGTCAATCGTCTCCTGCACCCGGCCGCCGCGCGTCACCACGTCCTCAACGACGAGAAACTTCTCGCCCTTGCCAACGGTGAAATTGCGCCGCAACTCCAGCGCGCCCGCCGCGTTCTTCTCGGCGAAAATGTGTTTCAACCCGAGCGCCCGCCCGACTTCGTGGCCGACAAACAACCCGCCCATCGCCGGCGAAATCACCGTGTCAGCCTTCGGCAGCTTGGCCGCCAGCGCAGTGCAAAGCTTCTCCGCATGACGCGGATACTGGAGCACCAGCGCGCACTGGAAATACTGTTTGCTGTGCAGGCCGGAACGCAGCAGGAAATGCCCGCCGAGTAACGCTTTCGTGTCGCGAAAGATTTGAAGGACTTCGGTGTTGGTCATTTCCGCCCCCGGCCACTGCGGCGTCGCGGTCTGTACACGGCAGGGCTTTCCGCCACAGTCATGGGTTCGACGGAACGTTTCCGCACCTTGCGCCACCACGGACCCAAAATCGGGTCCGCCAGAATCTTCGCCTCGGCCAGACGGTTCCGTTCCGCGACCGTCAGACCCTCGTATTCCTTGCGGAGCTTCCGCTGGATGTCCCATTTCATCTGCACACAATCAAACGCTTTCTTCTTCACGGTGTCACCACCTCTTTTGGGGAAAAAATCCGGACTGACCGATACCCGTGCAACTCATTGACAGCATTGTAACCGGCGATTTTCTCAAAATGCACGATGTGCCGAAAATTCCAACTCACTATCAAGTCCGCACCCGCCACTGTCGCAATGGCAATGTGTTCAGCATCTTCCCTGCTGGCAGGGCCGACAATCCCGGCTTCCATGTACGCGTCGCACAACTCCGACGCTTCTGGCGTCAAGCTCACCGTTTCAATGTGCTCGCGGTCAAGTTTCTCAAGCACATCTCGAACCCGCTCCGGCGCCGACTGCAATTCCGCAACCAAAGCGTCCGAAACGATCAGCACAAACCGAGCGACGCTCACTTCATCGAACAACCGGCGGCTCTCCACGGCAAACTCCGGATCGAAGCAGCCGCCAAAAACAGACGCATCCGCATAGAGACGCAGTTTCTTCATACGAACATCGCTTACGCTCCCACCACAAATTTCGGGTTCGATTTTACTGCTTGTTCGACTTCGCGGCGTTTGGCCTCGAATCCTTTGCGTCCCATCAACGCGTACGTGTTGACCTTGCCAAGCTCGACGCCCGGCTGGTCAAACGCGTTGATGTTGTACAATTCGCCGGCGTAGGCCGTCTGCATCTCCAGTAAATAGAGCAACGCGCCGACGGTGCGCTCGTCCACCTTCTTGACGCGGATGGCGCAGTTCGGCTTGCCGCTCTGCGTGAGCGCCAGCTCGGTCGCCTTACCCTCGGCGTTGAGCAATCCGTTCATCGTGTGGCCGCCGAGATATTTCACCGCTTCGTACTCGGGGAACGCGTGCGGGATGTCGCACCGCGTCGCAAATTCGTCCACGGTCAGGAACGTCACCACCTTGTCGAACGGCCCTTCGATGTAAAGCTGCATCACCGAGTGTTGGTCCGTCGCGCCGACGGCCCTCTCCGGTGTCTGGCCGCAATGCACGACCTTGCCGGCGCGGTCCACGCGCTTGCCGAGGCTCTCGGCCCAGAGTTGACGGAACCAGTCGGCCACGTCGCGCAACGCGTGCGAGTACGACATCATCACCTGCGCGCTCTTGCCTTTGGCCTTGTCCATCAGGTAATGCAACGCGGCGCCCGTCAGCGCGGGATTCTCCCAGAGCTTGCCGGATTGTTTGCAGAGCTTATCCATCTCGGCGGCACCGTCGAGCAGCTTGTGAATATCAATGCCCGTCACCGCCGCGCTGAGCAGGCCAACCGCGCTGAGCACCGACCACCGGCCGCCCACGTCCGGCGGAATCGGCAACGATTGGTAGCCGAACCTCCTCACGATCTCGCGCAATTCGCCCTTCTCTGGATCGGTCGTGATGACAATCTGTTGGACGGCCTTTTCCGGGCCGAGTTCTTTTATCAGTGCCTCGCGAAACACGAGGAATTCGCTCATCGTCTCCGCGGTGCCGCCGCTCTTGGTGATGACGTTGAACACCGTGCTGTTCAAATCGAGCACGTCAAGCAACCCGTTAATCCGGTCCGGGTCAACGTTATCGGGCACGTACAACCTCGGACCGCGGCGCGGCGGGCGGCTCAGTTCATTGTAACAAGGGTGGTTCAGCGCCGACTGCAACGCGATGTTGCCCAACGCCGAGCCGCCGATGCCGACGACCACGAAGTTCTCGCACCGTCCGGCAATCCTGCCGGCCATCGCGCACACCTCATCGGCAAGCTGGGTGTTGTACGGCAGCTTCCGGAAACCCGGCGGCGTCTTCTCGACGGCGTTCCAGGCCGCCTCGATCTTCGGGGCGAGCGCCTTCAACTCGGTGTCCTTCACGCCGTGGTCGCCCACGCGCTCGGCCATCAGGTTGTTGAAATCATAACGAAGGTTCAGCATTCATTCTCCTTTGTAGGCCGACTCTGCGAGTCGGCGGAAACACGACGCCACTTCACAGAAGCGGCCTACAGTGCGCAGACTTATCGCATGTTCAACCCCACCCGACAACAGCTTTTTCGCAGCCCGTCAACGCCGACCGGCCATACCTCCGTCCTGATCGAGGTGTTGCTTGTTGATGACGCCCGCGCGCGCAATCGCCCAAGAGAATGCGCTTGTGACAGCAGGCGAGCGTTGTTAGAAATGCGAATGCAGAAAGGAACTGCCATGAAACCGACCACGCACAAAGCAGTTACCGCCGGACTGCCCATAAACCGGCGGGATTTTCTGGCAAGAAGTTTGGGAACAGCTCTGGCCGTTGCACTGGCTGACGCAAAATTCATCACGGCAGAACCGTCTGGGGTAGGCGGCATTCCTCTGCACCCGCGCGACACCAAACTCCACGTCAAGCCCGTGATGACGAATATCATTCACTCGGCCACGTGGCAGGGACCGTGTCGCTGGACATCGGTCACACCGGAAGCCGAGAAGGCGAATGTCGAGAAACAGTTCGCCACATGGTCGAAAGAACTTACAACCAAAGGTCTCGGCAGTGCAGACGGCGTGCGTGTGCTCGAACCGGTCCACGTGACGTTCAGCGAGAAATGGGTGTTGGACCCCGCGGCGATGGCCAAGCTCGCCGCTGATAACCCGGAGACCGATGCTTTCTTCATCCACCCCGGTGGCAGCGCGCGGGCGTCGTTCGAGATCGGCAACAAGTTCGGCAAGCCAATCGTGTTCGACCGCAACTCGTGCCGGACGGCGAGCATCGCCGGCTTTACGCTGGCCAAGGGGAACGAAGTCTTCGTCGCGGGCCGCGACATGGACCTCACGAAGATCCTCTCGCTGCTTCGGGCGAGAAAGGTGTTTCGCCAGACGAAAGTCCTCTACCCCACGGACGGTGTGCCCTCTTTCTCGCCGGACACCGTTTGGGATTTTGACGATCTCCGAAAGCGTCTCGGCGTGACCGTGAAGACCATCAGCTACCGGGAAATGACCGATGAAATGAACCGGCTCCTTGCCTATCGGGAAATGACTGGTGGGAAGAACCAGCTTCTTGGCGAGCGGTACGAACAAGCCACGCGAGGCGCCGATGAATTGGTTCGCAAGGCGGACAAGTTGTTTCTCAAAGAGCATCTGGTGTTTCGCAGCATGTTGTTCGACCAATGCATCCGGAGCCTCATGGCCCGTCACGGGTGCAATGCGTTTACCATTGATTGCTTCGAGTTCTGTCCGAGCCTCCTGCCGCAGCGATGGCTGCTCACGCCATGCCTGCAACATGCCCTGTTCGGCAACGAAGGGATCGCCTCGGCGTGCGAGGCCGATTTCGGGATTCTTCTGGCGATGCGAATGTTGATGAGCGTGTCGAACAAGTCGTGTCACCAAGGCAACGCCGACCCCCGAGGCGAAGATGCCTTCCGCATCAACCACAGCGCCCCGAGCATGAAAATGAATGGCTTCGACAAGCCCGATCTCCCCTATCAATTGGGCCGGTTCTGCGAGCAAGGCTGGGGCACCAAGCCGGTGATTGACTTCATGAACAACGATGAGAAGACGGTCACCGTGGCTCGCGTTGATCCAACCGCCACGAAACTCCTCGTGCTCAAAGGCACGCTGGTCGGCTCCAGTGGCTGGGGCAAAGACCTGCTCGGCTGCTCGGTCGAGGCCGTCATCAAGCCCCCATCAGGCCGGGCGGACGAGTTCATGAGAAGACGACTCGTGTACGGCAATCATTTGCCGTGGGTCTATGGCGACTACACCAAGGATCTCAAGACCCTCGCCGAAATGCTGGGGCTGAGTGTGGAAGTGATTTCGTGATGGCGCACTCGCCTTGCCCAGAGTTGATGGAGGAGCAGCTTCGCAAGGACGTGGAGTGGGGACTCCATGG
>VHCW01000019.1 GCA_016871575.1 Verrucomicrobiota bacterium
CCCGCCCGACGCGGCCTCCGCAGAGGCCGTCGTCCTTTGAAACTGCTGATGACTCTTGGGCAGAGGGTTCAGAGCCTCAATCAAATCGAAAAACCATCACAACCTTTCGTACGGTGAAACAAATGGGCTAGTTGCGCCAGCGTGACACGGCTGTCACAGCGATGCGCGGGAAAAGCTGACACAATCTTTTCGTAAGTCGTTGATTCTTTTGCCCCGGCACCGGTGGTGCTAATTCTGATGGCGGAAACAACAACCAAAAGAAAGGAGAGATGTGCTATGGGACTGATACGTTGGACACCACGAACGGACCTGCTGGATCCATTTGCCGGACTGGCAGAGATTCAAGAGGAGATGAACCGCTTGTTCGACACCTCGCTTCATCGTGCAGGGCGGGGTGAGTTTCAAGGCGCCTTTCTCCCGGCGATTGACGTTGTCGAGGAGAAGGACTCTTACTTGGTGAATGCGGAACTTCCGGGACTCGCCAAGGAAGACGTCAATGTGAGCCTGCAGGACAACTACCTCACGATCAAGGGCGAGAAGAAATATGAGGCTGAGAAGAAGGAAGCCCACTACTACCGGAAAGAGCGGGCGTATGGCATGTTCAGCCGGACCATCGAGTTGCCGACGGCCGTGGACGCCAAGAAGATTGACGCCCAGTTCAAAAACGGCGTGCTCTCGGTGAGACTGCCCAAGACCGAAGAGGCCAAACCGAAACAAATCGAAGTAAAGGTCAACTAACCCATTGCGCATGATAGGGGCGCACGCTGTGCGCCCCTACGTGTTTTCGGGTGGAGTTGATAAAGGGGCGCACAGTGTGCGCCCCTCGTCGGTTTTTGGAGGGGTCAGGAGGTCGGCGACTTGTTGCTGGACTTCTTGCAGTTGATCGAGCCGTAACTTGGGGTCGGGGATTGTGAACGATTCGCCGGACTGCGCGTGCTCATAGACGAGCAGTTCCTTGCCGTCAGCCTCGTGGACGGTGTCGCGGTGTTTCAGGAGTCGCTTTCGCTCCAGCATGACCGCGAGGATGTAGCGGGCTGCGGCGTGGGTTGGATCGGTTGAGTCCACCAAGTTCCGCAGCAACGATTCCGCGGTGTTCTTCTCAATCGGCTCCGGCGGTGGCGGCGGCGGCAATTTGTATTCGCCCTGCCAGTACGAGAAAACGCCGTCGCGTTTGGCCGCGAGATAACATTCCGTGCACAGGTCGCGCCGTTCATAACCGGCGGCGGTCATGCTCAGCAGCGTGTGGTACGTTTGCTTGTCGTTGAACGGCTCCTGGCAGGTCGTGCAGGCACAGGCGCGTGATTGTATGTCCCAGTCAGTCATTTTTGTTGCGAAATATGGCGCGGGTTATATCATGTGGTCGAGCCGTTGTCACGTGTCGCATGAGCTTAACAAGGAGAAAACTTTTCGCCGTCGCCGCTCTGGCTGTTGTCGTGGGGGCATGCAGTCGCACCCCGGAACAACAGTTCCAGCAGGGTGTGGCTTGTTACCAGCAGGGACAGTTTGCGAAGGCCGCTGAGCACTTGGAACAGGCGGTGGCGAAGGCGACGCCCACGCCACAGGCGCTCACTCTCCTCGGCGTCTGCCGGCTCAAGACCGGCAAGACCGATGCGGCCGGGCGTTGTTTTCATGAAGCGCTGAAATTGGACCCGCAGTACACGCTGGCGCGCTACAATCTCGCGTTGCTGCATCTCGAACACGGGCAATTTGAGTCTGCCGCCAATTTGCTCCGCCAAGTTCTCCAGCAACCCAACCCGCCGCACGACGCCGGTTCGTGGCTCGCGATTGCCTGCAACAATCTCGCGGTCACCGCCGCGCGACAGCGCGATTTTCCGCGGGCTGAAAAATTGTTGCGCGAAGCAATCGTGGCGGACCCCGCATCCGTCGAGGCCGCAACGAACATTGCCGCCGTCAAAACCCGCGCCGAGCCGGTGAAACCCGTGACAGCGGCTGCCACCGTCACGGTGGTTGCTTCCACCAATGTCCCGCCCAAACCCGGGGCGACACCCACACGCACGCCGACGCAAGTTGTCCAAGTCGCAAAAGTCGTGACGTCAGCGCCGCCGTCGAAGGTGAAGCCGCCCGCGCCGGTTCCTGCGGTCGAGACGAACGGGAAACGGCGGGTGGCGCTTGCGCCGCGCACGCTCGCCGCCGGCAATCGCAAAGAGGCGTTGATCCACTTCAACGAGGCGGTCAAATTCCAGCAACAAGGACGGCTTACCGGCGTGGTGGAGTTGTACGAGAAGGCGATTGCTGCCGATCCGTCGTTTGCCGCGGCTTACTACAATCTCGGCAACGCCTACCGCGACCAGCGGCAGGCCGCCCGCGCGTACGAGAACTACGAACTCGCGTTGATGGCCGACACGAAGTTCGCCGATGCGCGCCGCAACTACGCCATTCTGCTCCAGCAGCAAGGCTACATCGCCGATGCGCTGGACCAGTACGAAACGATTTTGCAGCAGAACCCCGGTGACGCCGCTGTTCACGTGACAGTGGCCGGGTTGTACGCTGCCGACCGCAGCACGATTGCCCGTGCGCGCCAGCATTACGAAGCCTATCTCAAGCTCGTCCCCAACGCGCCGCACGCGAGCGAAATCCGCCGCTGGCTCGACCAGAACCGGTGACCCGCATTAGCGTTGCAAATTGCAGCGGCGCTCGCTACCTTCGCTGCCATATGAACCTTTTCCGATGTCTCTTGTTGTTCGCCCTCTGTGTGGCGGGGTGCAAACGCGCGCCTGCGCCCGCAGAGAAACCGCCTGAACTTCCGCCGGCGCCGAGTGTCGCCACCGCGCCGGCTGCTCCGGATCCGTCCGAAACGGCCTTGCAACAGGCGGCCACGCTGAAGGGCGAGGGCAAACTCGCCGAGGCGCGCGACGCGCTGCAATCGTTGGCTGCAGCGCCCGGAGCAGCGGATCCGGTGCTGGCGATGCTTGGCGAGTTGAACGCGAAAATCGTGTTCACCGGCGCCGCCGCCCCGGAGAAACGGGATCATACGATCGTCGCGGGCGACACGCTTGGCAAGCTGGCGAAACAGTTCAACACGACGATTGAGTTGATCAAAAAAGCGAATGGTTTGAGTTCCGACATGATTCGTCTCGGCGACCGCCTGCGGATCTACCAAGGCCAGTTTGCCGTCGAGATCAACAAGTCCGCCAACACCCTCACGGTCACGGACCATGGGAAATTCTTCAAACGTTACCGGGTTGGGTCGGGTCAATATAACCGCACACCGGCAGGAGAATTCAAAATCATGACCCGCATCGAAAGGCCGCCGTGGTTTCACCCCGACGGGCGGACCATACCGTTTGGCGACCCGGACAACATACTCGGCACACACTGGCTGGGCTTGGATGTGACGCGCTACGGCATCCATGGCACGTGGGAAACCAACTCCATCGGCAAACAATCCAGCGCCGGTTGCGTGCGCCTGCTCAATGACGACGTGGCCGAGCTTTATCTGCTGCTGCCGATTGGCACGCCCGTCACCATCCGCGATTGATCCCATGAGAATTTACACACTGGACTTTGAAAAACCCGTGGTCGAGCTGGAGCAGACGCTCGAATCGCTTCGCAAACAGGCGCAGGAACAGAAGATTGATCTGTCCGCGCAGATCAAGCTGATCGAGGAAAAACTCGACGCCACGCGCAAAGAGATTTTCACCTCGTTGACTCCGTGGCAGCGCGTCCAACTGGCCCGCCATCCGCGGCGGCCCTACATGCTCGATTATCTGCAACGCATCGCGACCGATTTCATCGAACTGCACGGCGACCGCCGGTTTGCCGATGATCACGCGATGGTTGGCGGGCTGGCCACGCTCGGCGCGCATCGCGTGATGGTCATTGGCCAGCAAAAGGGGCGCGACACGAAGGAGAACCTGATGCGGAACTTCGGTTGCGCGCACCCCGAAGGGTACCGCAAGGCGCTGCGCCTCATGCAACTTGCGGAGAAGTTCAACCTGCCGGTCGTCAGTTTCATTGACACGCCCGGCGCTTATCCCGGCGTTGGCGCGGAAGAACGACACATCGCGGAGGCCATCGCGGTCAATCTGCGCGAGATGATGTTGCTGGAGATCCCGCTGGTGGCGGTTGTGATTGGCGAAGGCGGCAGCGGCGGCGCGCTCGGCATTGGCGTTTGCGACCGCGTGTTGATCCTGGAGAACGCCTACTATTCCGTGATCAGTCCGGAAGGTTGCGCGGCCATCTTGTGGAAAGACCGCGCTGCCGCCCCGCAAGCGGCTGCCGCGCTCAAGCTCACCGCGCCAGACCTGCAAGAACTCGGTGTGGTGGACGGAATCATCCCTGAGCCGCTTGGCGGGGCACAAGTGGATTACGATGCTTCCGCCGCCGCGCTGAAGGCGGCGATTGGCAAGGAACTCGATCACTTGCAGACAGTCCCCCTGGCGGAGTTGCTTTCGGCGCGGTACGGGAGATTCCGCAAGCTCGGTGTCGTTCAGAATCAGGGCACCCGCAGCCAGACTCGCAAACCCAGAGCGCGATCCGTCAACAGCTAAGATACCGGCATGTTTCGCACGGAAGATTATCTCGACCTCAGCCAGTTTGCGTTTCCCGGATTGTTCGATGGTTGCGGGCGGGTCTGGGAGGCGCTCAATCGCATCAGCAGTTTTGTCAAGGTCCACCTCAAGCCACACAATCACGGCACGACAGTTGGTTCGCCGTTTATCGGGGCCGATGTGCAAATCGGAACGGGAACCGTGATCGAGCCCGGCGCAGTCGTCAAAGGCCCGTCGATCATCGGCGCGAATTGCGAAATCCGCTCGAATGCGTACATCCGGGAAAATGTCATCGTCGGGGATGGCTGCGTGCTTGGCAATGCCTGTGAGTTCAAGAATGCCGTTCTCTTCAACGGTGTACAGGTTCCGCATTTCAGTTACGTCGGCGACTCGATTCTTGGCCACAACGCGCACCTCGGCGCCGGCGTGATTCTCTCGAACGTGAAATCTTCCAAAGGCAACGTTACCGTCGCCGGTGCCAATACCGGCCTGCGCAAGTTCGGGGCGATCATCGGCGACCATGCCGACATCGGGTGCAACTGCGTTCTCAATCCCGGCTCGATCATTGGCCGTCGAAGCGTGTTTTACCCGAATGTGCTTTGGCGTGGCGTTTGCGCTGCTGATGCCGTTGTGAAGTTGCGCCAGCAACACGAAGTCGTGACAAGACGACAATAGAGGTTACGATGGGCCGGGAATGGCGGCGTTGAAGGCGTCGGCGATGGTGTTGACGAAGACGAACTTCAGTTTCTTGCGGACATCCGACGGCACATCGCGCAGGTCCTTTCGATTTTGTTCGGGCAACAAAATGGTGCGGATGCCGGCGCGGGATGCGGCAAGGATTTTCTCCTTCACGCCGCCGACGGGCAGGACTTTGCCGCGCAGCGTGATTTCGCCGGTCATGGCGACGCCGGGATGGACGGGGCGCCGGGTGAGCAGGGACGCCAGCGTGACAGCCATCGCCAGCCCGGCGGAAGGGCCGTCCTTGGGGATCGCGCCGGCGGGGACGTGGACGTGGATGTCGTTTTTGTCGAAGAATTTCGGTTCGATGCCGAGTTGATGGGAGTGGGCGCGGACGTAGCTGAGGGCAGCCTGAACGCTCTCGCGCATGATGTCGCCAAGCGAGCCGGTGATGGTGACGTGACCTTTGCCGGGCATCTGGGTGCCCTCGATGAAGAGGATGTCGCCGCCGGCGCTGGTCCACGCCAAGCCGATGGCCACGCCGGGTTCGAGTTCGCACTCGGCCATGTCATGGAAGAACTGGGGCGGCCCCAGGAAGTCCTTGAGGTTCTTGGACGCGACGGTGACGGAGTTGGTGCGTCCCTCGACGATGCGGCGGGCGGTGCGACGGCAGATGGTGGCGATGGTGCGTTCGAGGTTGCGGACGCCAGCTTCGCGGGTGTGATGGCGGATGATGCTGACGATGGCGTCTTTGCGGAGGTTGAGTTGGGAGGGCTGAAGGCCGTGTTCGCGGAGTTGGCGGGGAACGAGATACTTGACGGCGATGTGGAATTTCTCCTGCTCGGTGTAGCCGGGCAGTTCGATGACTTCCATGCGGTCGCGCAACGCCGGCGGAACCGGTTCGAGCAGGTTGGCAGTGGTGATGAACATCACCCGCGACAGATCGAAGGGGACTTCGAGGTAGTGGTCGGAGAAGGTGTTGTTCTGCTGCGGGTCGAGGACTTCGAGGAGCGCCGCGCTGGGGTCGCCGCGGAAATCGGCGCCGACTTTGTCAATCTCGTCGAGCATGAACACGGGGTTGTTGCTCTCGACGCGGCGAAGGCTCTGGATGATGCGGCCGGGCAGGGCGCCGATGTAGGTGCGGCGGTGGCCGCGAATCTCGGCTTCGTCGCGGACGCCACCGAGCGAGATGCGCATGAATTTGCGTCCGAGCGCGCGGGCGATGCTCATGCCGAGGGAGGTCTTGCCGACGCCGGGCGGGCCGACGAAACAGAGGATGGGACCTTTGTTGACGGCGGTATCCTTGCTGGTCTCGCTCTTGAGTTTAAGGACGCTGAGATATTCGAGGATGCGTTTCTTGACCTGTTCGAGGTCGTAGTGGTCTTCGTTGAGGATGCGGCGCGCGCGGGCAATGTCGAGTTTGTCGTCGGTGCCGCGCGACCACGGGACGCCGATGAGCCAGTCGAGGTACGTTCGCGCGACGGTGTACTCGGCGGCGGCGGGCGGGACGGTGGAAAGACGGTCGAGTTCCTTGAGGGCGACTTTCTTGATCTCGGCCGGCATCTTGGCTTTGTCAATCTTGTCACGGAGTTCGGCGATCTCGCCGCCGCTTTCGCCGGCTTCACCGAGTTCTTTCTGGATGGCCTTGAGCTGTTCGCGGAGGAAATACTCGCGCTGGGTCTTGGTGATGGCTTTGTTGACCTTGCCCTGGATCTCGCTGCCGAGGTTGAGGACTTCCTGCTCCCGGTTTAACAGCGTGCAGAGCAGGCTGAGACGCACGCGCACGTCGGCGGTTTCGAGGAGGCCCTGTTTTTCTTCGACGGCGAGGTTGACGTTGCTGGCGATGATGTCGCCGAGTTTGCTGGGGTCGTCGAGGTTCTGGACGGCGACTTTGAGTTCGTCCGGCAGGGTGGGGGAGAGTTCGACGACGCGTTGGAACTGCGTTACGGCGTTGCGCGTCAAGGCGGCCAGTTCGATGCCGGGCTCGATGACGTCTTCCTGTCGCTCAACCTGCGCGACGAGATACGGGGTCTCCGTGACGAGGCGAACCAGTTTGATGCGCGCGATGCCTTGGACGAGGACGCGAACGGTTTCGTCAGGAAACTTCAACATCCGCATTACGCGCGCGACACATCCGAACTCTTGGAGGTCCGCCATCCGCGGATGCTCTTGGTCGGCCACTTTCTGCAGGACAACGGCCACGAGGCGGTCGCCGGCGACAACGTCGTCAACCAAGCGGATGGACTGCTGGCTGGTGACGAGCAATGGCGCCACCATGTTCGGGAAGATGACCAGGTCGCTCAGCGGGAGAACCGGCAACTGCCCCGGCACGGGGGTCATGTCAGCAGGCGTGTGTGCAGCGTCGCCGACGGGCAGTTTCGATTGTGTGCTGTCGCTCATGATCTGGTTCGGAGGGGCTACGCATTGCCCGCTCACATATTGCTGTCGTCCGCTCGGCAGCGCAAGCTCTAACTGATCTGTTCGATGACGACCGTCACGGCGGACGCAACAGCGCGGGCTGTCTTTGGCAGTTCGATGTGAAGGAACCCGTTGTAGAAATGAGCTTGTGCGCTGGCAGCGTCCACGGGGGTCGGGACGAGGATCCGTCGCTCGAAATAACCGTAGTCAATCTCCATCTGGCGGAACGAACAGTGCCCCTGGCGGTGCGGACACGTGTCCTTGCGATAACCGCGGACGGTCAGGAGACGATCGTTCAAGGTGATTTCGAGGTCGTCCTTGCGGATGCCCGCCAGTTCCATCTTGATGATCAGGTGCTGGGGCGTCTCATACACGTCCGTGTTTGGCGCCCACGAGCTTTGCCCCATCGGCGTGGAGAGACTGAGGACTGCGCTGCTGCGGGTCAGTTGTTCGGTAAAATGCTTCGGCATACTTCGCTTGTAGGATAGCCCGGCTTTGCAAGGAACGCAAGCGGACCGCCCTACGGTGCGTTTTGCCAGCGTTTGCCAAGGTTGTGGGTGACACTGAGATGGTCCAAAACGCGCGCCACGATGGTGTCCACCAAATCGGTGACCGTCTGCGACCCGCTGTAGAACGAGGGGCTGGCCGGAATGATCGTTGCGCCGGCTTCGGTGAGCGCAGCCATGTTGCGAAGATGAATCAGGTTGTACGGGGCCTCGCGCGGCACGAGGATGAGTTTCCGTCGTTCCTTCAGGAACACATCCGCGGCGCGCGCAATCGTCGTGTCCGAGACGCCGTTGGCGATCCGACCGATTGTGCCCATCGAAGCGGGGATGATCACCATCGCGTCAAACAACGCCGAGCCGCTCACAAACGGCACGAACATCGAGCCGTCCTCCTCATAGCGCGTCACACCCGACGGGACTTTCAAGCCGCCGGCCAACTCCAACGTTTGTACCTCGCGAGCGTGCCGAGTCGAAATGAAATGAACATCGTGCTCGAAAAGATTGTCGAGCAGCCGTTGCGTGTAGATCGCGCCGCTCGCACCCGTCGCTGCCACGACCAACTTCACAGCGACTCCCGCGCCGCGCGTAGCGTCGCCTCGATGTCGGCTTCGGTGTGTGCCAGCGACATGAACCCGACTTCGAACTGCGACGGCGCAAGATAAACGCCGTGCTCCAGCATCCCGTGAAAAAACTTCGCGTACTTCTTCGTATCGCTCGTCTTTGCGCTGGCGTAGTCCACCACATCCCGGTCTGTGAAGAACGTGCAAAACAACGACCCGATCCGTTTGTGGGTGCCGGGCACAATCTTCTGCCACTCGCTGCAAAGCGACGCCGTGAGCCGCTCCAGCTTGGCGTAGTCCTTCAACTCCTCCAGCGTCGCGATGCCCGCCGCCATCGCCAACGGATTTCCAGAAAGCGTGCCGGCCTGATAGACCGGTCCCGTTGGCGCCAGCATGTCCATGATGTCTGCCCGTCCGCCAAACGCGCCGACAGGCAAGCCGCCGCCGATGATCTTGCCGAGCGTCGTCAGGTCGGCCCGAATACTGAACAACTCCTGCGCTCCGCCCCTGGCAACGCGGAACCCGCTGATGACTTCGTCAAGAATCAGCAAGGCGCCGTTGTCGGCGGTGAGTTTGCGCAGCTTCGGCAAGAAGCCGTCCTTCAACGGTATCAATCCCATATTGGCCGGGATCGGTTCGATGATGGCGCAAGCGACCTCGCGCCACGGAACTTGGTCGAGTGCACCCAAATCGTTCAACGGCAATGTCAGCGTATTTCGCGCAACGTCAGCCGGCACACCGGCGCTGTCAGGCACATCGAAGGTTGCCGCGCCGCTGCCGGCCTTGACGAGGAGTGAATCGGAGTGCCCGTGGTAGCAGCCTTCAAACTTCAGGATCTTGTCGCGCTTCGTGAAACCGCGGGCCAACCGAATGGCGGACATGACCGCTTCCGTGCCGGAGTTGACGAATCGGACTTTCTCGATGGATGGGAACGCTTCGCTGACAAGCTGGGCGAGTCGGACTTCGCGCGGGTTTGGCGTGCCGAAGCTGGTGCCATCGCGGGCCGCTTCCTGCACGGCGCGGATCACTTTCGGGTGCGCGTGCCCGAGAATCATCGGTCCCCACGAACCGACGTAGTCAATGTACTCATTGCCGTCCACGTCCCAGAGCCGCGAGCCTTTCGCGCGCTGGGTGAAGAATGGAGTCCCGCCGACGCCGCGAAACGCGCGCACCGGCGAGTTGACGCCACCCGCCAGCAATCGGTCAGCTTCCCGCCAGAGTTTGTCGGAGTACTCGTGTTTTGGATTCATCGTTTGGCTCGATATTTCGCTGGCCGTTCCATCACCGTCATCGGCAACAACTCGGGTTGTTCCTCGCGACTGGCGACGTGTGTCTGAAACCAATGCGGCAGGTCGGAAAGAGATTCAAGCTCTGTCTCCGGCAGCGCCGCCGCGTGCAACTCCAACAACTTGCGATTGCCGGCCGGCACCTCGTGGCCATCACGCGCGAACACCGGGCACCAGCCCGCGCGAAGCGCCTCAACCGCACCGGCCCAGGTTCCGCCTTTTTGCAAATCACTGCTGACCACGACGGCATAGTCGGCCAGTCCGTAAATCACCTTGTTGCGCCCCATCGCGGCGCCGACGGAAAAACCGGCCGTTGGCGCGTACGGCGTCAACAATACCAGCCGCTCATCCAGCAAGAGTTGCCGCAAGTCGGGTTGACGGATCGTTCGTTCCAGACTGTCGGCCAACACGCCGAACGCCGTGCCCCCCGCCTCCAGACACGCGGTCATCGCAATGCTGTCGGTGCCGCGTGCGCCGCCGGACACGACCGGCAGAGACGCTTCCGCGCACTTGCATCCGAGGGTTTGTGCGAACGCCGTGCCGGCCTCGTCAATGTTGCGTGAACCGACGACGGCGATGCCGGCCCGCTTCAACAGCGACAGCGTCCCGGCGCCAAACAACACCGTCGGCGATTGGTGCTTCAGCGTCGCGCGCAGCTTGGCCGGGTAGTGCGGGTCCACGCGGGTGACGACCCACAGGCCGCGCGAGAAAAGGGTTTCCAGTTCCAGCGCCACGCGACCGCCGCGCTCCAGCAATCGGACGATCCGGTCCGCGTCGTCGCGCGTCACTCCCAACGTCTCCGCGAGCGCGTGCGCCGACTGGCCGACCAACGCGGCCGGGCGTTGCAGCGGCGAGTCGTGGATGCGGCGGGCGAGTTGGTTCCACTCCGTCAGCGTGAACGGCGACGCGGTGTCGTCCGTTGCCAGCGTGGAACACAGCAGCAGCAGCGCGCGTCCGTCCTCGGTGAGAAAATCACGCGCGTCCATCACGAGTTCCTCGGTGACGATTTTGCCAGTGCGAATGGATGAACGGGTCCGCTGCCATGCGCCTGTAATAATACCGACAACACCGCCATCGTCCACCCCGAATCCGTCAAATCATCCACCAACAACACCGGGCCGCGCGGCAGGTCGCCCACCACGGCAAACGCGCCCAGCAGGTTGCGAAGCTGCGTGACGCTGTTTTCCATCTGTTTCTGCGGTTGCGTGTCGCGCAACTGTTGGATGAGCGGTGCGAACGGCAGGCCGAGCTTGGCCGCCAAGCGAGTGGCGAAATCTCGAACCAACTCCGGGCGTCGCCAGGATGGCACGGCGGCGACCCACGCCGGCGCCGGTTGCGGGTTCCATTTCTCGCGCACCAGCCGGGCGGCGGCTTCGAGCAGCGCGTCGCTGAATCGTCCGGCTACGTACTTGCCATCGGCAACCTCGCGCCCCCAACCGGCATCGCCCCAGATGCACAGCGCCCGGCCCGGTTGCGCGCGCAACGGTTCCGGGATGACCGTGGAACTTACCACTGCGTCTGCGGGCAAGGCGCGTTGCACCTCAGGCAATATCGTTTTAGGCCAACGCAGCCGCGGCGACAGGAGGATCGAGTCACCACGCAGGAACTCGACGGCGCGCTGCACGAGTTCGGTCGGCGGCGATTGACGGTGGGTCTGGCCGGTGCAGTTCATGCACTTCCCGCACGACGCGGGCGACGGATCGTCCAGCGCCCGCGCCAAGAACTCCATCAAGCACCCGGTGTGTTCGACGTACCGGCGCATCTGCTCGACCTCGGCCCGTCGCAACGCGGTGACTTGCTCGGCGCGCATCACGTCGGGCGTCCACGGATTGGCAGTGCGCGACCAGACTGTCTTGCGGTGTTCGACCGCCTGGTCCACTTCGAGCAGCCGCAACGCCTTTTCCAGCGTGCCGCGCCGACAGTTCAACGCGGCGCCAATTTCCTCGATGGTCATGCCGGTCGCCTTTTCCAGCACCGCCAAGACCTGTTGCATGAACTCAGCCGGTGGAAACGCCGTGCGGATGAAGTAGTCGGCGATCTCGTCGTCCTCGCGTCCGCTCAGCAGGACGCCGTAGGCGGTTTCGACGGCCCGTCCTGCGCGGCCCACTTGCTGATAGTACGCGACAACCGAGCCGGGCCGCTGGAAGTGTATCACGAAACCGAGGTCAGGTTTGTCGAAACCCATGCCGAGCGCGACGGTGGCGACGAGGGCTTTGACTTCGTTGCGGAGAAGCGCCTGCTCCAACTGCACGCGCTGCTCGCCTTCGAGATCGGCGTGATACTGGCGGGCGGCGATGCCTTCGCGTTGCAGGAACTCCGCCACGCGGCGGGCGTCCTGGATCGTGAGCGTGTAAATGATCCCGTTGCCCGATAGTTTCGGCACGAACTGCGCCAGCCACGCCAAACGCTCGGCTTGGTCGGCAAGTCTGATGTTGTAGAGCCGCAGCGACGGGCGAATCAGCGGCCCGCGCGAGAGTTCCAAGCTGACTACTTGGGACATCACATCCTGTACGACGCGATTGTTGGCCGTCGCGGTTGTGCAAATCACCGGCACGTTGGCAGGCAAGTGCCGCAACACCCGGACGATGCGACGGTAATCAGGACGGAAGTCGTGTCCCCAATCGGAAATGCAATGCGCCTCGTCCACGACGAACAATCCGATCCGCGCCGCCAACAACGGCAGCAGTTTCTCCAGAAACCCGGCATTACTGAGTCGTTCAGGCGACACCATCAGCACGTCGCACCGGTTGGCTCGCAACGCGTCCTCAACTTGCGGCCATTCGGCGAGGTTCTCGCTGTGGATCGTCAACGCACGGATGCCGGCGCGTTCCGCCGCCGCGATCTGGTTGCGCATCAGCGACAGCAACGGACTGATCAGCAGTGTCGGCCCCGCACCGGCGTCGCGCAGAATCTTCGTGGCAAGAAAATAGACGAGGCTCTTGCCCCAGCCGGTGCGTTGAACAACCAGCAGGCGTTGCCGGTGGTTGGCCGCCCGGTCAATTGCCTCCCATTGCCCGTCGCGGAACCGGGCATCGGCACCGAGCATCTGCTGCAACAAACGCTCGGCTTCCAAACGATCCATCCTAGCCTCCCTCAACCGAGAAACGAACAGACGTATTCGCAGATACCGGATTTCACCTCAATGTCGAAACCGGAGTTGGCGGGCACGTCGAAGAGCTGGTTCGCGGCGTAATCCTTCCACGCGGTCTGGCCGTCGAGTTTGACGCGGCAGGCGCCGGCAACGATCTCCATGCGCTCGGCGGCCTTGGTGCCGAAGTGAAAGGAGCCGGGGTAGATGAGGCCGACCGTCTTCTTCGTGCCGTCGGGAAAGAGGACGGAGTGGCTAACGACTTTGCCGTCGAAGTAAACGTTGGCTTTGGTGAGGACGGTGACGTTGGTGAATTGTTGCGGGGTGGTTGCCATGCGAATCAGTTAGCCACACCGCGGCCGAAAGGCAAGCGAAGAAGCGAGACGGGGCGAGTGGTCAACATTGCAATCCAAGGGTAGCCTTTTTGTGTCCATGTTTGTAGTCAGGCACGAAGCGTCAGCGGAGTGCCGTCCCCACGCCACTGCGCTTCGCTACGTGGCTCACTACAAACAATCATTCGAATTTGGTTTGACGAAGTACTAGATTCGCGTTGACAACGTGCCGCTGCACGCTCATTCTGTCCGACATTGTTCGAGTTGTAATTTGGAGATACGCTGGGTGAGAGAAATTACACAACAATCGAAAATAGATTGTCCGTCGCAGGCGGGTTGGCACGCCTCCTGCGCAGGCAGGCAGGCAGGCAGGCAGGCAGTTCCCCACCTCCACAGCCATTCCGGTTAAATTTCCGGTTGCCGGGAACGGCAAGCTCCGACACGAAGTTTTGGCCTCCGCTTTTCCGGTCTCGCCGTCGAGAACGGATTTTTTGTTCCCGTTTTTCCGTTTCCGGCGTCGAGAACCTGAAACATCCTCTTTCGTTTCCGTTTCCGCCGTCGAGCGCGTCAAAAATGCTTCCGTTTTCCCGTGCTCGCCGTCGAGTACGGAGTTGGGCTTCCCTTTTTACTGTTTCCGGCGTCGAGAAGGGAGATTTGGCTCCCGTTTTTACGTTCCCGGCGTCGAGGAGACAGAAGATGCTCAATAATCGCCAGTTTTCGGCCTTGTACCGCCCAGAAAGGACTTTTAGCCAATGCCGGGCACTGAATATCCGACTTGGGACGACAAACGCCTCCGCTGGGGGATGCCGGGGCTGCGTTACGACCGGCCATTACCCTCGTACATCACCGATCCCCCCAACCTCACTGTCAAACTGAAAGGAAGACACTGTATGCAGACACCAAGTGATCCCGATGCCAAAGAAACGTTGGGCTTCAACGCTGCCGATGGCGCCGCCCAGTACCAAGCCAGCCTCCCGCTCAAAGCCAACCTGCACGACGACATCTTCGCCGATGCCCAAGCCTTCAGCGATGCCCGTCGCGGGTACGACGCCGCCGACGCCAAACGCCGGGTCGCCACTGGCGCTCTGCGCATTGGCCGCGACAATGCCCGGAGTTGGCTGACCAGCGCCAAGAACCTGCTTCTCCCGACGCTCGGCAAAAAACCGTCCGCCGCATGGGCCGAAGCCGGTTGGAATGAAGACAGCCTCGCCATTCCCAACGGCGAAGACAAACTCATGCCGATGCTGCGCGCCCAGCAAGCCTACCTGACCGCGCACCCGGCATTGGCCGTCGCCGACCCGCGCTATAATTACACGGCGGTCCGCGCCGGTGAGTTGCTGGCCGCGCTGGAGTTCGCCCTGACCAACGCCGACCCGGCGCTCGGCCCTATCGGCGTCGAACCGGCCGAAGTCGCCGCCGACACCGCGTTGAACTATCGAAGACTTGCTGACGCTGCGCTCGACCGGCGCTTGCATGGTTTATATGCCGAACTCGAACAACTCCTCGAGCCGCTCGACCCGCGTTGGACGGCGTTCGGCTTCGACGCGCCCGGCGCGACCAAGCGCCCCGACGCCGTTGCGGCGGCAACCTTCGAGCCGCTCAGCGCCGGCAAAGGCAAACTCTCATGGACTGGCGCCACCCGCGCCACGCGCTATCAAATCCACCGGCAAGCCGCCGGCACCAGTGGATATAAATTGTTCGCCCGCACCAGTGGCGAGACCGAGAAGCTGCTGGAAGAATTGGCCGTGGGCGACAAGCTGAAAGTCCGCGGCGTCAACGACACCAACGAAGGCCCCTTCAGCCCCGAAGTCGAGGTCACCGGCGTATGAGCGAAGAATTCCACAAACGGCTGGGCGCGGTCAACCCTGCGCCCAGCCTCGGACGCAGGCCGCGCTGCTGAAGAACTCAAGGAAAATTATGGCTGAATCCTTATATACGGGAATCTGCATTGTAAAAATGCCATCAGGGGAAGCTGTTCAGGTTCAAATGAAAACCCCCACTGGGCATAAAAATCAGATTTCCGTGAGTGATTATAAGCGCCGTGGAATTAAGCCGCCAATTGAAGAATTACCGGACTGCAATGCCGTATGTGAACCCTGTAATCGTAGTAAGCAAGACCCTGAAAAAAATAAAATCTCAATACCGTCAAAGCAGAGTCTAGAAACTGCAACAAACGGGTCGGAAACAAAAACATACAAGTAGGAAATGGAAATAAAATGGATCAGCAAATGACAGTCAAACAAATGATTGAGCGATTCGAGCGAGAACATAAGGAGATACAAAATAGGTTATCTGGTTTTGACTTGGAAGTACGTAGAGCAAAAGAGAACCACGCAAATCTAGCCCAAGCCATAGCCATTCTAGTGACAAAATGTTCTCAGGAGACCGGTGATTCTCAACTTTGTGCAGATACTTACAAGGAAATCATGGAATGGCTAAATAAGCTTCATTCATTTTGATGAGGTAATGACCGGAAGGAAGACAACAAAACAGTTCAAAGGATAATATCATGAGCCAAGGACTATGCCCGAGTTGTGGAGCGGTTGCGAATCTGACCGGTGAACAAAACCAAATCAACTGCACCTACTGCGGTTCGGTTGTTACCTTGCAAGAGGCGGAAGCCAAACTGGAGGAGCAAAAAGGTTTTAAGTTTGCTGGAACGCTAATTCTCGCCCAGACATCACAGGAAGGTGGCAGCTACGCGGAGGCATTGTCATTTTGGAATAAACTTCTCGAACAGGAACCAACTTTTGTTGATGCGTGGATCGAGAAAGGCGTATGCATGGTAAGCCTGTCGAAGATTGGCGACCTTAAAATAACAGAGGCAGTTAGCTCGTGGAAGGCTGCTATCAAGTTCGCCAAGAACAAAGACGCCGTGAAGAAACGTGTTGCGCTGGAAATTAACAATGTCGTTGCAAGGTTCTACCCACATTTGGAGAATCACTACATCCGGTTTCGCAATGTGGAGAATTCGCTGAGTGAGCATTATGACCGGTTTTGCGTGCTGGAGGGCGCACAATCCTTGGCTTTGGAATTAAATCCAAGCAGCCCGACAATTGCAAAGAACGGAATCGACCTTTGTGATGAATTCGTCAAATCAATAAAGTCGGCTGCCAGTAGTGATGGTATGGATGCATTATCCTCCGCACTTGATAAGGATTGGAAGGGGGCCTTGGAAAATGCCACCCGCAGTACGGCAAAGCAAGACACTGCAAATGAGATCGAAAAGGGGCTGCTCACGATTAAGTTGAAGTACATGCGTGCTCTTGAACAGATCAATAAAACGACTGGTTCCAGTAGCGCATCCGAGATTCAGAAAATCCAATCGAAGATAAGCGCAGTCGAATCTGCTGCAAAGAAACACAAGAAAGCCAAGAATGAGGCGAAGTTAGCCGAGGCTGTTGAAGCGGAGGCGCAAAATACCTTTGCTGGTAAGGCAACGAACACTGGGTGCTTGGGGATGTTCGGATTGTGCTGTATCTTTGTGGCGATCGTGGCACCTGGCATTTTAATTGTACATCCAATTTACGGAAAGGAGGGCTCGGATGTATGTGGTTGGGCTGCTATTATTTTGGCATTTGTTGTATGGCGTTATCTCCGGAGGCAGATTCGGAAGCGAGCCAAGGCGAAGCTTGAACAACACAACTAACATCCATCGTCAAATAAGAACGAAGGGCAGGTGATGGCACTAAAAGATGTCATAGCGTGGGATAGCGAAGGGAAACCAGTTTGGGAGGCGTTCATCAAAGAAGATGCTTCGCCGGTGGGAGAAATGACATGTCACAAGTAAATTGCCCGACCTGTGGGGCGAACAACAATTCAAACGTAGCAAACTGTGAATACTGCGGTGTTGAGGTTGGAAAGCCAGCACAGTTGACTCCACAAGAATATGTTGAGGCATTGCGTAAATGTGTTGCAAAAGCACGACAAAACCTCCTGTCGGATGCTGCCGAGGCCGAGGTAGTGAAGGCGTTTCCAATTCCCACGGATTTGAATGTTCTGACCGAGTTCTTTTTCTATTGCCACAGTAATGTTCAACCCGGGCTCATGGGAATAGCAGATAATTCCACAGCATGGCGTGCAAAAGCGAGAGCAGCTTACGGTCGGTTGCGGTTGGCGAGCCTCAACAATCCCCAGTTGCTTTCCTATTTGGAGGAGTTCAAAGAGACCTATTCTGAAGCAGCAATGAAAGCATCTGCGAAAGCGTGGGCTTACATCATAGGTGGCGTTGTTTTAGTAATAGCAATTATCGATATTCTCATAATTCTTAGCGAGAGGAAATAAACGTATGGCACTAATTGATGTCGTAAAATGTGAAGGAAACGATCAGGAGTTTGTCTGGAAATTCCCGTCGGAGAATTTGCGCCTAGGCACACAACTCATAGTCAAACCGGCGCAGTCTGCGATTTTTGTCTATCGCGGGACAATCTGCGATGAGGTCAAGACTGGCGCGATTACGCTGACGACACTCAACATTCCGTTCCTGACCAAGCTCATCAGCCTTCCATTCGGTGGCGATACGCCGTTTCAGGCGGAAGTGTGGTTCGTCAACCTAATCAGCAAGCTCGACAACAAGTGGGGCACGATTCGTTCGGTGCAACTGGAAGATCCGAAGTACGGCATCGTGGTGCCGGTAAGGGCGTTTGGGCAGTTCGGGTTTCGGATTGCGCAGCCACGTCAGTTCTTGGAGGGTATCACCGGGACGGCGAAGGTGTTCACGGTGGAGCAGATCATGGAGTATTTCAAGGGTGTGGTGCTCCAAGCCGTGAATGTGAATCTTGGCCGGGCGCTGGTTCAAGAGAAGATTTCCGTGTTGGAGGCGGCGGTACACTTGGACGCATTGGCCAAGCATTGCGCGGAGGCAATTCAGGCGGAGTTCGCGCGGTTTGGGTTGGAGTTGGTGAATTTCTTCTTTCACTCGATCAATGTTCCTGAGGAAGACCCCAGCTATCAGCGGTTGAAGGTGATCAAGGAGAAGGCGGCGGAGTTGAATGTGTTGGGGCGCGACATCTACCAGTACGACCGGAGCATGGAGGTCTTGAAGACGGCTGCCGCGAATGAAGGTGGTGGCGGAGCCGGTTTGATGCAGGCCGGTATAGGCTTGGCTGTGGGAGCCGGATTGGGGCAGCAGATGGCTCAGCAAGCCGGTCAGATGGTAACACAACTCCCACCGACACCACCGTCAATTCATTTCCACGCCGTGTCGGACGGCAAGACGACCGGACCTTTTGCAGTGGCGGTGTTGCAGCAGATGATTGCTGCCGGAACATTCAGTGCGGCGTCGTTGGTCTGGCGTCAGGGTATGGCCGGTTGGCAGGCGGCATCTACGGTGCCGGAGTTGGCGGGATTGTTCGCGCCTACGGTGCCGACACCATTACCTCCGCCCGTACCGCCCGCCTGATCCATAAACCGTCGTGCGTCACAGGGACGACCGCTTTTGTAGCCGCGAATCTCATTCGCGGCCATCGGAGCAGCCCGCCGCGAATGAGTTTCGCGGCTACAACAGCAACACCGGCAGGCCGCGCCAGTGTGCGGCGTTGTGCAATCGCTTTGGCGTGTGCTATCGTGTCCGCACATGAACGAAGCTGTCGTCCAAGTCGAACATTTACGCAAGGAGTTCAACGGCACTGTCGCCGTGGCCGACGTGTCGTTCAACGTGCGGCACGGCGAGATCGTTGGCGTGCTCGGCCCGAACGGTGCGGGCAAGACGACGACAATTCAGGTGTTGCTCCGCTTGACGACGCCGACGTCGGGTGCCGTGCGCGTGTTTGGCAAGGACTTGGAGCGGCACCGCTGTGAGATCCTCCAGCGCTGCAACTTCTGCTCAGCATACACGGCCCTGCCGGCCAACCTGCGGGTGCGCGAGAACCTGCGTGTCACCGGCGGCCTGTACGGTGTGAAGGATTTGCCCGGGAAGATGGACCGGCTGCTGGAGTTGTTCGAGATCACGCACCTGAAGAACAAGGTCACCGGCCAACTATCGTCGGGCGAGAGCACGCGCGTGAACCTGTGCAAGTCGTTGCTGAACGACCCGGAGTTGCTGATGCTCGACGAACCGACGGCGAGCCTCGACCCGAACATCGCCGACAAGGTGCGGAAGTTGTTGCGAAGGATTCAGCGGGAGCAGGGGATCACGATGATTTACACCTCGCACAACATGCGCGACGTCGAGGAAGTGTGCGACCGTGTGCTGTTCTTGCACAAGGGAGGCATCATTGCCGAAGGCACGCCGCAGGCGGTCATCGCGCAGTTCAATCACAAGACGCTGGAGGAAGTGTTCATCAGCGTGGCGCGCAGCGGCGACCTGCTGGCGGAGGCGACGGAATGAGATGGCACCGGATTCAGGCGCTGGTGTTGCGCTACACGTACCTCTACACGCGGAGCGTGCCCCGCGTGACGGAGATTTTGTTCTGGCCGTTGATGGATTTGCTCGTGTGGGGCTATGTCTCGGTCTATCTGCACCGGGTCGGCGGCGTATCGGGAGCAGCCAACGCGTTCATGTTCCTGCTTGGCGCGATGATTTTCTGGGACATCCTGTATCGGGCGCAACAAGGCGTGACATTGTCGTTCTTGGAGGACGTCTGGTCGCGGAACCTGCTGAACGTGTTTGTCGCGCCGGTACGGGTGAGCGAGTTTGTGTTGACCACGTTCATCGTTGGTTTTTTTCGCATTGCCGTGACCATCGGTGTTCTTGCGGGGTTGGCGTATGCGTTGTACTCGTTCAATATCTTCTCGCTCGGCATGAGTCTCGTGCCGTTTTTCGCCAATCTCCTGTTGATGGGATGGGCGCTTGGCATGGTGACGACCAGCCTCATCATGCGATGGGGACAAGGCGCGGAGGCGCTGGCGTGGGGCGTTCCGTTTCTGATTCAGCCGGTGGCGGCGGTGTTCTATCCGCTCGACGTGTTGCCGGGCTGGCTTCAACCCGTTGCGTTGAGCATTCCTGCCACGCACGTGTTCGAGGGAATGCGCCAGGTGTTGCGCGGCGAAGGTGTTTCCGCGGCGAGCTTGGCGGCGGCCTTTGCGCTCAATGCGGTTTATCTTGTGGCGGCGGCGTTGTTTTTCCGGTACATGTTCACCGTGGCGCGGCGGAAAGGTCTGCTCGCCAAACTCGGCACACAATGAAACAACTCCTGATTTCAGCAATTGCATGCGCCGTCGCTGTCAGCGCGCGCGGCCAACTGTTTGACACATCGGCGGCACAGGCGGAACTGGTCGCCACGTTGATGGGCACAGGGCGTGTCTTCACCGCGAACGTGACCGTCAAGCGCGAGAAGGGTGACAAGCAGATCCGGATTGCCGACAACGTCATGTTCATGCGCGAGGGCGACCTGCGCCTCGAACACAAGCCCGCCGATGAGCCGTCCCTGGCCACACTGACTGCCAAGCTCAAGAAAGACAACCTCTCGGAGGTTGTCACCATACTGCTGCCAAAGGCCGACAAAGCCTACCTGGTCCTTCCCGGCAAGAGAGCGTATTTCGAGGCTCCCTCAGGCAAGGGGACGACGCCACGGATGGAGAGCAAGTTTCTTCGCACGGAAAAGTTGGATGGCCACCTTTGCACCGTTCGATGCATCACGGTGGTCAACGAAGACGAGTCGCGCCAGCAGATCACCGTGTGGGAAGCGGCCGGCCTGCAAGGTTTCATCCTGAAGAGCCAGATGGAGCGCGGCGACGACACGAAAGAGATTCTTTACTTCACCAACATCCGCGCGGAACGGCCCGACGACGCGAAATTCACGCTGCCTGGCGGTTATGGACGGGTCAAGGGTGACGCCGCCGGTGCGATTGCGGGGAAAATGATGGAATTCGACCTCGACCGCGATGCGGCCATTGCCGAGCTATTTCGTTGAGGGCGGCGGCGCCAGCAACTGGATCCGATAGGTCTTGTACTCGATGAAACTCTTGGCGTTGCGATCCGGGTTGAAATGTTTGTTGAGCTTCAGCAGTTCCTTGCGGAAGATCCAAAGCAGGGTCTTCGCGAGGAAAGGATGGTTGGCCTTGCCAACGCGTCGCGCGTTCTCCCAAAGCGGCTTCATCAGGTTCATTCCAAGGTCCTGCACCAAGTCAAACGTTGGCGCGATGTTGCGGGTGATGTCCACATCCTGGAGACAGGCGTAACCGAGGGCGTCGCGCTGGCGGATGAACTCCGAGTAGCTGCGGCCGCCGCCGATCGGGCCTTTGCCCGGCATGTCGAGCTTGAATACATCACAGATCAGCACGCGACCGCCGGGTTTGAGCAGCCGCAGGCAGCCCGTCAGGGAATGGTTGAGCGGAATGTACTGAAAACTTTCGACGAACATGATCAGGTCGTATCGCCGGTCAGTGCGGAACTCTTCAAACGTGGTTTCATGAACCGGCGTGGACGGCGGAAGAACCTTGCGAGCCTCGGCGTTGAGGAATGGCGACGGCGAGAGACATTCCACATGGTGGCCGCGTTCCACAAGATGTTTCGCCACAATGCCGGTGCCGCAGCCGATATCGAGAATGTTTACAGCGTCCACCGGCACATGTTTGAGCAGGTTGTCGGTGTAACGCTGTTGCGCCGCGCCGAATGAGAGGATGTTGACCTCGTCGCTGGGTCCCCAATAACCGTAATGGAGCGCCTTGGATTTGTACAAGAAGTTGAGGACGATCAGCGCAAACTCCAGGCCGTATTCCCTGCCCTTGATTTTAGTTGGCATATCTTTGTCTTTCTGTGCGACGCGCAGCCTCGCATGCCGCCGCGCTCTGTGTCAAGCGGCGCTATCGCGCAGGGTGTCCTCCGATGGAGAACAAATGCTGGTCGCCACGCAGGAAGAGACGCCCATTGCTGATCGCGGGGGATGCGAAACACTTTTCGTCGAGTTCATTGGTGGCAACGGCCTGAAATTGCGGACCCGGCTTGACAACCGTCATCACGCCCAAATCGGAAAGGACGTACACCAGGCCACCGGCAGTGACCAACGAGGCATGGTAGGTGCCCCGTACCCGTTCGCTCCAGAGAACGTTGCCATCAGCGGCTTGGTGGCAGGTCAACATCCCCGGTTCGTTGACGATGACGAAGTAATCGCCGATGGAAACCGGCGAGGGGACATACGAGGCGCCCTTGGTGGTGAGCCAGGCGACGTGGGTTTGGGTGACGTTGCCGGTGCCGTTGGGTTTGATGCCGAGAATGTGATATTGGGGAAAACCGCCGGTGTAGAAGAGCATGTCGGCTTTCTCGTTATAGACCATCGAGGCGACCATTTGCTCGGTCGGACCGTCAATGATCCAGTGACGCTTGCCGTTGTTCGGGTCGTAGCTGGCAACGCATTTGTTGCCCGATAGAATCATCTGCGTTCTCCCGTCCAGTTCGCGGATGAGCGGCGTGCAATAGCTGCGGGTCTTGTTCTCCCGGTCAATCTTCCAGAGCGTTTTCCCCGTCTGACGGTCGAGCGCAACGATGTAGGACTCGCCGTCGTGGTCGCCGTTGACGATGATCTTGTCCTTGAACAACACCGGCGAACTGCAGAAGCCGTGTTTGCTGAAGAAGTCGCCCGGCCGCACGAGCCATTGCTGTCTGCCGGTGAAATCGTACGCCGCGACGAGCATCTTATCCTTGTCGAGGAAGGTGACGTAAACGAGGTTGCCATCGGTGGCTGGGGTGCTGGAGGCGTAATTGTTGAGCTTGTGTTTAGGTTCCAGCGGCGATTGCGCGACGGTACGCAACCACACGAGTTTGCCGTTCGATCTGTCAACGCACACAACGCAGCGTTGCTGTTCACCCTCGATGGCCGTGAGCAGGAAGATGCGGTCGCCCCAGACAATCGGCGAACCGTGGCCGCGCCCCGGAATCGGGGTCTTCCATGCGATGTTGTTGGTCGCGCTCCAGTGGAGCGGCACGTTGGTTTCGAGACTGGAGCCGTCGCCGCGCGGTCCGCGCCAACACGGCCAGTTCTCCGCTTGAACCGGGAACGCTGCCAGCCCAGCCAGAAGAATAAGGGTGCCAGTGGTCAGGCGTTTCGCGACCGCCATGAGTTGGATGCCATTCAGGATGACCACTGCACCCGCGAGCAGGGCGATGATCGAGAGGACTGTCGCTGTCTCCGAGAGGCTGGCGATGGCTTTCGGGATGTCGCGCAGGGTTTCCCGCCCCGCACCGAGGCTCGCGGCGGACTCGCGGAGTGTGTGCGCGGTTTGCTGGCAGTGTTCACTGATGCCGCGCGAAGCCTTCGCGGTGGGGCCGAGATAAACGACCCAATCGCTGAAAGGAATCTTCGCCAGCGTATCCGCAATGCTGCCGGCCTTCAGGCCGACGTTCTGAAAAGTGTCCGCCAGCGATTCCGTCAACGCCGCGCCGCTTTGTAACGAGCGCGCGATGGTCTCGCCTCGCGCCAGCGTGTCCGCCGCCACGCGGTTCAACTCCGGGCGGGCGCGTCCGAAAAAATACGCCGGCGGCAACAAGAGCAAAACGCCCAACAACACTTGAATCCGACTGAGAGTCTTAAGCATGGGCTTTTTATCGTTCCACATACCGCTGGGCGATGGGGACGCGGCGGCCAATGCCGAAAGCTTTTGTCGTGACGCGAAGACAAGGGGGCGCTTGTTTGCGCTTGTACTCGTTGAGGTCAATCTTGCGGACGATGTCTCGGACGAGTTTCTCGTCGTAGCCGGTCTCGTTGATGATCTCGACGGCGCTCTTGTTCTCTTCGATGTAGCGTTTCAGAATCGCGTCGAGGACATCGTACGGTGGAAGCGTGTCTTGGTCCGTCTGATTCGGACGAAGCTCGGCGCTGGGCGGTTTGGTGATGCTGGATTGGGGAATGATCTCGCGGTCGCGATTGATGTAGCGCGCCAACTCGTAAATCATCGTTTTCGGCACGTCGGCGATGACGGCGAGGCCGCCGTTCATGTCGCCGTAGAGCGTGCAATAGCCGACGGCCATCTCGCTCTTGTTGCCGGTGGTGAGGAGGAGGTGGCCGAACTTGTTGGAGAGCGCCATGAGCAACGTGCCGCGGACACGGGCTTGGAGATTTTCTTCAGTGGCGTCTTCGGGGCGGCCGGTGAAGGCGGGTTTCAGCGTGGCTTTGAGCTGCTCGAAGGCGGGTTGGATCGGGATGACGTCGTACCGGATGCCGAGGTTGTGGGCGATGTCGCGCGCATCATCAAGACTGCCTTGCGAGGAGAATTGCGAGGGGAGGGAGACGCCGAGGACGTTTTCGTTCCCGAACGCTTCGGCAGCCAGGCAGGCGGTGATGGCGGAATCAATGCCGCCGCTGAGACCGAGCACGGCGCTCTTGAAACCACACTTGAGGGCGTAATCGCGCAGGCCAAGCACGAGGGCGTCGCGAAGTCCGGCGATCGGTTCGCGCGGCTGGAACGATTGGGGCGGCGCTTCGAGGTCAACGATCAGCAGATCCTCAGCGAAGGGTTTGCCTTGGGCAAGGAGGTTGCCGTTGGCGTCGAAGACCATGCTGCGCCCATCGAAGATGAGTTCGTCGTTGCCGCCGACGAGGTTGCAGTAGGCGAGCGGCACGCGATAGCGGCGCGCGACGCCGCGGAGCAATTCATGGCGCAACCGTCCTTTGCCGATGTGGTAGGGGGAGGCAGACAGGTTGACGAGCAGGCGCAACCCGGCGTGCGCGAAGTCGGCCAGCGGATCGTGCGAGTAACGGATCGGCGCGAAGCGTTCGATGTTCCAGATATCCTCGCAGATGGTGATGCCGAGCCGGCAGGTGCCGAATCCGACAGGTTCGTTGCGCGGGGTGGGTTGGAAATAACGATCTTCGTCGAAGACGTCGTACGTCGGCAGGAGGGTCTTGAACCGGCGCGCGACGACCTGGCCGTGCTGGAGCAGGGCGGCGGCATTGTAGTACGGTTTGCCGAACACGTCGGGATTGAGGTCCACGTAACTGACGATCAGTCCGGTATCGCCGATTTGCGGGACGAGTTCGTCGAGCACGCGCAGGTTGTCGTCCACAAACCGCCGTTTGGCGAGCAGGTCGCGCGGCGGATAGCCGGTGATGGCCAGTTCGGGTGTGATGACCAATTCCGCCCCGGCGCTGGCGGCGTGGCGGTAGGCATCGAGGATTTTGGCGGCGTTGCCGCGCAGGTCGCCGATGGTGGTGTTGATTTGGGCAAGAGCAAGTTTCATTGTTGGGGGACTGTACGGCCTCGGTCCTGTTACGGCAACGGAAAATCAACGCAAAATCGCGCTTGCAAAGAAGGATTTCGCGTGTACTATGCGCAGCCCTGCTCCGAAAGAATCGGGGAGGAAACCGTCCCGGACGTATTCAGGACACAAGAACAATGAATCACAATCCCGTGCTGTCAGGCGGGATGTTCCGCCGGTCGAAAGTCGCGCGGAATGCAACCAGGAGGCCACATTGGCAAACGTAACAGTTCAGGAGTTGTTGGACGCAGGCGTGCACTTCGGTCACCAGACCAAACGCTGGAACCCGAAGATGAAGAAGTACATCTTTGCCCCGCGCAACGGCATTCATATCATTGACCTCAACAAAACCCTTACGCAGATACAGGTCGCCTGCGGCTTCCTGCACGACGTGGTGCAGGGCAACGGCAAGGTTCTCTTCGTCGGCTCCAAGAAACAAGCGCAACAAGAGCTGAAAGAGGTCGCCATTCGCACCGGGATGCCCTACGTCGTGGATCGTTGGCTCGGCGGCACGCTCACCAATTTGCAGACGATTCGCAAAAGCGTCGCCCGGATGAAACAGATTGACGAGCTTCTCGCGTCACCGGAAGGCGCGCAACTGCCCAAGAAGGAGCAAGCCACGCTCCGCCGCGAACAGTACAAGCTTCATCGCAACCTCGACGGCATTGCCCAGCTTGACGATGCTCCTGACGCCATGTTCGTTGTGGACATCATGCACGAGGAGATTGCCGTTCGCGAAGCGCAACGCATGAAAGTGCCCATCATCGCCATTGTGGACACCAACTGCGACCCGGACTGGGTCACCTATCCGATCGCCGGCAACGACGACGCCATCCGCTCGGTCAAGCTCATCACGAAAATCATTGCCGACACCATTACCGAGGCACAAGGCGAACTTGGCAAACGAATCCCGCCGCCGCCAGTGGAACCTGCCGCCGCGCCCGTGCCTGTTGAGCCTGCCATCCAACCCGAACCAACCCAAGCCAACCAACCCAATTGAGATTATCATGCAGATTGACGCCAACGTAGTCAGAACCCTGCGCGAAAAGACCGGCGCGGGAATGATGGATTGCAAACAAGCCCTCACGGAAGCCAATGGCAACATGGACGAAGCGGAGAAGATTCTCCGCAAGAAAGGCATCGCTGTCGCCGGTAAAAAGGCCGGGCGCGCCGCCAAGGAAGGCTGTGTCGTCAGCTACATCCACCACGGCAGCAAACTCGGCGTGCTCCTCGAAGTGAATTGTGAGACCGACTTCGTCGCGCGCAACGAATCCTTCCGCGACCTCGTCAAGGACATCGCCCAGCAGATTGCCGCGGCCAGCCCGCTTTATGTTCGCCGCGAAGATGTCCCCGCCGCGATTATCGAGAGCGAAAAGGAAATCTACCGCGCGCAGGTCAAGGACAAGCCGCCGCAAGCCATCGAGAAGATTTGCCAGGGCAAACTGGACAAGTATTTCTCCACCGTCTGCCTGATGGAACAGCCGTTTGTGAAGAACCCCGAGATCACGATCAACGACCACGTCACGGCCAGGATCGCGACGCTGGGCGAGAACATCGTGGTGCGACGGTTCACCCGCTGGCAGGTTGGCGAGGAAATCAAGTAACACCAACGCCATGCCGACGCCGCAATATCGCCGGGTGATGCTCAAGCTCAGCGGCGAATCGTTGCTTGGCGACCGCACACACGGCATTTCGCCGGAGACCTGCGACTCGATTGCGCAGGAAATCAAGGAGGTCAAGGCGATCGGCGTCGAACTGGCCATCGTCATCGGCGGCGGCAACATCTTCCGCGGCATCGCCGGCAGCAAGCGCGGTCTCGACCGCGCCACGGGCGATTACATGGGCATGTTGGCGACCGTCATCAACGCGCTCGCCTTGCAGGATTCGCTGGAGCGCGCCGGCGTGCCGACGCGCGTCCAGACTGCCATCGAAATGCGCGCCGTGGCGGAGCCGTTCATCCGTCGGCGCGCCATGCGGCACTTGGAAAAGGGACGTGTCCTGATTTTTGGCGCCGGCACGGGCAACCCGTATTTCTCAACGGATACTGCCGCCGCGTTGCGCGCGAGCGAAATGGGCGCTGACGTGTTGTTGAAAGCCACAAAAGTGGACGGCGTGTACAGCGCCGACCCGAAGATAGACCCGAAGGCGAAACGCTACAGCCGCCTGACCTACATGGACGCGCTGAAGAACCGGCTCAACGTGATGGACGCCGCCGCCTTCAGCCTGTGCATGGAGAACAAAATTCCCATTCTCGTCTTCGACCTCTTCAAGCGCGGCAACATCCAGCGCGCCATCTGCGGCAAACCCATCGGTACCATTGTCAGCGACAAAGCGTAACAGAGAACAAGTTATGAAAACAATCCTCACCGGCTTCTTGCTCGGTTTGATGGCGGTGACGCCCGCCATGAGCGCGGCTCCCGAAACCCCGCAGCAACGCAACGCCCGGATGGCTTGGTGGCGCGATGCCAAGTTCGGCATGTTCATCCACTGGGGCGTGTACGCCGTACCGGCGGGAACGTACCGCGGCGAACAGATTCCGCGGATCGGCGAATGGATCATGTTGAACGCGAAGATCCCCGTCGCCGAGTACCGCGCCTTTGCCCGGCAGTTCAATCCCGTCAAGTACGACCCCAACGCATGGGCCGCCTTGGCAAAGGAAGCGGGGATGAAATACATCGTCATTACCGCCAAACATCACGACGGCTTTGCGTTGTTTCCCTCCGACGTGACCGACTGGGACATCGCCAATGCGACGCCGTACGGCAAGGACCTCATCGGGCCGCTCGCCAAGGCGTCGCGCCGCCAAGGATTGAAGTTCGGGACGTATTATTCCCAAGCCCAGGACTGGACGCATCCCGGCGGGGCGAAATCCCGGCACAAGGAAGGCGAAGGTTGGGATGAAGCGCACAAGGGAAGTTTCGACGACTATCTCCGAACAATTGCCATTCCCCAGACCCGCGAGATTCTCACGCGCATCAAGCCCGACATCCTCTGGTGGGACACGCCCGCGTGGATGACGACGGAGCGCGCCAAGCCGTTGCACGATCTCATTGCGTTGCGACCTGGTCTGATTACCAACAACCGGCTCGGCGGCGATTTCAAGGGCGACACCGAGACGCCTGAACAACACATCCCCGCCACCGGGTTCAAGGATCGCGATTGGGAAACCTGCATGACGATGAACGACACGTGGGGTTACAAGAGCTACGACCAGAACTGGAAGAGCACGGAAGTCTTGATCCGCAACCTCGTGGACATCGTCAGCAAAGGAGGTAATTACCTGCTCAACGTCGGTCCCACGGCCGAAGGCGAAATCCCTGCCCCCAGCATTCAACGGCTCAAGGAAATCGGTGCGTGGATGAAACGCAACGGCGAATCCATTTACGGCACCACAGCCAGCCCGTTTGCGCGCCTCACGTGGGGACGTTGCACCAAGAAAATCGGTCGCAGCGGCGGCACGCTTTACTTGCACGTCTTCGACTGGCCGTCGGATGGACAACTGGTGGTGCCCGGCCTGCGCAACCGCGTCACGAGTGCCCGGTTGCTTGCCACCAAGGCAAAGTTGAATGCGGCTGCGAACAATGGCGACGTGGCGTTGACCGTGCCGGCGCAAGCGCCGGACGCGCATGTCAGCGTGATTGAACTTCGGTACAGCGGCCCGCTTGAAGTGGAACGCCGCCTGCCACAACCGCAGTCTGATGGAAAAATTGTGTTGGGAGCCGAATGGGCGGACATTCACAACAGCTTGCGCGCCCACGCCCGCTTGGAAGGCAAGGGAGCCAACGCGAAAGTCACGCAGTGGGATTCGCACGAGTCCCGTCTATCGTGGAATTTCATGGCCAACAAGCCCGGCGTGTACACGGTCACCGCCGAAATCTCCGGTAAGGGTGGGGGAGGGTTGAATCTGGTTCTCGACAAGGCCTCGGTGTCGGTCAATGTGCCTGCCGTCGCCGTCGGTGACCGGCGGCAAATCCGTCTGGGTACAGTGACGATTCCCAGCGCCGGTGAATGTGTGCTTGAACTCAAGCCCGCGCCCAAGAACTGGACCGGTTTTGACCTGCACGGATTGACTTTGTCGCCATAGCCGGACGTCGTTGTTATTGACGGATACAGCACCGTTGTCCTTGTATGAATAAAACGAGAAACAGACGAACAGTTTTGGTGATTCTGAGCAACCGGGTGAACCGAAACCAACCACCACGTTTCTGGGAATTGTCTTGCAAAGCGGACGGGACAATTCTGAAAGAACGCAAGTTGCGCGGGAAACCTGCGAAAGCAATCTACGACGAAGTCTGGACGAACGACGAAGGCAAGAAATCGCTCGACGCCTGCACGCGGATGACTCGTCTGTACAGACACCCGCTGCAACGAAAAGACGGCGCCATTTAATATTTGAACATTCGGATTTGTTTCGGATTTCGGATTTCGTGCTTCGGATTTTCTGATCAATGCGTTCGGTCGTACTCGGCGATCTTGGCGCGGACGCTGGCTTCGGCTTCGTGGTACATCTCGGCGATCATCTCATCGTCAAAACGGTAGCTGCGATCTTCCAAGGTTGTTGTTGCGATGCGGTCAAAGAGACGGGCCTTGGCGTCGGCGATGTCCTTGCCGTAAATGTGATAGGAATCAGCCTGCCAGTTCAGCCGTCCCAGTTTGACCGGTTTGCCGAGGCGTTTCTCGATCCCGGCGGCGATAATCTCCTTATTGAACATGGTGAACCCGAACATGTTCATGAAACTGGCGCCCCACGCATCGTTGCTGCGGAACCGGATGTTGCAGTTGAGCCAATACACGCCGTCGTCCTCCATGAGCCGGTACCAGAGCGATTGGAGGCAGGGCGGGTCGTAGCAGTCGAGGTCAATGTTCGGCATCCACGTGATCATCTGCGCCTGGCGCGTGAATGGTTGTTTGGCAAGCTTGGCAATGACGGCTTCGATCTGGTTGACGTTGAACGGGCCGATGCGTTTGTCGGACTCCTTCCACGTGCCGTATTGAGCGAGCCGACCATGATAGGTGTATTCCCAGCGTGTATCGTTCGGGTCGTTCATGTTCTTGACCCAATGATCCTTGATGCCTTGGACTTCGAGCACGTACTCGCGCAGGTCTTCGATCCCGCCGGGGAAGGCTTTGTGAATCATCGGCTCGGCGAGCGGGTCGAGCACGGTGAGGTTGAGCGTGCAATCGAGGCTGAGCGGGTCGCCCGGTTTGTCGTACTGCGTCTTGAACCGGGTGCCGTGTTCGTGAAGCGCGACGAGCGCCTTCTCGTACCCGGCGGCAAGCGATTGTTCGGTGATGCAGAGGACGGGAATATTGTTCATGGTATCTCCTTGATAAAATGGTCGGCGAGTTGAGCGAAGGTTTCTAACACAAGCGTCTCGCCGCCGTCAGCGTTTATTTCCTCGACTTCATGTTGCCATGTGGTGTGGTAGGGAATGAAGACCGTGCCGAGTCCCGCCGCTTTTGCGGGATTGATGTCCGAACGCGGTGAGTTACCGATCATCCATGTTTCGGACGGAGTCAAACGGTGATTGGCGATGAGTGATTGGTAGGTGGCGACGGTTTTGTCGAAGACGATCTCAGTGACGTGGAAGTACGGCTCAAGCCCCGAGCGACGGAGTTTGCCGAGTTGTTCGTCGTCACGACCTTTGCTGAGCAGGATCAGGCGATTGCAGGCATGAAGCCGGGGAATGGTCTCGCGGACGCCCGTCATCAGTTCGATGGGGTGATGGAGGATGAAGTTCTCCCACTGGCTGATTTGCAGTTCGAGGTCGGTGACGCCGAGTTCGCGGGCGACTTCGTGGAGCGATTGACAGAAGGCGTTGCTGCCGTAGCCGGTGATCTTCACGTTGCGCATCTCGGTTTCCCAGAGCGTCTCATGCGCGCGGTGCGCAGGGACGCCGTGTTGGCCGAGCGCAGCGACAAACTCTGCGATGACCCGCTCGTAGTAGATGTTGTTCTCCCAGAGCGTGTCGTCGGCATCTATAAGCAGTGTGCGAGTGATTGACATTCTTGCTTGGACTTTCTAATCTGTCGGCCATGAGCTTGCAAGAAGTCCTCGACACCATGGAAGAGAAGATGATGAAGACCTTGGAGGTCGTTCATCAGGAATTCGCCACCGTGCGCACGGGCAAGGCGTCCACCTCGCTCGTGGAAAACATCCAAGTGGAAGCCTACGGCGCCCAGATGCGATTGCGCGAGTTGGCCGGGCTGTCCACGCCGGAGCCGCGGCTGGTTGTCATTCAGCCCTGGGATCCGACCGTTGTCCCGGCGGTCGTCAAGGCGATTCAAACCTCCTCGCTCGGCATTCAACCGGTCAGCGACGGTAAACTCATACGGATTCCGATTCCCGAACTGGACAAAGAGCGGCGCATACAGTTGGACAAGCACGTCAAGAAACTGGCAGAGGACGGCCGCATTGCCATACGCAATGAGCGGCGACACGGAATGGACGCCGCGAAGAAATTGCAGAAGGAAGGGAAGATCACCGAGGACGACCTCCGTCATGCCGAGAAGGAAATCCAGAACAGGACCGACGAATACATCAAGGAAATAGACACGGTTCTGGGACACAAGGAGAAGGAAATCCTGGCGGTGTGATGCGCAACTTCGCCGTTGCCAAACGGAGTTTATTCGTTATAGTCACCGCGCTTTTCGGTGACCCCATCGTCTAGCCCGGTCCAGGACATCGCCCTTTCACGGCGGTAACGCGGGTTCGAATCCCGCTGGGGTCGCCATTCGTGCTTTTTCGGGCTGAGGCTGTTGTAAGAGGTTGAAAATCAGGTTGGTTGCGGTGGTTCTAAATCCGCTCTCGAAAAACGTGACGCCCGCGGGGAATAGCACCCGTTGCAACCGCTGCTTCTGCTCCAACGGGAACTCCATCCAGAGCCGCGCCGCGTTGGTTAGGACGTACTCGGAGGAGTTGAGCACCGCTTCCACGTCAAAGGCTTCAAGCTTCGCTTCGTGAGCCGCCATTTCCGCCAACGTGATTTCCTCGTTGAGCTTGTCCAACTCCCGCTGATAGGTCGCTTGGTCAATCGCCTGCCGGTACACGAAGGCGTCAACGAGCTTCTGCTTCCGTTCCTGTAGATCGGTGAGTTGCTGGTCAAGAGCGGTTGTCTGAGCGATGGCTTCCACCTGCTTCTTTTTCCAAACGTCCAAGACGATTTCGTTGAGGAGCTTCACGTACTCCGCCTTCGGTTGTAGCTGCTCCAAGTATTCCACGAACTGCCGCTCCAACTCAACCTTGTGCTCCCGCACCTTCCCGCACTTCGGGCAGTGGTAGTACGAATACTTGACGCCCTTCCGCCCGGTGGACTTGGAGCCGGTCAACGGTCGCTCGCAATCGCCGCACCGCACGAACACCCTGAGCGGGAACTCCGGGTTATTCCGCTGGTGAGGGGTCACGGTGAGCCGTTTCCCGTTGAGCACCGCTTGCGCTCGATTGAACGTCTCCTCAGTCACCAGAGGCTCGAAGCTGCCGCGTGTCCGCACGCTGCCGTTGAATGCAACGAGCTTTCCGCTGTAGATCGGATTCCGTAAGAGCCGGTCAAAGGTCTGCGGAGTGACGCGCAGATTTTTCTTCGCAGTCCGCAAGCCTTCGTTTGTCACCATGCGGAGCACGTCGCGCTTGGTGTGCAATCCGCTGGCGTAGAGGTCAAACGCCTTCCGCACCATATCCGCCCGGTCGGGGTCGGGAATCAGTGTTGGCTCTCCATCCTTGCCGGTGGCGTTGAGGTAGCCAATCGGAGCTTTGTAAGGCCAACGCCCTTTTTCCAACGCCGCCTTCATTCCTGCTGCTGTCCGCTCCGCCCGGATATCGTTGTCGAATTGTGCGAAACTGGCGAGGATGGATTCCATGAGCTTGCCGGTAGATGTTTCGTCAATCGGCTCGTTGACGGAGCGGAGACTGATTCCGAAGCCGCTGAGGAGGGCGCGTACCGCAAGGTGGTCATGCGTGTTGCGGGAGAAGCGGGAGAGGTTATAGACAACGAGGCATTGCACCTTGCCCTTGTTCTCACGGCAGTACGCCAAGAGCTTCTGAAACTCTGTGCGATGGACGCTCTTGGCGGATTCGCCTTCTTCCACGAACACCCGGTCAACGTCGAATCCATGCCGGGAGCAGTAGTCCGCGCACGCCTTCTGTTGCGTTGGCAACGAGAGGTTCTTTACCTGCTCCTCAGTGGACACCCGGCAGTAGATCACCGCTCGCATCATGGCCTTGTCTCCTCAATTCTCCGGTGCGCGAGGTTGAACTGCCTTGGTTACTGTGCCCGTTGGCAGCAACCCGAAGTCATAACCGGCAACGGTTGTGCGTGCTCCCATTGTATTCACGTAGGAATATGGTGCGACTGGGATTGCGACAGCATGAATCTCCGCACCGTCAACCAGTTTTGCCTTCTGCGGATGATTCCGAAGGAATACGTTGCGAGAGCCGCAATCCACCAGAATCCCGTCTGCAAGAACCTGAAGCACTTTACCTCTGATAAGAAACTGAGACCACTTTTCATTCTGAGGATTCAGCAACGAGCGCTTGGCCTGAAGAAGTTCGAGTTTCTCATTTCGCCCAACGCCCAAACCAATTCTGCCGAAACGGTCACCTGCGCTGACTCTCGGCCCCAGCGCCAAGTCCGCCTCGTATGCCGTGTTCGCCCACGCGATTATTCTGCTGAAGTCATACACCTCACCGCCAACGATGCGAAGCGGCATCTTCTCGCCGTACTTATCGGGAGATGGCGGCAGGCTCTTCGCCTGTTCCTGTAGAGCAGCGCGTTTCATTGCGGATGCCTTCTCAGAATCAATTCCCAATTTGCGTTGCACACTTTGCGGAAGTTCCAAGACTGACACAGTCGTCACGCCGCGACTATGGAACACAGGCACTTTTCCGTTGTTCACCGGACCATACGAACGAACGCCCTCTAGACGGTTTGTACCGACCACCAAATCCTCTGCCGATACACTCGCCACTGCTAACGCCAGACCCATCAACAACGCTTTAGTTCTCATTGTCTGCTCTCCTTATCTTTGGGTTTTGTGTTTCCGTCGCCAGAGGTCGGAGAAGGAATATCGCTCTGCCCGGTCGCGGTCAAGCCCGCCGTCCAACTCCATGATGGCCGCTCGCTCCTCAATCTCCGCCCGGTCATCCGGGGAGAGCAGAGCCGCCGCGTCTTGGAAGGCAACGGGGTCTTGGCCGTGTCCAAGCCCGTCTCCGCCGTCAATCGCCCGGATTTCGGGCTTGTACGCAACGGGAGAGGCTTTCCCGCGTCTCTGCCGCTGGTCAACGAACGCCTCAACTGCCACGTCCGCCAACCCGTACAACTGGTCGCGGAGTAGCTCCAACTCTGAATCCGACAACGTACATTCCTTGCCGAGAATCTCCCGGCACCGCTCCAACGTGAGCATGGCAACCTTTGGCGCATAGCCGCGCCGCGCTGCCGTCCGCTCAGGGTTATCCTGTCACTTCGGGTTTGTGTCTGGTTGCTCCGCATGGCTCAGGGTTATCCTGTTACCGCGCTGAGTTTCTGTCTGCTCTTACGTCCAAGTTGAATCACCTTGCCGTCGCGGACGTGGACGGTCATCGTCTCGTATGCCTTCGAGTTGAGTACGTCGAGAATCCGCGCCGCCTGTTCCTCTTGTACCTGTTCCTCTGTCTCCGAGTCCGCGTAGATCACGTCGCCGCCTTTGACGGTTACTGTCACCTTCTGGTACGCCCGCTCTCGAATCAGAGCGAGTACCTTCCGCTCCTGAGCGGTGAGGTCGGGTCGCTCGTTGAGCTTCTGCCAGAGACTCCAAAACGAGGGAGCGAACTTGTCCAACTCCAACCGGGACTTGTCCGCCTTCGTGAGCACTTCGTTGAGAATCGGGTTGAGCGGGCAGAGGATTGAGGGCTTGGAGAGGTTGCGTTGAGCGAGCCAACGTACAAGCTGCTCCTCAGTCAGAATCATCGGAGAGCCGTGTAGATCGGTGAGCAGGTACACCGTGTACCCGATAGCCGCCAGCGTGTACGCCCGCACCATTGGCCGGGTGGAGAGCACGTTGAGCTTGGCGTTGAGGTACTCCCGGTACAACACGCTCTTGGCCTTGTCGCTCAGGGTCGCGCTCCGCTCCGCGCCGGTGAGGTTGAGCAGAGCCGCAATCTTCGGGTTGCTCTCCATCGCTTCGAGCTTCTCCTCAGCCAACCCGCCAACGAGGTCTTGGACGCTATCCTTGCGCCTGCCGGTGAGCCACTGGTACAGATGGCCTACATCTTCGAGGGGGAGCGAGAATTGACGCCGCACCGCCGCGCATACCGCCAACGCCATAACCTTCTCCGCCGTGAACTTCCGCCAACCTTCTGCGGATTCCCGCTCTGAGGTCACGATGCCCGCCCGTTCTTCCCAATCGTTGAGTTGCCGGTAGCTGAGGCCAACGAGCTTGTTGAGGTCTGCCGCTTTGTAGCTGCCGTCTAATGTCTCCAATCGTGATTCTGTCTTTTGCATGATGGCAGAAACTATCACACATAAATTGAACGTGCAAGTATAATCTACAAAGAGCCACCGGCGAGGGCTTCTTCCAACTCCCGGTTCACCTTCTCCGCGATGCCCGGTAGGTCGCTGAGGAACTGCCGGTACTCACGGATGATTCGCGCTCGTACCTGCTCCCGCTCCGCTGCCGGGTGGTCTGCCGCTATCATGTCCGCCAACTCCTCAATCGTTGGCTCCGGTGGCCGGTAGGCTCGAATCCAAGCCCGCCACGCCTCTACATCATGCCCGCGTCTGGACGGTCGGGGAGAGCCGTTGAGCTTCCGGTAACGCCAGAGGGCTTGCCGTGAGACTTCGAGTACCTGAGCCAATTCAACGAAGGTCTGGACGCGCATAGTCAAGTAACCTCAATTCCGGGGATCACCATTGCCGAGAGCGAGCAACATCGTAACCCGCACCAAGACGCCAGCCGGTAGGAGACTCCTTGTACGGGGTGGGGTGGCCTACCGTTACTCAATAGAACGTGCAACCTGTGGCTCACAAGACACCGGCCAACGAGGTCTTGGAAAGTACCTTGCCGGGGTAGTGGAGAGTGATTCCAACACCGCGAGGGACTGTAGCTCTCCGCGCCATACCCGCACGAATCCGCCCTTTGTACGAGGTCAAGCCGCACACGCAACCGCGCCTTCCCTGAGCAGATTGACTTCCCGAAGCCATTGCACTATATGATTCCAACTGGCAATCGTTTGGGTCGCTCTTTATCCTTGGAATTTCAAGAATGGAATTTCAAGAATAGCTTGTCGTTGGGAATGGCGCCCGCTATAGTCTGAACCTGCATTTTTCAGCTCATGGTATGATGCCAAGGTTTTTGTTGCTAATCAGCTTGCTGAGCGTTGCCAGCGCGTGGGGCGCGGCGAACGTGAGCTTCGGCCCTTGGTACGCGACCCGCCCGCTCAAGGCGAAGGGGTTCGGCGAAGCCTTGTTTCCCGAACGGGCTGTTGAACTGGCCGCGAAAGACGAGAACGGCGCGGCGATCTGGTCGCAACATCCCGAATGGATTGATGCCAAGGTCCACAAGTTGACCGCTCCCGGATCGTCCTCCACTTATCTGTATCGCGTGCTCTCCGCCACAGCCGCGACAAATATCACCGCACACTTTGGCAGCGATGACGGGATGGAAGTCTGGCTGAACAACAAGAAGATCCACTCCAAGAACGTGCCGCGCGGCGTGGGGGGGCCGCAAGACGAGGTGATGTTGCCCCTCACGATGGGCGAAAACCGGCTGCTCGTGAAGATATTCAATATCAGTGGGCATTGCGGGTTTTATTTTGCTGCGGGTTCCGTCCCGCCGTCAGCGCCGGTCGTCAATGTGCCGGCGTTGCGGATGGCCATCGAGGACCTGTCGCAATCCTTCCCCGCACAGTTCACGCGGGGCGCGGAGTTCCTGAAGCGGCTCGACGCGGTGAAGGATCCCGATCAGTTTCGTGCGCTCCAGCGCGAGGCGTTGCTGGCGAATCCGCTGTTGAACTTCGAGCGTCTGCTGTTCGTGAAGCGTGCCGACGCAACGGCGCCGGGCGGGAAGAAGTCGGGCAAACAACTCGGTCTGCCGCAGAACTGGCAGAGCAACGCGTCGTTGCCGAAGACGGGCTATGAGAACGAAATCGCGGTGCTCTCGCCGGTGCGGCCGGGGGGGACGGTGACGACGTTGTTCACCCCGCAGGAGCCGGTGTTCGTGGGAGACGTGGACCTGCATTTCGACGCCGACCGGATGATGTTTTCGATGTCCGCGAAGAACGCCTGGCAACTCTGGGAGATCCAGGCGGACGGCTCAGGGTTGCGCCAAGTGACGCCGGAGATTCCCAAGATTGACAACTTCGACGGTTGTTATCTGCCGGACGGAAAAATTCTTTTCAACTCGACGATGAACATCCACGGCGTGCCGTGCGTGGGCGGTGGCGACAAGGTCGCCAACCTTTGCCGCATGGACGCCGACGGCAAGAACGTGCGGATGCTCACGTTCGACCAGGATCAGAACTGGTATCCGCGCGTGATCAACGACGGGCGGGTGATGTACACGCGCTGGGAGTACTCCGACACGGCGCATTATTTCACGCGGCTGTTGATGAGCATGAACCCGGACGGCACCGGCCAACTCTCGCTCTACGGCAGCAACTCCTACTGGCCGAACTCGATCTTTTATGCCCGCCAGATTCCCGGCTCGACATCGAAGTTCGTCGGCATCGTTTCCGGCCACCACGGCGTGGCGCGAATGGGCGAGTTGGTGCTCTTTGATCTCGGCAAGGGACGGTTCGAGGCGACGGGGGCGGTCCAGAAGATTCCCGGTTATGGCAAGAAAGTTGAGCCGGTCATTCGCGATGCGTTGGTGGACGCCTCGTGGCCGAAGTTCCTGCACCCGTATCCGCTGAGCGAGAAATACATCCTCGTTTCCTGCCAGCCGACGGCGCAATCGAAATGGGGTATTTACCTTGTGGACATTTTCGACAACATGGTTTGCCTTCTCGAAGAGGACGGCTACGCGATGTTCGAGCCGATCCCGTTTGTCGCCCGGACCAAACCGCAGGTGTTGCCCGACCGCACACGCCCGGAAGCGAAGGACGGAGTCGTCATTCTCAGCGACGTGTACGCGGGGCCGGGGTTGAAGGGCGTGCCGCGCGGCACAGTGAAATCGCTTCGCTTGTTCAATTTTCATTACGGTTACTGGGGGATGGGCGGGCATATTCACGTCGGCATTGACGGGCCGTGGGACGTGCATCGCATCATGGGGACCGTGCCGGTGTATGAAGACGGCTCGGCAAATTTCAAAGTGCCCGCCAACACGCCCATCGCGATCCAGCCCCTCAACGAACGCGGCGAAGCGGTCGCGTTGATGCGAAGTTGGTTCGTCACCATGCCGGGCGAGAACGCCTCGTGCGTCGGCTGCCACGAGTCGGTCAATTCGGGGCCGCCCGCCAAGCCGAGCCTCGCGATGCGGCGCGCGCCCTCAGCGATCGCGCCGTGGAACGGCCCGGAACGCGGATTCAGTTTTCGGCGCGAAGTCCAACCGGTGCTCGACAAGTATTGCGCCGGCTGCCACGACGGGAAGAATGCGGCGATGCCGAACTTCCGCGCCGACCAGCCCCCGTATGAATTGAACCGGAAGAAGGGCGCCTTCCCGTTTGATGCGTCGTATGCCGCCTTGATGCCCTACGTGCGGCGGCCGGGGCCGGAGAGCGATTTTCACATCCTGGCGCCGATGGAGTATCACGTCAGCACCAGCGAACTGTTCCAGATGCTTCGAAAGGGCCACCACGGCGTGACGCTTGACGCCGACGCCTGGAGCCGTCTGGTGACATGGGTGGACCTGAACGTACCGTGCCATGGCACCTGGGCTGAACATCGCGGCCAGAAGATCACCGGGCCGCACGCGCTCCGCTCCGAGTATCGCAAGCTGTACGCCGGCATCAGCGACGACCCGGAAGTGTATCCGACGCCGGAACCGCTACCGGTCGCGTTTGTCAGGCCGCCGCCGGTGCAGCGCGCCGCAGCGGCGGACGTGAAGGCCGGGGGGTGGCCGTTTGACGAGTCGGAGGCGAAACGCCGCCAGAGCGCCGCGGGGTTGCCGACGGAACTGACGATTGACCTCGACGGCGCGCCGATGGTGTTGACGCTGGTGCCGGCGGGCGAGTTTGTGATGGGCGACGCGAACGGCCACGCCGATGAAGCGCCGCAGACCCAGGTGCGCATCGAGAAGGCGTTTTACATGGGCAAGTTCGAGATCACTAATGAACAGTTCCGCAAGTTCGACCCGGCCCACGACAGCGGGTACATCAGCCATTTCAACAAGGACCAGTCGGTGCGCGGCGAACCCGCCAACCGCGACCGACAGCCGGTGGTCCGCGTGACGTGGCAACAGGCGCAGCAGTTCTGTGCGTGGCTCAGCCAGAAGACAGGCCGGAAGTTCGCGTTGCCGACCGAGGCGCAATGGGAGTACGCCTGCCGGGCGGGGACGGCGACCGCGATGAATTACGGCGACGTCGGCGCGGACTTTGCGAGGGTGGCCAATCTTGCCGACCAGCGGTTGGCCGAGCTTTGCAAGCGCGATTCGCCGAAGTGGCTGCCGAGCATCCCGACCGTCAACGACAGCGCCGTCGTGACCGACAACGTTGACCGCTGGCAGCCGAACGCCTGGGGCCTGTGCGCCATGCACGGCAACGCCGCCGAGTGGACCCGGTCGTTGTACTTCGCGTATCCGTACCGCGACAACGATGGCCGCAACGATCTCGCCGCCGCCGGTGAGCGCGTGGCACGCGGTGGTTCGTTCTATGACCGTCCGCACCGGGCGCGCTCGGCGTTCCGTCTCAGCTATCCGTCGTGGCAGAAGGTGTACAACACCAGCTTCCGCGTGATCGGCGAGACGGATGCCCTTAACGGCCCCGTCCGTCAGACTGCATCCGTAGAGGTGAAATAATTCTGAATGACACGAAACCCCAACCGTCTGTTCTACATCAAAACTATGAAAACGCTCCATCCTTTCCTGGCAATTGGTGTCCTGTGCTTTCTCGCCGGCCAGCAGGTCTTCGGCGCGCCGTACCTGTCGCCGGTGGCGCTCGCGCCCGGCCGCGACGGCAAGGCGCTGTATATCAGCGACGCAACGGGCAAGCGCGTGACGATTTTTGACATCGGCACCAGCAAGGTTGCCGGGGCGATCAGCCTGTCGCAAACGCCGGCTGACCTTGTGTTTGCCCCCAACGGCACCCACCTTTATGTCGCCGGCGCTGAACCGCAGGGGCAGATTCACGTCATTGATGTCGCGCGCCGACGGGTGGTCAACCGTCTGCCCGCGGGGCACACGCCAACCGCAGTGGCTGTCTCGCCGGACGGCGCCAAGCTGTACGTCTCCAACCGGTTTAACAACAATATTGGCGTCTATGACCTGAAGAGCGGCAAGGAAGTGAGCCGCATTCCGGTGCCGCGCGAGCCGGTGGCGCTCGCCGTCACCCCGGATGGCAAGACGGTTTTCGTCGCCAACCTCCTGCCGACCGCCCCGGCGACCAGCAACTATGTCGCTGCAGTCGTGTCGGTCATTGACACGGATTCGAACAAGGTCGTCGCCGACTTGTCGTTGCCGGACGGTTCGATGTCGCTGCGCGGCGTCTGCGTCTCGCCCTGTGGGAAGTACGCCTACGTCACCCACATCCTCGCGCACTACCAACTGCCGACCACGCAACTGGAACGCGGCTGGATGTGCACCGCAGGCCTGACGATCATAGACGTGATGGAACGCAAGGTGGTGAACACGGTGTTGCTGGACGAAGTCGAGATGGGCGCGGCCAACCCGTGGGGCGTGGTTTGCACGGCTGATGGCAAGTATTTGTGTGTGACGCATTCCGGGTCGCATGAACTGAGTATCATTGACCGGGTTGCATTGCATGAGCGGCTCGCCAAGGCCGCTGCCGGGACGAAAGTCACCGAGGTCACCGGCAGCTACAGCGACGTGCCAAGCGACTTGACGTTCCTCGTGGGGATCCGTCGTCGCATCCGGCTTCCGGGCAACAGTCCGCGAGGAGTCGCCATCGCCGGCGGGAAAGTGTACGCCGCGGAGTATTTCACCGGGACACTGGCAGCAGTGGATATTGACCCGGCTGCGACCACACGTCCCCAGTCCTTGTCACTGGGGCGCCAACCGGACATGACGGTCGTGCGCCGCGGCGAAATGATCTTCCACGATGCGGAGCGTTGTTTCCAAAAGTGGCAAAGCTGCGTCTCCTGTCATCCCGACATTCGCGTGGACGGATTGAATTGGGACTTGCTCAACGACGGCATCGGCAATCCGAAAAACACCAAGAACATGCTTTACACTCACAAGACTCCGCCGTCCATGAGCCTGAGTGTTCGTGAAGGCGCGGAGGCGGCTGTCCGCTCCGGGTTCAAGTTCATTCAATTTGCCCTTCCGCCGGAAGAGGAAAGCAAGGCCGTGGATGAATTCCTCAAGGCGCTCACGCCCGTTCCCAGCCCGCACTTGGTGCGCGGCGACCTCAGTCCGTCGGCGCGCCGGGGCAGGAACGTGTTCCGGAAGGCGAATTGCGGTGACTGCCACAGCGGGCCGTACTTCACCAACCTGCGCGAATACGACATTGGCACGGGCATCGGTCCGGACAAGGGGCGGGCCTTCGACACACCGGGCTTGAACGAGCTTTGGCGAACGGCGCCGTACCTGCACGACGGGCGCGCAGCCACGGTGATGGAAGTGTTGACGACCTTCAATCCCGGCGACCGCCACGGAAAAACGTCGAACCTGAGCAAGCAGGAACTCGATGACCTTGTGGAGTACCTGCTTTCCCTCTAATGGATGCGCTCGCCGCCCTGAAAACCCGCCGTAGCGTCCGCGCCTACCGGACCGATCCGGTTTCCCCGTCAATCATCGAGGACATCGTTGATTGCGGTCGTCTCGCCGCGACGGCGCGAAACATCCAGCCGTGGGAGTTCGTTGTTGTCACCCACGCCGTCACGCGCAAGAAACTGGCTGACATGATTGACACGGGGCGTTTCATTGCCGAGGCGCCGGTCTGCATCGTGGTGTTCTGCCGCGACGTGAAGTACTACTTGGAAGACGGCAGCGCCGCCATTCAGAACATCTTACTGGCCGCACACGCACACGGCCTCGGCTCCTGCTGGGTGGCCGGCGACAAGAAACCGTATTGCGCCGCCGTTGCGCAGATGCTCAACGCGCCACCCGACCAGAAACTAATCGGTTTGGTCGCCATTGGCCGCCCTGCGAAACCGGCCTCCGTGCCTCCGAAGCGCGCTCTTCAGGAAGTGCTGCACCGCGAACGGTTCTGAAGGCGAATCAATACCGGTAGTGATCGGGCTTGTACGGCCCTTCGACGGGAACGCCGATGTAGTCGGCCTGAGTTTTCGAGAGTTTGGTGAGCTTCACGCCGATTTTGCCCAAGTGCAGGCGCGCGACTTCCTCGTCGAGTTTCTTCGGGAGACAATAGACACCAACCTTGTTCGTGTCTTTCTTCTTCCACAAATCCATCTGCGCAAGGCATTGGTTGGTGAAGCTGTTGGACATGACAAAACTCGGATGTCCCGTGGCGCAACCGAGATTGACCAGCCGGCCTTCGGCCAGAACGTAGATGCTGTGGCCGCCGGGGAAAGTGTACTTGTCCACCTGTGGCTTGATGTTGAGCTTCTTGACGCCGGGGGCTTTGTTAAGGCGGTCAATCTGGATTTCGTTGTCGAAATGGCCGATGTTGCAGACGATGGCCTGGTCTTTCATCTTCTGCATGTGTTCCAGCGTGATGACGTCGCAGTTGCCGGTGGCCGTGACGTAGAGATCGGCCTTGCCGAGCGTATCCTCGACAGTGGCCACTTGGAAGCCTTCCATCGCCGCCTGAAGCGCGTTGATCGGGTCAATCTCCGTGACGATGACGCGCGCGCCGAATCCGCGCAGGGAATGCGCGCTTCCCTTGCCAACGTCGCCATACCCGCAAACGACGGCGACTTTGCCGGCGATCATCACGTCGGTGGCGCGTTTGATGCCATCGGCAAGAGACTCGCGGCAACCGTACAGGTTGTCGAACTTGGATTTCGTGACGGAGTCATTGACGTTGATGGCCGGCACCAGCAGTTTGCCGGCTTCGAGCATCTGGTAGAGACGGTGGACGCCGGTGGTTGTTTCTTCGCTGACGCCTTTCCAGTCTTTGACGACCGTGTGCCAGAAACCGGGGCGCTCCTTGAGGACGCGCTTGAGGAGGTTCTTGATGACTTGCTCCTCGTGGCTGGCGCTGGCGGTGTTGACCCAGTTATCGCCGTTTTCGAGTTCGTACCCTTTGTGGATGAGCAGGGTGGCATCGCCGCCGTCGTCCACGATCAGTTGCGGCCCAAGGTTGCCGGGGTGGGTGAGCGCGGCGAGGGTGCACTCCCAGTATTCTTCAAGCGTTTCGCCTTTCCACGCAAAGACAGAGATTCCGGCCTTGGCGATGGCGGCAGCGGCATGGTCTTGCGTGGAAAAAATGTTGCAACTCGCCCAGCGCACGGAGGCGCCGAGTTGGCTGAGCGTCTCGATGAGAATGGCCGTCTCGATGGTCATGTGCAGCGAACCGGTGATGCGGACGCCCTTGAGCGGTTTCTGGGGGGCGTACTTGGCGCGGATGGCCATCAGGCCGGGCATCTCGTGCTCGGAAACCTCGATGGTCTTGCGTCCCCACTCAGCGAGTGAGAGATCGCGGACGTTGAAATTGTTTTTCTTGCTGGCTGCGGCCATGTGATTCTCCTGGGTTGAAAAGGACGGCGGGAACTTAGCCACGGAGCAGGACGAATGCAAATCAAAAGCCGCGCCTGGCCGGCCGAAGGGTATTCATCATTGATTTTGTTCGCGGGTTGGGCTTTACTGCGCCGACTTTATGGCCATTGACGGTGTTATTTTCGACATGGACGGCACCCTGACGACGATGTGTTTCGACTTTGACAAGATCAAAGCCGAGGCAAACGTCGGGGACGTTGATTTGCTGGATCACCTCGACGCCGTTCGCGGAGCCGAGCAGGCCCGGTTGATGCGGATCATTGTGAAATACGAGAAGCAGGCGGCCGCGCGCACAAAGCTCAACCGCGGCGCGCGCACCGTGTTGCGCGGGCTGCGACAGCGGCGGTTGCCCGCGGCGTTGCTCACTCGCAACTCGCGCCGTTCGGTGGATCTCGTGTGTGGGCGGCTCAGCTTGGAGTTTGACATCTCCTTCAGTCGTGAGGATGGCCCGCACAAGCCTTCACCGGAGCCGATTCGACGGATTGCCCGCTGCTGGGGCACGAAGCCGGGCAAGCTCCTGATGGTCGGCGATTACAAGTGGGATGTGTTGTGCGCGCGCAACGCGGGCGCCCGGAGCGCGGTGTTTGTGGAGGGCAGCGTATTGCCGCCGTGGGCAAAGGACGCGGAGTTTGTGATTCATCGGTTGACGGAGGTGCTGCAGATCGTGGACAAGGAGACCTCATGAGCCGGTATTTGGTTGGCATGGTGACCTGTGCGTCGAGGGCGGAAGCGCGCGCGCTGGCGCGCGCGGTTCTGGAGCCGAAATTGGCCGCGTGCGTGAATATTGTTCCCGTCATTGAGTCGCACTACTGGTGGCAGGGGAAACTCGAACGGAGCGCCGAATGCCTCTTGTTGATCAAGACGACCGGGGCGAAGGCGCCGTCGGTGATGCGGGCGATCAAGGCGGCCCACGGCTATGAAGTGCCGGAAATTATTTTTTTGTCGGTGGCGCGGGGCGAAAAGCGGTACTTGAAATGGTTGCGCGACGCCGTGATGTCGGTGGCGTTTTGTTGTTTGCTCGGAACGGCGCGCGGCGATGTGGTGGATGATTTGTTGGGTCAACTGCGTTCCGGAAACGACGAGGCGCGAGCAGAGGCTGCCGATCGGCTGACGCAACTCGGCGGTGAACGGGTGGTCAACCAGTTTCGAGTGATGATTGCCTCGGCAAACGGCGAGGCGCGCCAGATGGCGGTGACGGGGTTGTTGCGTGTCAGCGATGCGGACGCGGACCTGGAACTGGTGCATTCCAGGCTTCGGGACGACAGCGACTCGATGGTTCGTTGGTCGGCAGCGCTGGCGCTTGGTCAATCTGGACGGCGCGAGGCGGTGTCGTGGCTGGAAACGGCAGTGAAGTCGGATGCCTCGGCGCCGGTGCGCGAAATGGCAGCGGAATCGCTGGCGAAATTGCGGGGACAGGTGACGTGGTGGCGTTCCCTGGACGAGGCACTGAAGGAGGCGCGGAAATCCAAGCGGCTGGTGTTGGCGTATTTCTTCGTGCCGGACTCGGCGTACTGCCGGCAGTTCGAGTCGGGTGTGCTGGCGGCGGGCGAGGTGGCCGGGCGGGCAATGGAGTTTGTCTGCGCCCGCGTGGACGCGGCGGTGCACGGGGAACAGGCGCGACGTTATGATGTGCGCGGCGTGCCAACGGTGGTATTGTTGGACGGAAAGGGCGGGGAACTGTCGCGCGCGGCCGGGATGGTGGAGAAAGAACGATTGCTCGCCCGGATGGCGCAGGCGCAACGCGGTACGGACTCGTTCCGTGAGTTGCAGCAACAGGCAACGCAAGCCCCGTCAGACGTGACGGCCAATTGGAAGGTGGCCGCGCTGTGCCTGGACGAAGGGCGTGAGGATTTGGCGGAACCGCATTTGCGGAATGTGATTGCGCATGACGAGTCAAACCGCAGGGGACACACCGCAGATGCGTTGTTGGCGCTGGGCGTGGTGTTGGGGCAGCAAGGGCGGCATGCGAAGGCGGCGTATTGTTACGAGCAGTTGCTGGAGCGTTGGCCGGCATTCGCGCGGAAGGACAAGGCGTTGTATTGTCTGGGGCTAAGCCGGCTGGCGCTTGGGCAAAACGAGAAGGGTCGCGCTGCGTTGGAGCAACTGGCGCGTGAATGTCCGTCGAGCACGGTCGTCAAGCAGGCGACTGAAGCGTTGCAGAAACTAGGAGCAAGATGATGAAATGGATCGTGATGATGATGGTTGTGTTGATGGCGTTGTCCTCGGCGCGCGGGGCGGAATTGAGCGCAGCCGAGAAGCGGGCCGTCAACGATGCAAACGAATATGTGATGCGGGGGAACCAGTTTGTTGAGAAGAATTCCCTGCCACGCGCGAAGAGCGAGTACGAGCGCGCGTTGAAGATGTTTCCGAAACATCTCGACGCGCTCTATAATCTCGCGGTGGTCTGTGAAAAGTTGAAGCAGATGGACGAAGCGATTGGCCACTACAAGCGCTATTTGGAACTGATGCCGAACGATGCTGATGTCTGGACGCAATTGGGAGTGCGCTACGACGAAGGCAACCAGCGCGCTGAGGCGAAACAAGCTTATGAGAAAGCGCTGGCGTGCGACGCGAATTTTGGACGGGCACACCATAACCTGGGTGTGCTGCTCAAGGAGGACGGTGAAATGGAGGCCGCGCAGAAACACCTGGAGACGTTTGTGAATTTGGAGGAAAAGGCGGGGCGCCGCAATGGCGATGCCTATTATAGTCTCGGGGTGTGCCATTTTGCGCAAGGAAAACTTCCGGAGGCGAAACGGCTACTGCAAAAAGCGCTCGATGACGACCCTTCTGTTCCCTATTACAACAATGCCATGGGCGACATCTACGCCGCCGGGAAGGACTTCGAGGCCGCGCTGGTCTGTTACAAGAAAGCCATCGCCAAGGACGACAAATACGCGCATGCGTACAGCGGAATGGGCGATGCATACCGCAACTTGAAACAAGCCGCAGACGCGGCAAAAGCGTACGAGAAGGCGCTCCAGTTGCGTCCGGATTACCACCTGATTCATTTCAAACTCGGGTTGCTCCACGAAGAGAGCGCGCCGGCGACGGCGATAAAACATTTTGAAAAATACCTGGCTTCTGGTAAGAAACTGGAGTTCGCGAAGGACGCGCGAGAAAGAATCGAAAAACTCAAACAACCAAAGAAACAGTAGGTTTTGACCATGTCACAACATTCCAGCCTGAAATCCGCCAACAAGATTACCACGCGCCGCAACGTGCTGAAGCGTTTCGAGCGCGTCGAAACGCTCAAGAAACAAGGCCGTTGGAAGGAAGGCCAACGCGTTTTCGGCCTCCCCAAAACCAAGCCCGAATAATCGCGGCGGCGCGACGTGTTCGTCCGACTGCAACGATTCCTCGCCGAGGCGGGCGCCGGTTCGCGACGCGCCTGCGATCGGCTCATCCAGGAGGGGCGCGTCACGGTCAACGGGCGAATCGTCGTCGCATTGGGAACCAAGGTGGATGCGGGCACCGACCGCGTGGAGTTCGACGGCAGACCGGCCGCAGCGGAGCGCAAACTGTATATTGCACTGCATAAACCACGAGGCGTTCATTGTACCAGCCACGACACGCATGGCCGCAGGCGGGCACTCGACCTTTTGCCGACGGGTTTGCCGCGGCTCTACACGGTCGGACGACTCGACGCGGATTCCGAGGGACTCCTATTGTTGACCAACGACGGCAGTTTTAGCTTGCGACTGACGCATCCTCGCTATAAAAGGCCAAAGAAATACCGTGTGCACGTCGCCGGTGCTTGGGGGGCCGAGACCAACACGCGGCTGCTCAATGGGATCGTCAGCGAGGGGGAACGTCTGCGGGCCGACAGTGTGACATTGGTGCGAACGGGGCGCGAAGTGAGTGAACTGGTGCTGACGATACGGGAGGGCAGGAAACGACAAATCCGCCGGATGATGGCCGCCGTCGGGCATCCCGTGCAGCGTCTGGTCCGTGTGGAGATTGGACATTTGAAGCTTGGAAACCTGAAACCAGGACAATGGAGGTATTTGACCGATGAAGAAGTGCATCATTTGCTGTGCGATTAGCCTTGCCGCCGCCGTGGCATTTGCGAAGCCTGCGGCCAGCCTGCTGAAGGCCAACAACGTCAATCTGCGTGCGCGTCCCGGCTTGACCGCCGAACTGATCACGCAAGTGAACAAGGGCGATGAAGTGAATGTTCTTGAAACGAAACCGGTGGTCGAGGGTGGCAAGACGCAGCAGTGGTCGCGGATTACGCTCCCGGCCAGCGCGAAGTGTTACGTTCTCTCGAAACTGATCGCCGACGGCAAGGCGGCCGGCGACGCCGTCAACATCCGTTCCGGTCCCGGAACCAATTTCAAGGACGTCGGCAAACTCGCCAAAGGAGAAAAGGTCAGCGTCGTCAAAGTGGCCGGTGAGTGGACGCAGATCAAGCCGACGCCAAAGTGCAGCGGTTGGGTGGCGTCTGAATATCTAGAGGCGGCGCCCCTGGCGGCCCCGGTTATCGTCCCGGCGTTGACGCCTGCGCCACCGGTTGCGCCGAAGGTAAATGAAGTCGTGTCCGCCCCTGTGGCAGCGCCTGTGGCCGAACCACCGGCAGCGGTAGCGCCGACGGAGCCGATCCTCACGCCGGCTCCGGTCTTCCCGCAGACCCCGACGGCGCCAACCGAGCCGGAAACGTTGCAGTATTATGTTGTGCGCGATGGCATTTTCCAGTCGGTCGAGTCGGGTGTCAAACGATCGGGAACACCGGGGGCTCCGTATGAATTGATGACGCTGATGTTTGAGCGGCGACAATACAGAATTGCGTATCTTGAGATGTCGCTGTCGGAACTGGACAAATTTGAGGGGAAACACGTTCGCGTCCTCGGCAATCTGCGTTGGCGGCGGGGCGAGCGTTATCCGATCATTGCTGTCGAGCGGATTGAACCGGTCTGGTGAAAGGATCGCGATGAGCGCAGCGCTGATTGACGGCAAACAAATTGCAGAGCAGATTAACACGGAGAACGCCGCCGAGGTCGCGCGCCTGAAACGCGACCGCGGGCTGACGCCCGGTCTTGCGGTCATCCTCGTGGGCGACAACCCGGCCAGCGCGGCCTACGTTGCTTCGAAGGACAAGATGTGCGCCCGTCTCGGGATGCACTCGGAAAAGATCGCGTTGCCGTCAGCCACCGCGCAGGCCGGGTTGCTGGCGATGATTGACCGGCTCAATCAGCAGGAGAACATCCACGGCATTCTTGTCCAGTCGCCGACGCCGAAGCAAATCTCCGAGGAAGCCGTTTTCGCCGCCATTGCCCCGTCGAAGGACGTGGACGGATTTCATCCGCTCAACGTGGGCAAGGTTGCGCTGGGTGATCCGAGCGGCTTCGTTCCGTGCACCCCGGCCGGCGTGCAGGAGTTGCTTGCGCGCAGCGGCGTGGCCGTCGAGGGCGCGCACGTGGTGGTGCTTGGCCGGAGCCGGATCGTGGGGCGGCCGGTCTCGTTGATTCTCTCGCAGAAGGCGCGCAACGCGAATGCGACGGTCACTGTTGCGCATTCGCGGAGCAAGGGCCTCGCGGAGATTTGCCGGAGCGCTGACATCTTGATTGCCGCCATTGGCGTGGCTCGGTTTGTGAAACCCGAAATGGTGCGCGAGGGCGCGGTGGTCATTGATGTCGGCATCAATCGGGTCGAGGACCCGACCGCGCCGAAGGGCTACCGGTTGGTGGGTGATGTGGACTTTGATGCGGTGAAAGAGAAGGCGGGACTGTTGACGCCGGTGCCGGGCGGCGTTGGCCCGATGACGATTGCGATGTTGATGCGGAACACGATTCGCGCCGCCACGATGCGTTGCGGCCTCGCCTGAGACGGGCGCCATGTTGCTGGTCATCGACAACTACGACAGTTTCACCTACAACCTCGTCCAGTACCTGGGCGAACTGGGCGTGGTGATGCGCGTCGTTCGCAACGACGAAATCACTCTTGATGAGATTCGCGCGCTCAACCCCGGTCGGCTGCTGATTTCACCGGGGCCTTGCTCGCCGAAGGAAGCGGGACTGTCGAACGACATCATCCGGGCATTTGGCCCGACCATCCCCACCTTGGGAGTTTGTCTGGGTCACCAATGCATCGGCCACGTGTTCGGCGGCGAAGTGGTCCGCGCCGGCCGTCTCATGCACGGCAAGACCTCGCCAATCCATCACAACGGAAAAGACCTGTTTGCGGGCATGCCGAATCCGTTCACGGCCACACGGTATCATTCGCTGCTCATCCAGCGCGAGACTTGCCCGTCATGCCTGGAGATTACCGCCGAGACAAAACCGGAAGGCGAAATCATGGGCGTGCGGCACAGGTCGCTTCCGATTTGGGGCGTCCAGTTTCATCCCGAATCCATCCTGACGGAGGATGGCCGGCGGATTCTCGTCAACTTTCTGAAGCTGACCGGCTAGTCAGCGCGCTGCTCGATGGGGACGTAGGACTGCAGCAGCGGGCCGACGTACACTTGGCGCGGACGGTAAATGCGGCCGTTCTTGCGATCCATGACTTCTTTGTAGTGCGCAATCCAGCCCGGCATTCGCCCGATGGCAAAGATGACCGTGAACATTTCCACGGGAATGCCGATGGCGCGCATGATGATCCCGCTGTAGAAATCCACGTTGGGATAGAGTTTGCGCGAGACGAAATACTCGTCCTTGAGCGCGGCTTCCTCCAGCTTGTGCGCAATTGCCAGCAGGGGGTCATCCGCCTTCAACTGGCGCAGCAGTTTGTGGCATTGCGCCTTGATGATCTTGGCGCGCGGGTCGTAGTTTTTATAGACGCGGTGGCCGAAGCCCATCAATCGCGCGCGATCGCTCTTGTCCTTGACGGCAGCAAGAAACTTGGAACCGTCATCGCCGGTGGTGTGGATTTCTTCCAGCATCTGGATGACGGCCTGGTTGGCCCCGCCGTGCAACGGTCCCCAGAGCGCGCAGACGCCGCCGGCGGCGCAGGCGAAGAGATTGGCCTGCGCGCTGGCGATCATCCGCACGGTGGTGGTCGAGCAGTTCTGCTCGTGGTCGGCGTGGAGCAGGAAGATCAGGTCGAGCGCGCGCACGACTTCCGGCTTGAGGTCGTAGTCCTGGTACGGCTCGCTGAACATCATGTGCAGGAAGTTGGCCGTGTACTTGTAAACCGGTTTTGGATAGATGATCGGCAAGCCGCGCGATTTGCGGAAGGCGAAAGCCGCAATCGTCCGCACCTTCGACATCAGTCGCGCCGCCTGCAGGTCGAAGTGTTCGGGACTGTATCCTTCCAGCAATCGTGGGTGAAAACAACTGCTGGCATTGATCATGGCCGACAGAATCGCCATCGGGTGCGCATTGGGCGGAAACCCCTCAAAGTGGAACTTCATGTCCTCGTGAATCATTTCGTTCTGCGTCAGGAGGTCCGAAAGGCGCCGCATTTCCGCCCGCACGGGCAGGCGACCGTAAATCAGCAGGAACGCAGTTTCGATAAAGGTCGAATGTTCCGCCAGTTCTTCAATCGGGATGCCGCGATAGCGGAGGATTCCCTGGTCGCCGTCAATGTATGTAATGGCGCTCTGGCATGCCCCGGTGTTCGCATACGCGTCGTCCAGCGTGATGCAGCCGGCGGTCTGTCGGAGCGAGGAAATATCAAGCGCCCGCTCGCCGCCGGAACCGACGATGACCGGCAGCTGGTATGCCTTTCCATCAAGTTCCAGTTTGGCTGTCTCGCTCATGGTGGTCTCCATCACTTCGAAAGGTTGAATGCGTCGTGAATCGCGCGCGCGGCCCTGTCCGCGTCCGCCAGTCCGATGATGACGCTGATTTTGATCTCGCTGGTGGAGATCATGGCGATGTTCACGCCCGCGTTGGCCAGCGTCTCAAACATCTTCGCCGCCACACCGGGATGGCTCCGCATGCCGATGCCGACGACGCTGAGTTTGGCGATGTCGCCGGTGGAGGTGGCGCCGCTGGCGCCAATCTCTTTGACGACGGGCTGGAGCACCTTCACGGACTTGGCGGCATCGGTGTCGCCCACGGTAAACGAAATGTCCGTGTGCCCCTGGGCGCTGACGTTCTGCACGATGACGTCAATGTTAATGTGGGCGTCCGCGATGGTCTTGAAGACTTTCGCGGCCACGCCCGGTTTGTCCGGCACGCCGGCGATGGTGACTTTGGCTTGTTTCTTGTCCACGGCAACGCCGCGGATGACGACATCTTCCATTTTGGCTGTTTCGGCTTTCACGATGGTTCCTGGGTTGTTGTTGAAACTGCTGCGGACGGCAAAGACGACGTTGAATTTCTTGGCGAACTCGACCGAGCGCGCCTGCATGACTTTCGAGCCGAGCGCGGCCATCTCCAGCATCTCATCATAGCTGATCTCGGGAATCTTCTTCGCGTCGGGAATGATCCGCGGGTCGGCGGTATAGACGCCGTCCACGTCGGTGTAAATCTCGCAGACATCCGCCGTGACCGCCGCCGCGATGGCGATGGCACTGAGGTCGCTGCCGCCCCGGCCCAGCGTCGTGATGTGCCCCTCCGGCGTCTCGCCTTGAAAGCCCGCGATGATGACCGCGTGTCCGTCGTCGAGAAGCTGGTGAACGCGCTTCGGGGTGATGTTGGCGACCTTGGCCTTGGTGTGGACGCCGTCGGTCACGATGCCGGCTTGGGCGCCGGTGAGCGAGGTGGCTTTCGCGCCGAGGCCGTGCAACGCCATCGCCAACAGCGCGATCGTGGTCTGCTCGCCCGTGGCGAGCAGCACGTCCATCTCGCGCTCATCGGGTTCGGGATGAACTTCCTTCGCGAGCTTGATGAGGTTGTCGGTCACGCCGCTCATGGCCGAGACGACCGCGACAACGCGGTTGCCGGCCTGCTGCGTTTCGAGCACCCGTTTGGCAACGTTTTTGATCCGTTCGGGGTTGCCGACGGATGTGCCTCCGTATTTTTGTACGATCAGTGCCATGTGATTAGGTTGGTTGGACGAGGTTCCATTGCTGTTCAAGGCCGAGTTCTTTAACCCACCGGCGTACGTAATCAAGGTCAATTTCTGCGCCCGACACTCGCAGGATGCCACGAATGTCGTGAAGGTGTTTCTCCGATTGTCCCATCTTGCAGTATTCGAGTTTACCAAGAATGACATCCTCGGGCCGTGCCACAGTGGCAACGCACGTCGCTGTCACTTGACGCAGTTGCCGACGTTCGAATTCCTCGCGCCCAAAGGGCGTCACTTTGACGACCATGCAGTCAATCTTGATCCCCGTGTCGTTGTGCAACAGGTTGAACTGCCTGTGCCGGCGGAACTCATCCAACATCACGTCAACGGCTGGCACATAAAATCCCGACTCCGAGAAGGCGCGGTGAAAGTCATCGAGTTTCGATGGGGCAACCGCGATGACGAAATCGAAGCCGTTGGTGTAACGAGGCTCGCCGTACGCCATGGCGGCCACTGAACCGCACAACATGTAACGGACGCCGACCTGATCAAACAGCCGCACGACCGTCTCGAATACCTCTTGCTGGGTCATGCTCATGCGTGTTTGCTCTTCATGCGGTCGGCTATGGCACGCTGAATTTGCTCCGGCGACCAGTTGGGATTCCGACTGCGCAGGAAGGTCGCCAAACGTTCACGCGCGAAATCAAACATGCTGAACGCCATTTGCAGTCTGCCAGCAATACCCAAGCGCCGCAGACTCTCGGTCTGCCTTTGTTCGATTTCTGTCATGGCGCTACTCGAAACTTTCCACGCGCAAGACCACGGTCTTGTCTTTCACCACGTCGAGATGGTCAATCTTCGCCACGGCGTCGCGCACCGCCCGGTCCTTCGCGGTGTGCAACATCATGATCAACGGCACGATATTGGTTTCCGATTCGCGTTGCAACACCGACGCGATGCTGATCTTCGCGTCGCCAAGCACCTTCGAAATCTTCGCAATCACACCCGCGCGATCCGCAACGGTCAATCGCAGGTAGTAACGCGACTCCACTTCGTCAATCGTCCGCAGCTTCGCGTGCAGCCGGTGCGACACAAACGCCGGCACGCGCCCGACGCTGCCAAACTTCAGGTTCAACGCTGCATCGGCGAGGTCGGCGATGACCGCGCTGCTGGTGGCGTCGGCCCCGGCGCCGCGCCCGTAGAACATCGTGTCGCCCACCACGTCGCCGCGCACCGCCACGGCGTTGAAGACGCCGTTGACGCTGGCCAGCACGTGCCGTTGCGGAATCAACGTGGGATGCACGCGCACTTCGACGGCGCCGTCGGTTGACTTGATGATCGCCAGCAACTTGATGGCGTAGCCCAGTTCGCGCGCGACCTGGATGTCCATTTGCGAGACGTGACGGATGCCCTCGACGTACGCGTTGTCGTAGCCGGTCCAGAAACCGTGCGCGAGCGAGGCGAGGATGGTCGCCTTGTGCGCCGTGTCAATGCCGTCAATGTCCAGCCCCGGATCGGCTTCCGCGTAGCCGAGTTTCTGCGCTTCGGCGAGCACATCGTTGAAATCTTTCCCCTCCGCGCTCATGCGGGAGAGGATGTAGTTGCAGGTGCCGTTGACGATGCCGTAGATGAGTGGGAATTGGTTGGCGACGAATCCCTCGCGCAACGCCTTGATGATCGGAATGCCGCCGGCGACGCTCGCCTCGTAGAAGATGTTTGTTTTGTTCTTTGCCGCTGTCGCGAAAATCTCCTCGCCGTCATGCGCGAGCAACGCCTTGTTGGCCGTGACGACAATCTTGCCGCGCCGCAGCGCATCGAGGATGAGCGTCTTGGCAAACCCGGTGCCGCCGACCAGTTCCACGACGACCGGCACGTCGGGGTCAGCGAGCAGTTGTTGGGCGTCGGAAGTCCGGGCGTTTTTCGGCACGGGCAGCGCGGCGAGGCGCGCGGCGTCCTTGTCGCATACCCATTTCAGGTTCAACCGAATGCCGATGCGCTCGGCGATGAGGCCGGCGTTGCGGGTGAGGTTCTTCACCACGCCGCCGCCAACGATGCCGGCGCCAACGAGACCAATATTCAATTGCGGGAAAGTGCTCAAAGCGCGTGCAAAATAGCGGTCAGAGGCCGATGGCGCAACAGAAAAACCATCGCCACGATGCCGTGAACATGTTACAACAACCACACAGGTATGGTATGAACATGATAATCATGATTGTGCTCGGTGCCACCGTGTCGCTGGCGCAGGACGCCCAGGACGCGATGCGTCAGATGCTCGACGCGCCCTTGCTGTTCACCAAGCACCATTCTTACACCGGCATCCACATCTACGATACCTGTTACAAATGGCCGCCGGGCGGCGGCGGCATTTACGTCTTGGAAAATCCGTCGGAGGCAAAGGAAACGTGGAGGATTCGTCCTGTGATAGATGAGGGCACGCCGGGCACGCTCGGTGTCGGCGTGTATAACCACCCGGAACTGTCGTGGGATGCAAAGAAGGTCATCTTCTGTTTCAAGGGTGAACCAGAAGGCAGCACGAGCATTTACGAGATCGGCATTGATGGGAGGGGATTGCGACGGATCACGGACCCTGCGCCGTCGTGTGATCTTTACAAAGGCAAGTTCAAAGGCCAGCACGACTTCGCCCCTGCTTACTTGCCCGATGGGCGTATCGTGTTTCTTTCCACACGTGCAAGCGGTCTCGTGCCCTGCAATAACACCGGCGTCGCCATCCTCCACGTGATGAACGCCGACGGCTCCGGCATCCGGCCAATCTCCGTCAATAATGTCAACGAGTTCGATCCGTCCATCCTTCCGGACGGGCGCATCCTGTTTGGCCGTTGGGAGTACGTGGACAAGAACGCGCTCACCATCCAGTCGCTCTGGACGATGAATCCCGACGGCACGCAGGAGACGGCGTTCTATGCCAACAACATGGTTTTCCCGGAAGCGATCCTTGATGCGCGCGCCGTGCCGGGCACGCATCTCATCGTCGGCGCGCTCACCAAGCACAACGCGCCGCCGTACGGTTCGATTGCCTTCATTGATCCGCGCGTCGGCAAGAACGACCCGAAGGCGATCACGAACCTTGAAAATCCAGACCAGCCGACCTACGACAAGGGCGCGTCGTGCGAGCCGTGGCCGTTGTCGAGCAACGTGGTCATCTTCAGCGGCCGCCCGCAAGGCGCAAAACGCAATTGCATCGAGATGATGAATCGCCGGGGCGACCGGTTCACCTTGTTGTCCGACCCGGATATCTGCCTTCACTCGCCGATGCTCGTCAAACCCCGTCGTGTTCCGCCGGTGTTGCCAGACACGACCGACCCGTCAGCAAAGACAGGGCGGTTCTTTGTGCAGGACATCTACAACGGCATGGACGGCGTCGCCCGCGGCGAAGTGAAGTGGCTTCGCGTTCTCGAAGAGACCTCGCGCGTCAGCGGCAGCAAAATGGGGGGCAGTCCGTTCAACCAGACATTTCTCGTCAGCGCCGCCCTTGCGTTTGGCGCGAAAATCTATCACGGCATTGTCCCTGTGGACGCGAGTGGTTCCGCCTATTTTGAAGCGCCGTCCGGTCGCGCTCTTTATCTGCAGGCGCTCGATGCCGAAGGCCGGATGCTGCGCAGCATGAGAACGTTCGTCCAAGCGGCACCGGGGACGATCCGCTCCTGCATCGGTTGCCACGAACCGAAATACGGCACACCCATCAACATGGCCGCCGCGCGCGAGTACCTCCGCAAACCCCCGTTGAAACTGAAAACGGAATCCTGGGGCACCGGCTACATGGATTACCCGACGATGGTGCAGCCGGTTCTCGACAAACATTGCGTCTCATGCCACGGCGGCCCCAAAGGCATCGCTGCCGGCCTCGATCTTTCGGGCGGCTGGACCGAGTTCTTCAATATCAGCTACGAGAACCTCGCCAACCGCAACCTCACCCAGCTCACCGCCCACTACATTTCCGGCATTGACTGCATGAACGGCACTGCGCTCTGGTCGTCGCAAATCTTCCCCGCCCGCGCCCACGGCTCCGGTGCCGCGCCGCTGGCCGCGCTGCTCGTCAGCGGACACGAGGACCGCATCCCGAATCTCACACGCACCGAGCGCGACCTTTTGCTCGCATGGATTGACAGCAACGGCCTCTACCACGGCAGTTGGGACCAGACCGCCGCCGGTTGCAGGACCGCCGGCTGGAGCAATGTGGTCGCTTCGCTCAAGATGCAGATGAAGGACGCCGGGTGTATGAAATGCCACTCCAGCTATTTCGAGAACGACTGGATCAATCTTCGCGATCCGCAGATGAGCCGCATCCTTCGCGCCCCGCTTGCCGGCGACCTCTCGTTCTGCCGCAACCGGGAAGTCACGACCGAGCGCCAACGGATTCGCCTGCTCTGGAACCGGTACGCCCATGCAGTGCAGCCCCCTGAAATGTTTGCGAAGCGCGAACTGGTCAGGCCCGACCGCTCCGGGGAAGCTGTCATCAGCTTTACCTCCACCAACGACCCCGTGTACGCGAAAATGCTCGCCACCATCCAGCAAGCCCGCGCCGCCGTACTCGCCAACCCGCGCGTGGACATGCCCGGCGCCGAGATCGAACCCGGACAAAGTCGGATATTCATTCCGCCGCCGTTGCCCGACGGCGTGAAACTCGAAGCCCGCGTGAACAACAACGGCGCGGTTCTGTTGACGTGGGAACGCAGTGCCCGCACCATCGGTGTCGAGGCCGAGATTCACCGCGACGGCGCGCTGCTCGCGCAGACTGCCGCCGGACGTTTCACCGACACCGAGCCGCCCGCCGGCAAACACGACTACACGTTGATCTTCGTCTCCGGCGCCGACCGCAGCCAGCCGAGCCACGCCAGTGTCACCGTCCCCGCAGCGTCAGCCAACGATGTGGTTCGCTACAATGGTCACGGCACGTTGCCGCACTGCAAGACGTTTGACCTGACGCATCCGCTCACCGTCGAGTGCCGCGTCAAGTTGGAGAAGCCCGGCAAGATGCCGGTCGTGGTCAGTTGCGGCGCGTGGGGAGGAGCGGGCTGGTTCCTCCAAGCCATCGGCGGCAAATGGCGCTGGTACGCCGGTGGCGTCGTCTGCGACGGCGGCAAGGTTGCGTTGAACCAGTGGACGCATCTGCGCGCGACCTCCGACGGCAAAACGCTGCGGCTCTATCAGGACGGCCAGCTTGTCGCTGAGAAAGCTGGTGACATCAAGACCGATCGCTGGCCCGGCGCGTTGCACGTCGGCCAATACGGTGCGTCCCCCGGCCCCAACTATGAGGTCCACGGCCAGATCACTGACGTGATTATTTCCTCTCGCGATTAGCCCATTTGTTTCACCGTACGAAAGGTTGTGATGGTTTTTCGATTTGATTGAGGCTCTGAACCCTCTGCCCAAGAGTCATCAGCAGTTTCAAAGGACGACGGCCTCTGCGGAGGCCGCGTCGGGCGGG